>CAZXHR010000029.1:0-29838 GCA_964640465.1 uncultured Opitutaceae bacterium
CAGCATCAGGAGAGGTTTGGCGTCAGACACGCCAAACATGCATCCCGCCGGCACCGGACGGCTCAAGCCCAAAAACCGCAGCCTGGCCGAGCCACGAGGCACCACGAAGTGGCCGGCCGGTTATGGCTTTGACTTTTTACAATTCCAGATTCCTGCTCGCCCGTAGGGGTTCAACCCTGCCCTGCCCCTCGTCCCACCGGGGCGCCTTCGCAGAAACGCTCGTCCCCACCCCGCACCGCAACCATCCCGACTACCTATTCAGCATGCCTCGGATCTCCAAGCCGCTCATCCTGATCGTCGAAGACGAGGAACAACTCGCCAACGTCATCGCCGAACATCTCGAAAACGCCGGGATGCAGACACAAGTCTACTACCGTTGCGCGCCCGCAATGCGCTTTCTCAAGCGCAACTTCGCCAACCTCATGCTGCTCGACCTGAATCTTCCCGATTCGAGCGGCTTCGCCTTCCTCCAGGAGCTCCGCGGCGAGCACATCCGCGTGCCCACCATCTTCGTCACCGGCACCAACGCCGAAGGCATGAAGATCAAGGGCCTCGATGAGATGGGCGGCGACGACTACATCGTAAAACCCTTCAGCTACCCCGAGCTCATCGCCCGTATCCGCGCCGTCCTCCGCCGCTCCGAGACCGCCGGCGATCTCAACGTCGCCAAGAACGTCCGGGTGACCGACGAGCCCTTCGACTTCCTCGGCGCCAAGGTCATCCCGCTGCGCCTGGAGATCGAGTTTCCCGGCGCCGTTCTCACCAAGATCGGCCGCAAGGAGCTGGGCATCCTCTCCTACCTCAACGACCACCCCGGCGTGGTCATCCCGCGCAAGGCGCTCATCCACTCCGTCTGGGGCATCCATGCCGACGTGCGCAGCCGCTCCCTCGACCAGTACATCGTGAAAGTTCGCGATCTCTTCGAGGCCCACGGCATCAAACTCGACGCCTTCCGCACCATCCACGGCGTCGGCTACATCTACGACCCGCAGGGCACCTCCCAGCTCGGCCACGCACAACCGGCCCCGACGGCGATGTCCGTGCCCGTCGCCGCCACGCCCGAACCGGCCGACATCCCCGAGGAAGTGCAGCCGGCCACCGAGCCCGTCGCCGCTCCGAAAGCCGCCAAACCGGCTAAGCCCGCTAAGCCGGCCAAAGCCCCTGCCAAGAAAGCGGCGAAGAAGCCAGCCAAGGCGAAGAAGTAGTTCGCCCCGCATCCATTCCCAGCCCGACCGTTTCCCGCGGTCGGGCTTTTCTTTGTCGTCGAAGCGGAGGGAATCGCGTGCCGGGCAGTCCCCTACTTCTGCTCCACCACGACGATGTCGTCGGTGTGGATCGAGCAGAAGACGGTGTCGCCCTTGTGCCAGGCGTGCTCGTGCGCGCTCTCGTTGGCGACCATGGCCATGAGCTGCAACCCGCCGGCCATCCGCAGCCGCAGCTCGTCCATCGCGCCGCGGAAAATCTCCTCCGCGATCTCGGCCTTGAACGTGTTGTCCTTCGCCGGCTTCGAGCGCGCGATGAAAAGCTTCTCCGGGCGGATCGAGAGCAGCGCGCGAGTCGTGCCGTGCCGCAGCAAGGCGGAGCGTACGCTCAACTCCGCCCCGTCGCCGAGGCTGAGCTGCGCCGTCACACCGTTGTTCGAGACGACCGTCGCATCGAGCAGGTTCGCCTCGCCGATGAAATCGGCCGTGAACGCGCTCGCCGGCGCATGGTAGATCTCCGTCGCCGTGCCCAGCTGGTCGATGCGCCCGCGGTGGATCACGGCGATGCGGTCGGACATCACCAGCGCCTCCTCCTGGTCGTGGGTGACGAACACGAAG
Source organism: uncultured Opitutaceae bacterium (assembly GCA_964640465.1). Lineage (GTDB taxonomy): Bacteria > Verrucomicrobiota > Verrucomicrobiia > Opitutales > Opitutaceae > CAJCBL01. The sequence goes on from CAZXHR010000029.1 coordinate 1,821, forward strand.
GTGATGCCGAGCCGGCGCTGGAGCTGTTTGAGCTCGAGCTGCATGGTCTGGCGCAGCTTGGCATCCAGCGCCGAGAGCGGCTCGTCGAGCAGCAGCACCTTCGGGCGGCAGACCAAGGCTCGGGCCAGCGCCACGCGCTGCCGCTGCCCGCCGGAGAGCTCCTGCGGTCGCCGCTTCCCCAGCCCGGCCAGCGAGACCAGCTCCAACGCCTCGTCGACACGCCGCCGCCGCTCCTCGCGCGGCACATGCCGCATCTTCAGGCCGAAGGCGATGTTCTCCTCCACGCTCAGGTGCGGGAAGATCGCGTAGCTCTGGAAAACCTGGTTTACGTCGCGCCGGTATGGCGGGATGTTCGATACATCCTGCCCCTCGATGAGGATCTGGCCGGAGGTCGGGATCTCGAAGCCGGCGAGCAGGCGCAGCAGCGTGGTCTTGCCGCAGCCGGAAGGCCCGAGAAGCGTGAGAAACTCGCCCTTGTGGATCGTGAGATCGACGGCGTCGACGGCCGTCACCGAGGCGAACCGCTTGGTGACGCCGCGCAGCTCCACCATCGTCTCCTTGGACAAGGCGGCGGCGCAGTCGGGCATGGCCGGCAACGGCGCTAGTCGGAATTCCCATTCGAGTTGGGTGTCGGAATGTGGAGTCTGCACGGTCGGATTGAGATTCGTGGAGTCGGGGCGAGGCACGTCGGCGCCGGCGTCGGCGGATTCGGGGGCGCTCATCGGCCCGCCTCCTCGCCGCGGTCGTGAAGGAACCAGAACGCGATCGCGAACAGCGCGAGGAACGTCACGCCCAGCGCGGCGCCGAACGGCCAGTCGCGCGCCTGCCCGAACTGGTTCTGGATCACGTTGCCGATCATCGGCACCTTCGCTCCGCCCATCAGGTCGGTCACGGCGAACATCCCGATCGAGGGCACGAAGACCAGCAGCACGCCGGCGAAGATCCCGGGCTTGGTCAGCGGGATGATCACCTGCGTGAACGCCCGCAACGGGCTCGCGCCGAGATCGAGCGCGGCCTCGATCATCGAGCTGTCCAGCTTCTCCGCGCTGGTGAAGATCGGTAGGATCATGAACGGCAGGTAGGTGTAGACGAGACCGAGCACCACCGCCTCCGGCGTGTAGAGGATCTCCAGCGGGCCGGCGAGCAGGTGCATCCACTGCAGCAGCGAGCTGACAAGCCCCTCGCCCTTCAGCAGCGACAACCACGCGTAGGTGCGCAGCAGGAAGCTGATCCAGAACGGAATCATCATCAGAAGCAGCAGCAGCGAGCGCCGGCTCGGCGGAGAGCGCCCGATGTAGTAGCCCACCGGATAGCCGACGACCAAGCAGATGCCAGTCGTGAGCGCGGCGTACCACAGCGAGCGGCCGAAGATGCCGAGGTAGACCGGGTCGAGGATGCGCGCGTAGTTCGTACCGGTGAACGAAAACACCACCTGCCCCAGCTCGTCGCGCTGGCAGAAGCTGTACACGAACAGGAACGCCGTCGGCACCACCACGAAGGCCAGCAGCCAGACCAGCATCGGCGCGAGCAGCAACCAGCCGGTCGTGCCGGGGCGGCGTTTGCCGCCGGAGGCTTTGTCGGAGGGTGCGGGAGCTGCGGCCATCGATTGGGTAAGTGGCGACAAGACGGACCGGGTGCCACACGGCTGCCCGGTCCGCAGAGAATCAGGAGTCGCTCTTGAGGTCGGTGATGAGCTTGTCGACCAGGGCCGAGGCCTTGCCGATGGGCCTGAAGGTCGGGAGCGTCTCGACGCCCTTCGGGAAGCTGGCCGGGTTGGCGAGCTCCTCGGGGGTGAGGAGCTTGCAGGCCTCCGCGTTCGGGTTGGTGTACGGGAACGCGCGCCAGATGAGCACGCTGATCTCCGGACGGAGGATGAAGTTGATGAACGCCTCGGCCTCGGCCTTGTGCGGCGCGTCCTTCGGGATCACCAGGCTGTCAATCGTCACGTGCGAGCCTTCCACGGGCAGGACGCAGGCGAACTTCTTGTTCTCGCGGTAGAGGATCGCCGCCTCGCCGGGCCACACGATGCCGATGTCGACATCGCCGCCGAGCAGCTTGGTCTTCGGGCTGTCGGAATCGAAGATCTTCACCTGCGGCAACCACTTCTCGAGCACGGGGCGGGCCGCGGCGATGCGTTCGGGCGTCACGGCGTTGAAGTCCTGCCCGAGCGAGAGCAACGCCCAGGTGAGCAGCTCGCGGCTGTCGTTGAGCGAGACGATGCGCCCGGCGTACTTGCCGCCGAAGACATCCTTGTAGCCCGTCACCGGCTCTTTCACCCGCTCGGTGTTCACCACGATGCTGATCGCGCCCACCATGTACGGCACGCTGTACTTCTGCTCCGGGTCATGCGGACGGTGCAGGTAGGCGGGGTTGATGTTTTTGATGTTCGGAACGTTCGCGAAGTCGATCTCCTCCAGCTTGCCGGCCTTCACCAGGTCCTCGACAGCGTACTCGGAGGGCTGGACCAAGTCGTAGTCGCCCGGGCTCGTGAGCAGCTTCGAGAGCATCTCCTCGTTGGAGGCGTAGGTCTCGTAGTTCACGGTGATGCCGGTCTCCGCCTTGAACTGGTCGAGCACGGCCTGCGGCACGTATTCGGACCAGCCGAAGAGGTTGACCTCCTTCTTGGCGGAGAGATCGAGGGCGGCGCCGAGGGCGAGCCCGAGTGCGAGCAGCGAACCGAGACGTATCTTCATTTCGTAGGGTTGTGGAGAAGTGGAAGGTTGCGGGCTCAGCGGCGAAGGCGCTTCACCCATTCGGAGGCCAGCAGCAGCACAATCGTTGCCACGATGAAGAGCGTCGAGAGCGCGTTGATCATCGGGTTCAATCCGACCTTGGCCATACCGTAGATGCGCAGCGGCAGCGTGGCCGAGGAGGAGCTCGACGTGAAATACGTGACGATCAGCTCGTCCATCGACAGCGCGAAGGCCATCAGCGCGCCGGAGACGATCGCCGGCATCAGGTACGGGACGATCACATACCAGAACGCCTTCAACGGCGTCGCCCCCAGATCCAGCGCCGCCTCCTCCAGCGAGGGGTCGAGCCCGACCAGCCGCGCCTGCACCGCCGCCATCACGAACGGGAAGCAGAACGTCGTGTGCGCGATGATCACCGTCGTGTAGCCCAGCCCCATGCCCACCGTTTTGAAGAACACCAGCAGGCTGATGCCCATGATGATCTCCGGCACCACCATCGGGATGAACGCCAGCGTGCCGATCGTGCGCACGCCGCTGTACCGGTAACGGTGCAGCAGCCACGCCCCCGTGGTGCCGATCACCACCGAGAGCGCCGTCGCCACCACGGCGATCAAGAGGCTGTTCTCCAGCGCGGCGCGCAGCCGGGTGTCCTGCAGGAGCATCCCGTACCACTTCAGCGTGAAGCCCTCCCAGACGATGTTCAGCCGCGAGCTGTTGAACGAGTACGCCACCAGAAACAGGATCGGCGTGTAGAAGAAGAGCAGCACGAGCACGGTCCAGCCGCCGAATAGCGCACGGACGCGGGCCATGCCGCGCGCCGGTAGGAATGCTCGTGTGGGGAGGGAGAGGCTCATCTCACGGCAAGCAGGTCTAGGGCCGCAGCTCCGCCGCGCAAGCGGCATTCCCGGCCGGTTCTTCCGCGCCACTCAGCCAGTAAAGGCGGCGTGCCCTCCCGCAGGCCGCTGCTCTCTTTATCCCCCCGCTCAGTGCGCGCGCATGAGCTCCAGCAGCGCGCGGTCGAGTTTGTGACAAACTACGCCCCACTTCGGCGGAGATACCGTACCACCATCGGGCAGGTCACGCGTCGCGCTCCACACTTGGCGATATGCCCGAGGCATAGTGCCGCACCGAGCATGTCGTGGACATTCCATCTTCCCTGCCTGGCGATCAACTCGAGGGCCGCCGGTGTGAACCGGCAGCCGCGACGCGCGGCGGCGGTGCGGAGGATCGTCAGCCGCAGCTCGAAGCTCGGCGGGCGGAGCTCCGCCACGGCCACGCCCGTTCCGAAGAATTTGGACAGGGCCCCGATCTCGCCCGTCTCCAGCGCCGCTGTCCGGCTCGCGATGCACACCTTCCCGCCGCGGCGCAGTAGCGCCCCGCAAACCGCGCCGAACTCGGTTCGTACCATCGGGTCCGGCCCAAGCGACTCGAGATCGTCGAACAACAACATGCCGAACCGCCGGTAGTAGGCCCGGAGGCTCGGGAGCAGCGGCTCGGGCTCCAGCCCGAGGCACTCGTTGCCGAACTTCTTCGCCGACACGCGACGGGCGGTCGAACCGTAAGCCAGCTGCACCATCTCCAGCTCGATGGCCTGCAGCAGGTGCGACTTCCCGCAGGCCTCGGCGCCGTGGAGCAATAGCAAGCCTGGCGCTGACGGACTGCCCCCGGCAAAACGCCGCGCCAGCTCATACCCCTCACGGTTCTCCGGCTCGACAGCAAACGCTTCGAACGAAGTCCGCGCGCTCATCGGCAACCGGTTCCTCTTTATCCGCGATCCGGCTCATCTGGTCCGGTTCTCACGCCTTCCGCCTTCCGTGTCGACCAAACCGTGGCTGGTTCGAACGCATGGCAGCGAAAGTTGCTCCGCCCGCGGAAGCCGACGCTCCACGACTGGCACTGTCGCGAGGAAGTCCCTTCATGGAGCATGGCTCTCGAAGCGCGTGATATCGCGCAGAAAGGTCAGCCGCACGGAACCGACCGGTCCATTGCGTTGCTTGGCGACGACCAGATCCGCGACATCGGCGGCGGTCTGGAACTTCGCATCGGCCTCGGGCGGTCGCGCGAGCATCAATACTACATCCGCATCCTGTTCGATCGAACCCGACTCGCGCAGGTCGGAGAGCCGCGGGGGACGGTTGTCCTTTTCCGAGGCCCGGTTGAGCTGGCTAAGCACGATCACAGGAACATGGAGTTCCTTGGCCATTCCCTTCAGCCCGCGGGAAATCTCGGCGACCTGCTGCTCCCGATTGGCCCGCGGATCCGAGCCGGACAGGAGCTGGAGATAGTCCACCACGATCAGCTGCAGGCCTCCGCGACTGCGCAACCGCTGGGCCGCACGTCGCGCCTTGGTGCGGAGCTCCATAATCGTAACACTGCTGGAGTCATCCACGAGAATGGGGGCCACGCGCAGCAACTCCGCCGAGCGTCCGACCCGCGAAAGCTCCTCACTATTGCCGCCCTCGCGCAGGCTCTTCATACCCACACGAGCGTGGGCGCAGATCATCCGCATCGCGATCTGGGCCGCACTCATCTCCAAACTGAAGACCAGCACTCCCACCGGTTGCCGGTTGCGCTTGGAGGGGAGCGCCGCCGCTTCGACAAAATTGAGCGCCAAGCTCGTCTTCCCCATCGAAGGCCGGGCCGCGAGCACGATCATCTCCTGCTTCTTGAAGCCGAACAGCATCCGGTCCAAGTCCTCCAGCCCGGAGGCGAGGCCCGTCAGCATGCCATTGTTCTCAAGCATCGCCGCGACGATTCCCGTCGCCTCCCGCATCGGCTCCTTAATGTGGCGCACGCCGTCACCGGTAGTCCGGTTCTGGGTGATCTGGAAGAAGTCCCGTTCCACGCCGTCGACGAACTCCGCGATCGGGCCCCGGTTTTGGAAGCAACCCTCGATCGTCCGGTTCATCACTCCGACCAACTGGCGCAACAGGTGGCATTCCCGCACCTGCGCAATGAAGTAGGCTCGGTGCGCCGTCGTCGGGACTCGGTTACCGATGCGATCAAGCCTCGCGCGTCCCCCGACTCCGTCCTCCATCCCAAGCTTGCGCACCTCCTCCGCGAGGACGGCCCGATCGATCGGGTGCCCGGCGCGATAGATCCGGCAGAGCACCTCGAACAACAGCCGGAGCGCCGGATCGAAAAAGGATTCCGGGGCGATCTTCGCCTCGAAACAGGCGGAGATGCTGTCGCCACCGTCGATCAGGCAGCAGGCCAGCAACGATTCCTCAGCGTCCTGGCTGTGCGGCGGGGTGCGGTTGGCCGCGATCATCGGGTTGCCGACCGGTTCCCGGGAAACAACCACGCCCCAACCGTGGAGCCCGAGCGAGGAATCAGGCACGTCGTCGACCGGTGTCATTGGAATGCAGCCAACACCAAGTCCCGCGTCTCCACCCGGATGAGTTCCCACCGCGCGAGATCGACAACGAGTCCCTTGTAGACGCCCAACATTCCGAAGGCGACCGTCGCCTCGTCCTCCGTGAAGTCGCCGTCGCGCAGACGCGTGGCGAAACCCGCCAGCGTCGCGTCGAGATCGAAGCCCGAGTCCTCGACGGGGTCGACAAAGGCCCGGGTGAGGTAACGTCGCTTGGCGTCGTCGTTCACCTGCACTTCGGCCATCTCCTTGGCGGTCAGATTGCGGCCGGCGGCCTGGATCCGATCAAAGACCTCGTCGAAGTTCTCTCGAGTGGGCTCCATCGGGCCGGCCGCGCATCCGGCGAACAGACCGGCGACGAGCGAAGTGACGAGGAGAAATGTTACGGTGGCGGTTTGTTTGCGCATCGGGCGGCCACCGCCTGCATGGCGTCCGGCCTACCATGTAATACGCAAAACCGCCGCCGCGGTTTTCTGGCTATGCACTTGGGCGCGGGGCGCACAGCGCCGCCATCACCCGCCGACACTGCTCCTCCACCGACCAACCGAGCACCGCCGCGTTGTGCCGGAAGACGAACTCGCCGAGGTAGGAATCCAGCGTCTTCGCCGCGATCCCATGGTGCCGGCGCCCCACCAACATCCGCTGGAAGGCCTGCGCCGCCTGTGTCGCCGCCGGCAGCGCCCCGGCCTCACCGAGTGCCTCGCCGCGTTGCCGCAACCCCAAGTCGCGCAGTTCGCGGAACCAGCCCGCTTCTGGCGTGATCATCCTGACACCGGTCTCGACAACGGTGGCGACGCGTCTGAAGTCGGTACGCAGATCGCCACCGGCCCGCCACGCGCGGATCAAACCGGGGGAGTCCGCCCGACGCTCGACGGCGAACCACACCTCCAACCGACGCGCCGGCGGCTTGGCGAGGTTGACGTCGCAGAACTCGACGTCACCAGAAAGCAAAGGCCACTCAGTCGCCGCCAACGCCTCGCGGATGATCCGCGCCATCCGCCACGCCGTCCGGTAGCTGCCGAAGGCAAGGGCACGCTGCGTTGACGAGGCCGACACCTGGGACTCACGAAGCATCAAGACGACGCCTTGCTCCCACACTGCCAGTGGGAGTCTTGTTCCGTGCAAGGGGGGCACTTCAGGTAGTCTACAAGCCAAGAGAAATATCGATTTCGCGCACCTGACCGACCTCTATCGTCTTCCCCTTTGCTCCAGCGACGACACTCGCGAACCGGAATCGATAGCCAGCATCCGCCAGATCGTCGACTAGTGCCTTCACCGGCCCGAGTGAATTTCGTAGGAGAGCATCAGTGCGGACCGCAGCCCAATACTCTTCCGTAGCAAGAACAACAGCCGTCAGGCTCTTTGGGGCAGGCAGCAACACTTGATTGGTGCGCTGGTGCCACTGCGGGCCAAAGTCCGCCCAATTACCCCGCAAAGCCAACATATACGCCCAAGCTTCAACAATAGCCCTTAGTGGCGGCTCAACCGTCTTCTTTGCGATCTTCAGCTCAATAACGACAGGGTAGCCTGTTTCATCCTCCATTCCGAGGAGATCGATAGCCCCCCATCCGTTCTTCTTCTGCTCCGAATAGAGTGGTACCTGAAACGAGGCTATCTGCGCAACCCCCGCAAGGAACCGTTCAGACCCTGTCTCGAATTTGCGCCAAAGCGCGGCCTCAAGCCGACGCTCTCCGGACTTTGGGTCGAAGCGTTCATCGCATGGCGCAACAGATAACCGGTAGTCCTTGTCACATTCACCCCGTGGCTTTGGGCGCTTTGTGGCTTTGATAAATGATTGGATGTTCTGTCTGATGAAACGCGCATCTTCTGCGGTGCGTTTTTTCGACTGCAGCTTTTTTCCAAGCCCATTTAGGGCAGCGATCTCAAGTTGGTGTTCTTTAGGCATATTGGTTCGGTGTTTTGTGACTTTGTTCAATCTCCTAGAATTCGATTGGCCGACTGTTAGGGGTGCACCTCTGGCATTGGCCACCACCGCCTCCACTTTTCGGGGCTCGTCGTGTGCACGGGTATGAGCGACCGAGGTTGGATCTCTTCGGCGAAGCGACGCAGATCGTCCGGATGCGCATGGCCGCTGGCGTGGCGTTGGAGCAGTTGACCACGAGCCGCATCGAGCTGCGCCACAAAGGCCCGGAGCCGTTCTTCCTCCAGATACCCCGGCCAATAGGAGAAGAAGCAGGTCGCCTGCTTCGGCAGCCCTGCGGGAAATAACCACGGCTGCATCGACTGCCGGTAGAGCACGAGGTACTTCTCCGGCGACTGCCGGATCTCCTCGGCGCCGATGGCGCCATCGCGGAGCCGCCGTGCCCAGTCCGTATGCCCGAGTCGCCGGCCGGCTCGGCTGGCCGCAAAACGCGGTGGCACCATAAGGCGCAGCCCGGTGCGAAGCCCCGGACGCGGCAGCCGCGTCCGCCGGCCGATGAGGTGCAGCACAAAGCTCTGATAGGAATCGACGACGAAGGTGCGACCCGCCGTTCGTGCGGCCTTCAGAAACGTCACGAAGCGATCCACGTTCAGTGGCGAGTACATCGCCAGCGCCGGCCCCGCTGCCGTCCGCAGATCGGCGGTGATCCGGGCCTCCAGCTCCTGCTCGCTCAGATTGGGCTCGTTCTCACGCCCGCCGAGCCGCGTACCTTCGATCACAAGCACGTCGAGCGGTGCGGACTTGGCGACGTCGAGCAGTTGTCGCCCCATGCCGGGCTTGCGTCCGTGGAAGCGAAGATCGCCGGTGTAGAGCAGCCGTTTCCCCTCGGCCTCGACCAGAAATGCCATCGCATCGTACACCGAATGATCCACCGGGAACGCCGTCACTCGGAACGGGCCCACCGCCACCGGTCGGCCCGGAGCAAGGATTCGGCGACGGCTGCGCGGCACCTCCGGCTGCCGTGCAAACAGACTTCCGGCGAGGAGCATCTTGCTGGTCCCCTCGCTCATCCACACCGGCACCTCGGCCCGAGTGGCCGCAATCAAGCCGGAGTGATCGGCGTGGGCGTGACTGAGGAACAGTCCATCGACCGGTCGCCCCGGCCCAAACAAACCGGCGACAGCCGGAGTCGCCGGCGCGGACTCGTTGAGCGCATCAAGCGGCAGCCCGGCATCCAGAACAATGCGCGAGTCTCCGGATGAAACCTCGATGCAGTTGCCACCGATCCCGTTTGCCCCGCCATGCACAAACACGCGCACAGCAGGTGCGCCGCCATGGGACGGTTCTTGGGGATCGGCGCTACTCGTCACGCGTGCTTAATCGGTCCGGACTGCCATTCCTTAACCAATTCCCCATCACAAACCCGCCCCGCTCAGTGCGCGCGCATCAGCTCCAGCAGCGCGCGGTCGAGCTTGTGGCCGCGGAAGTTGTCGTACTTCACGTCCGCCCGCTCGCTGTCGACCACGCCGAAGCCGCCGCGCAGGTTCCACATCGCCCAGCCCCAGCCGGCCTCCTTCCAGAGCGCAAGCAGATCGGTCATCCAGCCGAGCATCGCCGCGTGCGGCGTGCGGTTGAAACAGCCCCACTCGCCCACGTGCACCGGCACGCCGAGCTTGGTGAGCGGTTCCCATTTCGCGATGAGTTCGGCGCGCAGCTTCTCGCGGTCCCAGCGCACGCCACGGCTGTCCGTCATCGGCCAGGTCGGCGTCTCCAGCGACTCGAACTCGCCCGGCCCGACCCACGTGGCCGTGTAGTGGCTCACCATCTTCGGCAGGTAGCCGCGCGTGCTCTGCACCAGCCCGAGGTCGACCAGCCCGAGGACGGGCGTCTGCCCGATGTCGGCCCCGTCAGCCACGATGAGCCGCTGCGCATCCTCGGCGCGGATCGCGGCGACAAGCGCCCGGGCGATCTCCACGTAGCGCGATTGGTCCGGCATGAACGGCGGCTCGTTGAACAGGTCGAAGCTGAGCCGCTCGCTGGGGATGCCCCGGTAGCGTTTCGCGAAAAACCGCCAGTGGTGCGCCGCGGCGGCGAGCGCCCGCTCCATCGACTCGCGCGGGCTGTCGAAGAGCTGCGCCGGCTCCTGCTCGCGTCCGTTCACGCAATAGCCGGGGATGCGGTGGAGATTCAGGTTGATGTGGATGCCGTACTCGCGGCCCCACTCCACCGCCTCGTCGATCGGCGCCAGCGCGCGCTCGTCGATCTCCATCCAGCGCCCGGGGCTCGACCACGCCCAGTACGAGAGCGGCAGCCGCGCGAAGTCGAAGCCCCACTCCGCCATCCACTCGAAGTCGGACTTGCGGAAGCGCTGGCCGCGCCGCCCGCCGGTGAGTTCGGTGAGGTTGAAGCCACGCCGCCGCGGGATCCGCGGCTGGGCGACCGGCGCGGGGGCGGCGGGGGCGGCCTGCGCGGCGAGTTTCGAGGCGAGCAGCAGGCCGGCCGCGGCGGCGGCCGACGTTCCGAGAAATTGGCGACGGTTCATAGGGGGGAGCAACTGCGGCGATGCAACGCCCGCCCCCGCGCCGAATCAAGCGCCGCGCCGTCCCCCCGCATTAACCCGGAATCCCCGCTGCTGGCGCCGCCACTGTAGGCTAGGTCGATGACCTGGCTGCCCTTCTGCGCGGGCCACCTCGTCGCGGTGGCCTACAATTGCCCGCCCACGACCGCGCGCCCGGCGTCCGGCACGTGCGCTTCAGCCCAGCAGAAGCCCCACCGCCAGCAGCACGCCGAAGAGCGCCAGATGCGCTGCCGTTCGCCCGAGCAGCCGGATCAGCTCCGGAGCGGTCGTCGAGGGTCGGAGTTTGAGCCAGCAGGCGATTCCTAGCGGTAGCGCGCCGAGTGAGAGCAGCGCCCACGCTCCGAAGCCGCGCGCCCACAGCACCACCGGCACCGCGCCGCTGAGCAGCACCGCAGCCCCGTACTGGAGCCGGCCGAAGCGCTCGCCGAAGCGCACGATCAGCGTGCGCTTGCCGGCGGCGACGTCGGTCCCGCGGTCGCGATAGTTGTTCGCCACGAGAAGATTCGCCGCCAGCGCGCCGATCGCCGCAGCGGCGAGCAGCACCTCCCAAGTCAGCGCATGCACCTGCACCCAGAACGTCGCGCCCACGGCCACCAGCCCGAAGAAGAGGAAAACGAACACGTCGCCCAACCCGTGGTAGCCGAGCGGGTACGGCCCGCCGGTGTAGGCGATCCCGCACAGGATGCACAGGACGCCCAGCGGCAGCAGCCCCCAGCCGCCGAACCTGATCAGCCCGAGACCGACCGCGAACGCCGCGGCGAACACCAGCAGCATCGCCGCGCGCATCGTGCCCGGCGTCACCCAGCCCGACGCCACCGCCCGGGCCGGCCCCACGCGCTGCGCCGTGTCCGCGCCCTGGACATAGTCGAAGTAGTCGTTGGCGAAGTTGGTCCCGATCTGCACCAGCAGCGCGAAGCCCAGGCAGAGCGCCGCCGCACCGAGGTGAAACGCCCCGGCGTGCGCCGCGAAGGCCGAGCCGACGAGCACGGGCACGAGCGCAGCCGGCAGCGTTTTCGGCCGCGATGCCAGCAGCCAGATGCGGAAGGTGGAGGGACGTTCGCTCATTTGCGCCCCGGCTGGTAGCGGGCGGCCGGCGCGAGGGCGAGTTTCTCTTCCAGCTCCCGGATGCGCCCGAGCACAGTGTCGGCCATCGCGTAGGGGTTCTCGCGCTCCGGCGGCAGCGTGGGATGCAGCGCCACCAGCCAGTCGTACGCCGCCCGCTCGCGGCCCTGCTGCCGGAGCAGTTCGGCATAGACGCGCGCCGCGTAGAACGGCGCCGTGGGCTGGAGCGCGGCGAGCCGGTAGTGCTCCGTGGCGCCCGGGAGATCGTCGAGTTTGAGCAACTGGAAGTTCGCGATCTCGATGTGCAGCAGCGGATCGTCGGGATGGTGCGCGAACGCCTTCTCCAGGTGCGCGATTGCCGCGCGTGCCTGAGCCTCGGTTACGTGGCGCACAATCGCGCCGGGCAACTCCGCCTCGCCGCCCAGCGCCTCGATCCGCCAGAACGGCATGTCGTAGCCGATCATCCGCGCGCCGTTGAGCCAGAAGGCGACGGGACGCGGGTCCACCGCGGCCACGAGTTGCAACGCCGCGGTGGTCGCGACGGGATCGCAATGCTCCCACGCGGCGTTGGCGCGCAGCCAGAGCAGGTCCGCAGCAAGCGCGCGAAAACCGCCAAGCAGCCCGAGCGAGATCCCCTGCCCCATCGCGCCCTCCACATTGCGCCACTCCAGCGCCGGCTGCCGTCGCACCTGTGCAGTCCACGCCGGCGCCTCCAGCGACCGCAGCGCCAGCCCCGCGCCCGCGAGCACCACCACCGCAGCGGCGCCGCGGGCGAGCGCCGGCCACGACTGCAGGACTGCCACGAGCCACCGCATGGCGCGCCTCAGATCTCGCGCCAGCGGAAACTCCACACCGCCAACGCAAGGAACACCGCCGTGTATGCCAGCCCGTAGAGCGCCACCCGAACCACGAGCAACAGCTCCGGCCCGCCGGCTCCTGATGTCAGATACTCGCCGCCGAAGAGCTGGAAGTTCGGAAACACCAGCCCGATCAGTCCGCCGCCAAACCGCTCGAGCCAGCTGTGCCCGGTCTGCCAAGCGTCGCGCGCGAGGTATTGGAGGTGGCAGATCGCCAACACAAGGAAGCTCGACGCCTGCGCGAAAAGCGTCGACTGCGAGTAGCTGCCGACAAGCAGCACCATCGCCGACAGCAACCCAAACTTCACCGCCTGCAACGCCCCGCCAGCGAGCACGCCGGCGTACGGCGCCGCGGCGGCCTGCAACTGCGGCGCGTCGGGCGGCGTTGGCGGCAGCGACTGCGTGCGCAGCCAGAGCGCGCCCAGCAGCAACACCGTAACGACGGCACAGAACACAAGCACCACCGCCCACGCCCCGAGAAACTTGCCACAGATGAACTCGCTGCGTCGTACCGGCCGCGCGAGCACGGGCAGCGCGGTGCGGTTCTCCAGTTCGCCGCCGAGAAGCTGCACCGTGGTCACGATCGTCAGCACCGAGCCGAACAGCACGAGCGCCCCGTGACCGAAATCGGCTACGAATTTCAGTTCCGCCCCGCCGAAATCCAGCTCGCGCAGCCCGAGGCTGCCGACAACGAGCACCGCGGCCAGCAGTGTCGCGAACTGGAACACCCGCTGTCGCACCGCCTCGCGAAACGCGTGTTCGGCGAGCACGCTCACGCGGCGGAAGGAGAATCGCAGCGGCTCTGCGGGCGAGTCGTTCATCGCACCGTGTCCCCCACTCCGGCGGTTGCAGATGGGGCGGCACGCTCGGCTCGTTCCAGCGTTTCGAGGAAGAAACGGTCCAGCCGCGCCGCCGGCCGTTCGACGCCATGCAGTGTGCCACCGCGCTCGCCGAGCCACTGGCGAAACGCCGCAAGCTCCGCGGCGGGAAGGTTATCGACGACGAGCGCTTGCCGCGCGCTGCGCCCGAGCAGGTCGTCGAGCGAGCCCTCGGCCAGCAACCGCCCGCGGTGCAGGATCGCCACGCGGTCGCAGATCTCCTCGATCTGCGCCAGCAGGTGGGAGCAGAGCAACACGGTCGTCCCACGCGTCTTCTGTTCGAGGATCAACGCGGCGATCTCGGCCGCGCCGACAGGGTCGACGCCGGCCGTCGGCTCGTCGAGGATCAGTATCGGGGGTTCGGTCACCAGCGCCTGCGCGAGCCCGATGCGCTGGAGCATGCCCTTCGAATAAGTGCCGACCCGGCGATCCGCCGCTGACTCCAGACCGACGCGTACCAGCAACGCCTCGATCCGCTCCTCGCGGCCGGTGCGCGGCAACCCGCAGAGTTTGGCGTGAAAGCGAAGCAGCTCGCGCCCGCTCAGGAAGCGCGGGAAGTACGGCGCCTCCGGCAGATAGCCGATAGCCCGGTGCGCCGCAGGGTTCGTGCCTAGTACACCGGCGAGAAAGCATTCGCCCAGCGTCGGCCGCAGGAGGCCGAGCAGGGCCTTGAGCGTGGTGCTCTTTCCCGAGCCATTGGGGCCGAGAAGGCCGTAGATCTGGCCGCGCGCAACAGTGAGCGAAAGGTGGTCGACGGCACGGACGCGCTGCCAGCCGCCGGGGAGCGGGTAGTCCTTGGTCAGGCCGCAAATCTCGATGGCGGGCGGACGCTGTGCGGTGCTGTTCCCGTTTTCCGCCATCTTCGTTTCCTCATGAGTGATCCGTCACCGGATCGTGAATCCGGAGAACTGCGGCGACCTTCGCTCGCCGTTGCGCTCGGTCTTGCGGATGTAGCCCGGCATGGCTTCGGCAAGCCCGCGGAGGAACGCCTCGATCTCGGCCTTCTCGCCCTCGACCTCGAGGTTCACACGCCCGTCGGGTAGGTTGCGCACGAAGCCGGCGACTTCGTACTCCCTCGCGACCTGCAGCGTGGTGTAGCGAAAGCCAACCCCCTGGACATGTCCGGTGAAATAGACGGTCTCGTGCTGGACTTCGCTCATGGCGGCCGTGATCGGAGTAACTCGGAACGCGTTCATGTCTGGGAAAATCGTCCGTAAACTCAACCCGGAACGTGCCTTCCGCAGCGGATAGTCCGACAGCCGTTCTTTTCCCTTTCCTTGCCCTCCTTCGAATCCACACTGCGCCACCGAGGCCCTCGGCCCGCCAGCCATGAACAACTCCAGCAACAACAGCAGTCCCGATGACGGAGAGGAACATGGCGAACTCGTTTGGAACGAGTTCGACTGGGAGCGTTACCTGCGGCAACGAGACGAGTCCGTGGCCGCCTACCAGCGCTGCTACGATGAGGCGGCCGAGTCGACTGATCGCCTCGACGAGGTCGCCCGCCAGCTCGGATGGGAACCTACTCTCGACGGTGATATCGACGACGATGCGGACGACGATTCCGACGACGATCTCGATCCCTACACCCTGCACCGCAATCCGGTCTACATCGCGACGCGCGCGCTCTTCGCGGGGCTGGCCAAGCGCTTGGAAGCCGCCGCCATCGCAGGAGCCGGAATCGCCCCGGCACAGGCATTTCCGTTCTCCCGAGCCCTGCATGAGGCGGAGATGTCCGTCGTGCTCGGAGTCCAGTCGCTCGACCTCGGCGACAACACACTCGGCATCTCGCAGCTGAAACGAGCGCTCGGGCTTCTCAATACTGCCATGGCGTGTCTACCGGAGGCAGCTGCCGATGTGGACAGTGCAGGGGCGGAGCGCGATTTCCGGAACTTCTCGATGCCCCGTCTGTTCGACCTGCGCGAGATCTGCCTGCGCGTGATCCGCGAGTGCCGTCAAGAGCTCCAGCATCCGCTCGACGACGAGGACCAGTGATCCTCAGCCGGCCCTGATGCATCAGGTGGCACGGCTGCCCATCGTTGGAGTCTTCGCGCGTCCAAACTGCCGCGCATAACCGGCGCTGGCGGCGCGCATAGAGGGCGCACGGATACCAGTTTTACCACTGAAAACTGGCGGAGAGAGGGGGATTCGAACCCCCGATAGGCTGTTACACCTATAACGGTTTAGCAAACCGCCCCCTTCGGCCACTCGGGCATCTCTCCGAAAGTTGCGCCGGATGAAAGCCGCGCCGAAATCGAGTGCAAGGCCTTTTCCCGGAGAAACGAGAAGCGGCCTCACTTTTTCGCAACACCCCAAACCACGCGCAGCGGGATTTTCCACCTTCCGCTTCCATGCCGGAAAATGGGGTTGACTTGCCTGCACCGCAGCCGAGCCTCAGCGCCTTTCGTATGACCAACACGCCCGAGACCAAGTCGCGCAGTCTCTCGCCCGACGAGATTCCTTTCCACAACACCCAATCGTTCGGCCGCTACACGACCGACACTGGTAAGCTTCTTCCCCGTAAATACACCCGTATGTCGGCGAAGCAGCAGCGCAGGGTCACCAAGACCATCAAGCGCGCCCGCAATATCCACCTGATGGCCTGAGCCTCCGCTCTCCACGATTTTCGAAGCCGGAGTTCACGCTCCGGCTTTTTTTGGGCCCCAATATCGGCACATGGCGGAAATCCACGCACCAACCACCGCAAACCTCCGGCACCTTGCACGCGTGCTCGCCGAGGGAGGCTTGGTCGCAGTGCCTACCGAGACCGTCTACGGATTGGCTGCCGATGCGCTTCAACCCCGCGCCTGCCGCGCGATTTTCCGCGCCAAACAGCGCCCTCTCACCGACCCGCTGATCGTCCATGTGCCGTCGGTAGCCGCAGCGGAGAAACTTGCCTACATCAACTCCGCGGCACGCAGACTCATGCGCGCGTTCTGGCCTGGGCCGCTCACCATCGTCCTGCGTAAGCGCCCCATCGTACCCGCAGTGGCAACAGCCAACGGGCCTACCGTCGCAATCCGCTGCCCTGCTCATCCGGTGATGCGTCGGCTGCTGCGCCTCTGTCGGCTTCCGCTCGCTGCGCCGAGCGCCAACCCCTTCGGCTGCATCAGCCCCACCACAGCGCAACACGTGGAGGCAGGACTCGGTAAACGCATCTCCCACATCATCGACGGCGGTCCCAGCCGTGTCGGCGTCGAGTCGACCATCGTCGATCTCTCGACACCCGCCAAACCGGAGGTTCTGCGCGTCGGCGGAATCACAGCCGAGGAGATTGCTGCAGTTCTCGAATGCCAAGTGGCCGTCCGCAACCAGGCAGCGGTCGCAGCGGGGCCACTGCGGGCACCCGGAATGCTGACACGGCATTACAGTCCCCACACCCCCCTGCGACTACATGCCCAGATCACTGCGGCGATGTTGCGTCGCGCCAAGGCCGACGAAGGATTTCTGCTCTTCGCCCCTCCACGCGGCGGTACGCCGAAGACCCGAGCTCGGGTCGCCATCCTCGCAAGCCATGCCCGGCCGGAAGAAGCGGCGCGCAATCTTTTCGCCAGACTTCACACGTTGGATCGCGCCGCTTTGCGCCAACTCCACGCCGAACTCGCCCCCGAGCGCGGAGCGGGCATTGCGGTAAACGACCGACTCCGTCGCGCCGCGGCAAAGCGCACCGGCCATTGATTCCGGCGGCGCTTCACCAGCGCCTGATCGGGCACTCAGCGCTGCCCCGCGGCAATCAGTGCTTTTTAGCGGAAGACGTTCCCTCTTCGGCCACGACAAAGTAGTCCTTGTAGGACTTGTCGTAGTACTGCTCGTAGTAGTAGCCACTCACCGAGAGGTTCAACGCATTCAGCACCGCTCCGAAGCAGGGGATATTGGTCTCCAGCAACCGATTGGCACAAAACTGGGCGGCTTTCCGGCGAACATGATTGAACATGATCGTAAAGATTGAGCCGTCGACCAGCGGCAGCACAGCCATGGCATCGCTCACCGCGGCCAGTGGCGGAGTGTCGATGATCACGCGATCATATCGCTTGCGTAGTTCGTCGATGAGACGAACGAAGTTCTGAGAGTTGAGAATCTGAGTCGGATTCTTCGCGCGTCCCCCCGAAGGGAGAATGTCGAAATTCGCCTTGTGGTTCTTGATGATGAGCGAATCCAGATCGGTGTCGGCGGTGCAGTAGTCGATCACACCCTTGAGATTTTCGACTCCAAACGAGCGATGCACATTCGGCTTCCGGAGGTCACAGTCGACGATGGCGGTCTTCTCGCCATGCGCCGCGAAAGTCAGTGCCAGGTTCGAACTGACGAACGACTTGCCCTCACTCGGCGTGGTGCTGGTGATGAGAATCACCTTGGCGTGTTTGCTCTCGTCCTTGAGCCGCAGATTGGAATGCAGCGAGAGGAACGCTTCGGCAGCCTGTGGGTCGGCGCTCGAAAGCGCCACTTGGGACCGCTCGACCGCCTCGAGTCGACGTATCTGCGGAATGATGGCGATCAATGGCAACCCGACAACAGCTTCGATGTCGAACGCGCTCTTCACGCGATCATCGATGAACGCGACGAAAAAGGCGAAGGCGAGACCGAGACCGACACCTCCAACCAACCCAAGCGCGATGTTAATCGGGTACTTCGGCGAGGAATGCCGTAATGGGGCAACCGCCTTGTCGAGGCTACGCGCATTCTGGGTTTCGATGCTGGCAGTCATCGTCGTCTCGCGCATGCGCCCAACTATGTTTGCAAGAAGCTGCTCGTTTACGACCAACTCGTTCTGCGCCGATTGATACTCGATTAGCAAGCCGTCAAGCTTGAGCGCCTCGGCTTCCTGCGCACTCAGCTCGGCACGCGCGTTCTCGTACGCACGACGATTGGTTTCATACTCGCTCTGGATGTTGCTCGCCGCCGTCTCAAGCGCACGCTCAAGCTCGGCCTCGGTCTGCGACAGCGAATGAACCGCCTCCAGCATCTTCGGATGCTTGTCGCGGTAGCGCTGTTGTAATTGTGCGACCGCGATTTTCTGGGCTGCAACCTGATGGGAGAGATTCTGGATCAACGGCACCGCCGCAATGAACGTAAGGTTGGCAAGGTCCCCCCCGCTTTTCTGGGTTTCCTGAACCTGCTGGAGCCGGACATCCGACTCCTTCATGCGAGCAGAGTTCTGAGTAAGGAGGGAATTCAGCAACTTGAGCTTCTCCGTGACGATGTCCTTGCGTTGATCGAGGGACACCATGTTGTTGCGCACCTTGTACGCCTGAAGATTGACGCCGAGTTCATGGACCTTCTTGCGTTGGATATCAGCCCGGTTCTTGAGGTCCTCGACGGCCTTCATCGACTCATCCATGCGCTGTTTCGCATTGTAGGTCATGAACTCGTCGACAAACAAGTTTGCCACCTTGGCAGCCATGGCCGGGTCGGGATGCGTGTACTGGATAGCGAGCACTCGAGTCTGTCGTACGGGGGTGATCGTGCGATTGAGCATGAGGACTTCGCGCGGAGTGATCGGATCCCCGCTACCGCCAGACACATAAGGCAAGAGAAACGCCTTCGCATCGGCGCCGACAAGCCGATCAGCCACCCTGTCGCATATAGCCGAACTCTCGAGCAGTTTGACCTGAGTATTAAGATCCTCGGGGCCTCGGATGTCATTCTCGCGGACTTCCTCGACCTTCATGACCACCGCATCGCGGCGCATGATCTCAATGGTAGCGACAGCTGTATACTGTTTGGTTCGGCTGAACGTGTAGACCATCGTCGCCGTGAACACGACAAGGAATACAACGATCACATACCACATCCGCTCGCGCAGTATCAGCAGGTAATCGCGGAAATTGCGGTGCGGGACCTCTTCCTGAGTACCATATCCATAGCCGTAGCTGCCGTACCCCTCGTGCCCATAGGTCGACCGCGCTTCGCCTCCGGCCATGTAGGCATGGTTTACTTGCTGAGCATGAGCTCCGGCTCCATTGGACATCGAACTAGTATCGGATGAATCGCCGGTCGTCATAGCACGCGTTCGGGGACAAAAATCACATCATCCTTCTTCAGCACCAGCGGATCTTTCACCGCACCAGACATCAATTCATCGGCATTGATCACCGTGTTCTCCACCCGTCCGTCATGCAATGTACGGGTAAGTCGGACTCGCCGACGATCCGCAAGACGGTTGAATCCGCCGGCCCGGGAGATGGCATCAAGGAGAGTAAGCCGTTGTTCGGGCGGATACTCAACAGCTTGGGGCGCATTCACAGCTCCGAGAACATTCACTGTACGGATCTGATACTTTAGGATAACGATGTTAACCTGCGGATTGACCAGATAGTCTTTGTCGTACGCTTCACGCACAGCCTGCTCTATCTCGGCCAACGTTCGCCCAACTGCAACAATCTTGCCGATCAGGGGGAAATAAAGATCGCCCTCCTGCGAGACGCGTAGTTCCCGATCCAAGTCCGGCTCCTGGAACACTTTCACGCCGACGACATCACCAGGTTCGAGCACATAGTCCCTAGATGGTGTCGCCCCTTCAGCAGAAAGTTGGGTGAGTCGAACCAGCGAGAAGACGGTAAAGACCGCTATTACGCGTACGTACGCAAGAAGGCGCACCGGCACGGCACACCCCGTCGCGAGGAAAACCGACATTGGGCTACTCACTTTTCAGTAGCGGAGGCTTGCTCCGAGAATGAGCAGATTACTGCTGAAGTCCTCGCCCGCTCGGTTCGAGAAATTCTCGCGATAGACGTAGGTTCCAAGTAGCGAAACATTTTCATTCATCGCATATACAACGGTCATATCCGCGACGAGAAAATCGTCCTTACGATTGTTAGTGTATGTAGAGCCCAGCGGTCTATCATATCTCGTGGACTCGAAGCCGATGCCATACTGCGTGCTCCATTGCGGAGTAAACTCATATCGGCCGGAACCACGGATCGAAAACACCTTCTGCCCCGTGCCCCAAATCGAGTTGCTGTAGTCGTTGGAGGCCGTGAGATCGTACGAAGCCTTCGGGGAGTAGGCATAGGTCAATCCTACCATCAAACCCGGCTCGCCCTGCGAACTGCCACGATCAAACTTCCGCTTGTTATAGCCGATGCGGATCTTGCCTTTCAACTTTGGCGTGAACTCGCCCGTCGCGCCGATATTGAAGAAATGGCCATCCCAATCGTTGTCGATGTACACCGTCTGGCCAGCAATTATCGTGGGCAGCGAATCGAGATTCGCAGTTCGATAGCGATAGCCAATGCTGATGTCGACCTTCGGAGTGATCGCATAATAGAAGTCGACCGGCAGAGTGACTGTCTCGCTATCCGCCAGCCTCGCTCCCGGATAGGTGATGGCATCATAACTAGCACCAGCGCCAATTCGCGTCTTCTGCGTGGCAGTCCAGATCGCGTTTACCGAGAGGCTCGCAAGATCGTGACGGACCGCCTCTTCGCGGTTTCGCATGCCTGCATTGCCCTGATCCTGCTCGCGATAGCTGGCATGGGCATCAAAGTCGGTAAGCGCACCGTCGTACTTGTAGTCGCCGACAGCCGAGAAGAGCTCGCCATCCAGAGTACCGTGGTCGCAATACTTATTGAACTGCTCGACAACGACCAGCTGGCCTGTCGATTGCCCGCCTTCGTAGTTCAGTTCGATCCCAGGGATTGCGACGAGAATCACATCATCTTCGGTATCCCTCTCGGCGAGATTGATGTTGTCGTCGTACCGCACCTGCCCGTCGAGGGTAAGGTGGAGCTTGGCGTCGGGCCCAAGCGAAAAGCCGCTTTCCGCAAAAGCCAACAAAGGGCTGCAGGCGGCGACCACGATGCTTACGAGTGTTCTACTGCTCATGGAGGGTTGTGTTTAGGGTTATTCAGAGCAGCAGGATCATTCCGCGGGGCTCACAACATCTCCATTGATTGGCTGGACGTATGGCACAACGCGGTTCGACGCAGGAGCGGTGGGGGCAGCCAGAGCCTCACGAAGCTCGGCAGGCACGCAATCGGCTATGCCAACGACGATCTCCGAAGAACGGTCCGGATACACATCAAGAGCCGCGCGAACCAGTTCAGGAGCCAGTTTGGGCAGCCCCTTGCACACCGCACACACGATATCGATCACCTTCTGGGGGATCGCGGTAACCGACGCGGTCACGAGTTCCACCGCAGAGTCCGGATTGGCGGTCGCAGCATCCGCAATGATGGCTGCGGCCTTTTCGACATCAGCCTTAGCGTCGTTGACGATTGCGTCGATGTTGATGTCTGCACGAGCGACCAGAGTCGCGAAAAAGAATACGATCAGCAGGACGACGGAACGTTTATTCATGACAAGCAACGGCTAAGTTTTGTGTCTAGGCACGTGTGAAGGAACATCACACGAAGCTCACCATCAAGGCCTAATTTGGTAGCAATTGAGCATAGCTGCTGTTAACTGCCTCCCCCTGTTAGCCCCATGGAGCGCCAAAAACAAACCAAAGTCGCAACCGCCGGGTCGCCCACAGAGCCGTGGTGGGCATTCCCTGTTTCCATTAATCAGGCAGCCGACGGCACTCACCTGCATGTGGTTTGGGGCCGGCTCATCCTTCTTCTGTTGCTGACCGCGATCATCGCTTGGTGTTCGCTTGTTAGTGGTATCTTTCTCTGGCTCAAATACTACCGCGGCTTCACCGAAGTGCGCATCGGGTACATCGCGCTCCCGAACCGTTGGGCGGAATACGCAACTGCGCGAGGGAATTTCTACATCAAACAAGCCAAGGAAGAACTGACACAGCAGAAGTTCGGAGAGGCATTGCACCACTTGCGCGTCGGCGTGGGCGCCGCACCTTCGAACACGGAAGGCCGCATCCTCCTCGCTCACTTCTATGCACTCCTGAACCGTCTCGAACTCGCACAAGCCACCCTCGCCCAAGGTCTCCCCTATGCGAAGGACGATATCGAGTACCTAAAGCCGCTGTTCGGCTTTCTCCTCCAGTATCAGGAGGACAACGAAGTCATCCGCATCGCCAGCGAACTTCTTCCGCCACGACCGGTCATCAACAACCGCAACCAACTCGTCGCCATTGCCGCTTCCACGGCCAACCTCTTCCGCGGCAACTACGATGCGGCCGAAGCCCTGATCAAAGACTACGACCTGTACCGCACCAAGGACGGGCGACTTCTCGCCGCCCGCATCGAGTGGGAAAGCGGCCATCGCGACTCCGCCCTCACCCGCCTGCGGCTCTACTCCCACGAGTATCCCAACGAGGAGGAGTACTACACCCTTCTGGTCGCCTATCACCGCGAACTCGAGCAATACGCCGAGGTCGAGAAATACGCCCTCATGCGCGAGCTCGCAGCCCCCAACAGCGCCGCGGCGCGCGTCGACCTGCTCCAGGACTACAAGCGAAATCACAACACCGAGCTCTTCCGCCGCACCGTCGACAGCATCCTGCGCGATTTCGCCGACAACCCCACCGCTCTATCCACGCTCATCAACTTCGCCTCGAACCAGGGCGAGCCCGCCATCGCGCTCCGCGTCTACCAACACCTTCTCCAGCGCAATTTCGAGACCGACGCCGCCGCCATCCTCGTTGCCGAATCCTACATCGTCGCCGGCGATCACAACGCCGCCCTCGATTTCCTCGGCGAAGTCGGGCGCGCCCGCCCCGAATGGCTTGAGAAATTCCGCGCAAACATCACCGGACTCCAAGCAGTCGCCTACTATGGCCTCGGGCGCCGCGAGGAATGCGACATGTATCTGGAGCATCTTCTCAAGACCCCCAACCTGCGCACCGTCAACCTCGCGGCCATCGCCAATCGCTTCATCGCCGTCGGCGCCAAGGAACAAGCCCACCGAGTCCTCGTCCAGACCGTCGCCTCAAACCCCCGCAACCAGGCCGCACTCACGCTCCTTATCGAACTCGACCTCGAGCGAGCCCCTTCCGACGAACTCATCGTCAACCTCCGCCGTCTGCTGACGATGCGCCGACCCTCGCAGAAAGTCCTCCAGGCTGCCAGCACACGGCTTTCCGGCGACCGCTTCCTCTTCATTGCCGGCCGCAACGAGGTGCTCGCCACGATTCGGTCCATGCTCGATGGCGGCACGCCAACTCCCGCTGGGCAGTCCTGACCCGCATGCCTCCGCGGAACAGCGATCGCGCTCCGCGTGACTGCAATAAAGGCCGGCTGACAAGCCGGCCTTCGTATTGAGTTCCCAACGAATCCCCGTGGCAGGGCCACGCCGCTTCTCAGCTCGCCATCGCAGCAAGCAGCCGCTCGTTCTGCGCCTTCGTGCCGACCGTCACGCGCACCCATTCGGGCAGCCCGTAACCGGCCACCGGGCGCACGATCACGCCCGCCTTCTGCAGCTTCTGGAAGACGGCCGCGCCGTCGCCCACCTTCACGAGCATGAAATTCGCCGCACTCGGCACGACCTCCAGCCCGAGTTTCTTGAAACCCTTCGTGAGCTGCTTGAGCCCGGCGTTGTTCACCCGGCGCGCGCGCAGCACGAACGCCTCGTCGTCGAGCGCCGCGATCGCTGCCGCCTGCGCGAGCGAGTTCACGTTGAAGGGCTGGCGCACGCGGTTGAGCAGTGCCACGAACTCCGCCGACGCGTAACCGTAGCCCACGCGGATACCGGCCAAGCCGTAGATCTTCGAGAACGTCCGCAGACAGATCACCTTCCGCCCCTCGGCGATGAGCGGGCGCAGGTCCGGCGGATTCACGACGTACTCGGCATACGCTTCGTCGAGCACGAAGACCACGTGCTCCGGCAAGCCGCGAACGAACTCGAGGATCTCCGCCTCGCTGTTGACCGTACCCGTCGGATTATTCGGGCAGGCGAAATAGACCATCTTCGTGCGCGGCGTGATCGCCGCGGCCATCGCCTTGAGATCGTGCGTGTGGTTGACCATCGGCACCTCGACCGGCTTCGCGCCAAAGAGCAGCGTCACCAGCTTGTAGACGATGAACGCCGGCTTGCCCATGACGACCTCGTCGCCCGCACCGAGGAACGCGTGGCCGAGCAGCTCGAGCAGCTCGTTCGAGCCGTTGCCCACGGCGATCTGCTCCGGCTTCATCCCGAGCTTGGCCGCGATCTTGTCGCGCAGCCGAACGCAACCGCCATCGGGATACAGCTGCGAATCCTTCAACGCCGCGCGCATCGCCTTCAGCCCCTTCGGCGAGGAGCCGATCGGGTTCTCGTTCGACGCCAGCTTGAGGATCGTGGCCGGATCAAGCCCGAGTTCGCGGGCGACGTATTCGATCGGCTTGCCGGGCTCGTACACCGGCTGCGACATCACATGGCGTTGGGCAAGATCGTTGATGGTCATGAGAGGAAAACGCTGCGCGCCGCCCCACCCCGTTTCAATCCCGTTTCAGGCCGTCCGCCGTTCCTCGCCCCACCTCGCGCACGATCCGCAACATCCGGTTGCCGCCGCGCTGGAACTCGTAGTCCACCGGCACGATCTCGACCCGGTGGCTCCGGCCAAACTCCGCCACAAGCGGCTCGACGTGCGGCGACGGCGTCGCGCCGAGCTGCAACAGCGGGAAAATCCGCACCTCACGCGCCACGCGCAGCAGCTCCGCGATCGCGCGCCGGTGGAAATCCAGGTCGAGCTGCCGGCTGTAGAGAAACAATAGATGCGAGACCAGCGCCAGGTCGCACGCACCGTCGGCCAACGGTAGCCGCGGCAGCTCGCCGACAACGTACCGCCCCGCACGTTTCCCCGCCTCGAAGTCCGCGAGGAATCCCGCCATCGCCCACCCGCGCTCGGCCCCGAGCGCCTCCACGGTCTTGAAATAGTCCCACACGAATTCCCCGCGGTTCAGCTCCGCCTGGCGCAGCACCTCGATCCGCACCTCCTCGAACCGCTTCGCCAACTCCGCCTTCCCGAAGGCGTAGATCGGATCGACCGACATCACACGCGCACCGCGCGCCGTGGCCTCGGCGTTGAAGCTCGCCGGACCATCGCCGCAGCCAAGGATGCGGCGCGAGAGGTCGGCGTCGCTCAGCGCGAACATCCGCCGGTATTCGTCGAAGGTCCGGCCCCACGGCACGATCTGATCCAGTGTGAATGCCATCGTCGCCTTCTTCTACGGCCCAACTCCACCGCATTTCGACTCGCAAGTCACCGCCTCACCACCACGCCGCCCGATCATGAAAACGCCCGCCGTCCTCTCGGAGCAGCGGGCGCGGAAAACGTGGCGATTGGCCAGTGCTTCGGTGCGAAGGCTCAGGCCTTCTTCACTTCGGCGTAGGCCCACTCGAGCCAGGGGAAGACTTTCTCGATGTCGGCGGTCTCGACCGTGGCGCCGCACCAGAAACGTAGTCCCGGAGGAGCGTCCTTGTACGCGCCGCAGTCATAGGCAGCCTTCTCGGAGCCGAGTAGCTTCACCATCTGCTTCACCTGTTCAGGCGTGGCGTCGACGGTGAAGCACACCGAGGTGTTGGAGCGCTGCTCCTTGTTCTGCGCGAGGAAGTGGATCCACGGATGCGTGGCGACGAAGCGCTCGAACGCCGCAAGGTTGGCCTCGCTGCGCTTGATCAACGCCGGCAGGCCGCCGATCGACTTCGCCCACGCCAGCGCGTCGAGAAAGTCCTCGTTGGCGAGCATCGACGGGGTGTTGATCGTCGAGCCCTCGAAAATCTCCTCCATCAGCTCGCTGCCCTTGGTCATGCGGAAGATCTTCGGCATCGGCCAGGCCGGCTTGTAGGTCTTCAGGCGCTCGACCGCGCGGGGCGAGAGGATCAGCATGCCGTGCGCGCCCTCGCCGCCGAGCACCTTCTGCCACGAGAAGGTCACGACATCGAGCTTCTGCCACGGCATGTTCATCGCGAAGACGGCGCTGGTCGCGTCGCAGAGCACGAGGCCCTGGCGGTTATCCGGAATCCAGTCGGCGTTCGGCACCTTCACGCCGCCGGTCGTGCCGTTCCAGGTGAAGACGCAGTCGCGGCTGCCGTCGTACTGCTTCATGTCGGGCAACTGCCCGTACGGAGCGGTGAACTCGCGCACGTCCGCCAGCTTGAGCTGCTTGCGGATGTCGGTGAGCCAGCCGGCGCCGAACGACTCCCAGTGGAAGACGTCGATGCCGCGGGCGCCGAGCAGGTTCCACATCGCCATCTCGAACGCGCCGGTGTCGGACGCCGGCACGATGCCGAGCCGGTAGTCGGCCGGGAGGCCGAGCAGCGCCTTCGTCTCGTTGATCGCCTTCTCCAGGCGAGCCTTGCCGAGGCTGGAGCGATGGGAGCGACCGAGGATGTCGGTCGGCAGCGCACTCAGCGCGTAGCCCGGGCGTTTGCTGCACGGGCCTGAGGAAAAGTTCGGGTTAGCCGGTTTGACCGTAGGCTTCATTTGAGACGAGTGGTCGGGTGTTGGTTTCGGGAGAAACGGAACGGGCAGTTCAAACGCCGCCATCGCCGGGCGCAATCCCGGTTTCGCGGCAACGCTGCCCGTCGCAGTTGCGCTAAAGATTCCGCTCTCGTTAACGGCACAACCGTTCCTCCCGTGGCGCCTCTCGCTTCCTTCGTAGCGAAATGCGTGAGCATTTCGATTCCCTCCTCCGACCTCCGTCGTCCGCATCTCCTCCGCTCTGCTCCTCCCTGTAGCGAAACGCGTGAGCGTTTCGACTCTGTCTTCCGCCCTCCGTCCTCTGCCGTCCGTCTTCTGTCCTCTGCCCTCCGTCTTCCGTCCTCCGCCGTCTCCTGCCCCGCTTTCCGCCTCGCGCCCAGCCCCGCCGCACCGCTACGAACAGCGCCCATGTTCTCCGCCGAACGCTGCTCCGCCGTTCTCGCCGCCGTGCGCGCCCGCTCCCCGCTCGTGCACAACATCACCAACTACGTCGTGATGAACAACACGGCCAACGCCCTCCTCGCCCTCGGCGCCTCACCCGCCATGGTCCACGCCACCGAGGAGGTCGAGGAGTTCGTCGCCCTCTCGCAGGCCCTCGTCGTCAACATCGGCACCCTCTCCCCCCCGTGGATCAAGGCCATGGACAAGGCCGCCGTCGCCGCCAATGCCCGCCACATCCCCTGGGTCCTCGACCCCGTCGGCGCCGGCGCCACCACACTGCGCACCGAGACCGCCGCCGACCTCGCCCACCTCCGCCCCGCCTGTATCCGCGGTAACGCTTCCGAGATCCTCGTCCTCGCCGGCGCCACCGCCGAGAAGACCAAGGGCGTCGATTCCACCCGCAGCTCCGCCGACGCCCTCCCCCCCGCTCGCCAGCTCGCTCTCGCCACCGGCGCCATCGTCGCCGTCACCGGCCCCGTCGACTACGTGACCGACGGCCGGCAGACCATCGCCCTCGCCAACGGCCACCCCCTCATGGCGCGCGTCACCGGCCTGGGCTGCACCGCCACCGCCCTCGTCGGCGCCGCGCTCGCGGTCGAGCCGGACCGCCTCGCCGCAGTCGCCTCCGGTCTGAGCTTCCTCGCCCTCGCCGGCGAGATCGCCGCCGAGAAGAGCCCCGGTCCCGGCTCGCTCCAGCTCCACTTGCTCGACGCCCTCCATCTCCTCGACGCCGCCACCATCGCCCGCCGTCTCAAGATCGTCCCCGCCTGAGTCGTGATCCGGCAGTTCACTGCCGGATTCCCAGAATGCGCCCCAAAGGTGAACGCAGAGGTTCCGTCTAGCGGTGCCCGTCCGCCGCAGCGCCCGACACCGACGGCGCAAGCCAGCTCGCGCCCTACGTTCCGCCGCGGTCGCGCCGCTCGTCGTAGCGCCGTTCGTGAGAACGGCGACCAC
>CAZXHR010000030.1:0-29402 GCA_964640465.1 uncultured Opitutaceae bacterium
CCGACGAACTCCACCTCCAGATCGCCCTCCGCGCCGCTACCAGCGCGCTCGACGCCCGCAACATCGCCGCTGCCACCGCCTGGCTCGACCGCGGACTCGCCCGCAACCCGGCCGATCCCAAACTGAACTTCTTCCGCGGCAACCTCCTGCTCGACTCCGGACATGCCACCGCCGCAGCCGAGTGCTTCCACCGCTCTCTCGCCGGCGATCCGGAGCGCCTCGAATTCGCCCTCGCGCTCGCCTCCGCCCTGCTCGCCGCTGGCGCTCCGGAAAAAATCCCCGCCCTGCTCGCCGCGTTTCCCGACTCCACTCAGGCGCAACTCCTCCTCGCCGAAGCCTGTGAACGCATCGCCGATCTCGCCACAGCCCGCCGCGCCTGCGAACGCGCCAGCCGGCTCAGCCCGGACCAGCCGCTCGTCTGGGAGCGTCTCGCGCAGATATGCGAGAAAGCCGGCGATGCACTCAGTGCGCTCGTGGCCCGCACGCGGGCCGACGCCATCCGGACAGCGGACACCCGCCCTGCTATTCCGCCACCGTAGCATCCGTCGGCACGACACACTACCCAGCGCGACACGTCTCAACCGATTTCAATCTGCAGCGCGAATTCGACGTAGACCACCGGTGTCTCGGCTCGCACGACCGCACCGCCAAACATTGAAAACCGAGCCGTGATTTCATTGTTTTCAACCACCCGGCGCGCTTGCGCCACCGTCCCCTTCGGCGTTGGATTCAACCGAGCCGGGCGCCATGTCATGGCAAACTCCGCGGAGCCCTTCGCCACCAACCTGCCGTCTGCCAATCCATGAAAAGGATCATCCGCATCGTCGGTTTCGCTCTCGTCCTGCTGATCCTGTTCCTGGTGACAGTTGTGTTCTCCGCCGGCTGGCTGAAGCGCCAGAACGACCGGTTGCGCACCGACACCCTCAAGGCCCGCGCCGCCCAATTCGCCGAAGTGCTGCAACTCGCCCACGCCGATCCGCCCCCTTGGACCGACGCCTTCACCCAACAACTCTCGCAGGCCCTCGACGTCGAGATCACCCTCCTCCCGTCCGGCCCCCAGCAACCGACCGAGCCCGCCGCTGACAGCTCCGCATCATGGTCCTTCGTCCACACATTCCGAGGAGTCGACAGAGTTCCGGTTGCCTGCGCACAGATACGCGTGGTCCCGTCGCCCACCGTCCGCGCCACGTTGATGCTGCAGCGCCTCAGCGTCCTCCTGTTGTTCCTCGCCCTCATGCTGGTGCTCGCGATGGTCATGCTGGTCATCCTCGACCGCCGCTGGCTGCGCACGCTCGACATCGACCTCGGCGACAATCCTCCCCCCCGCAACAGCAACACCGATTTCAGCATGCTCAGCCACCTCGCCGAACGCTCCGTACGACAGTCTGCGGAGCTCGAGCAGGAGCGCGAGGACCGCCAGCGCGCCGAGGCCGACGCCCACCTCAAACAAATCCTACTCAACCGCGCGCTCCAGGAGAAGATCGACATGGGCCGAGATCTCCACGATGGCCTCATCCAGTCGCTCTACGCCACCGGTCTCACAATACAGGCCGGTCGCAAAGCCCTCGACGCCGATCCCGCCACCGCCCGCAGCCAGATCGACACCGCCTTACAAACCCTCAACGCCGCCATCCGCGAAGTCCGCGCCTACATCTCCGGCCTCGGGCCCGAACAGCTCCGCCAACGCAGCTTCGCCGACTCCGTCCGCGCCATCGTCGGTCATCTCACCGCCGGCCGCGAGATCGAGACCGATCTCCGCATCGACGAGGAGTCCATGCATCGGCTGACACCCGATCAGCTCACCGACCTGCTCCAAATCGTCCGCGAAGCCGTCAGCAACAGCCTGCGTCACGGTGGAGCCCGCCGCATCTCCATCCGTCTCCATCGCAACGGCGAAGAGCTCTGCCTCTCCGCCCAGGATGACGGCCGCGGTTTCGACCCGCGCCACGCCGTCCGCGGTCATGGGCTGGACAATATGCAGGCCCGCGCAGATCGTCTTGGTGCGCACCTACGCTGCCAAAGCGAACCCGGCCAAGGCACACGACTCGTGCTCACTCTCAACGCACCCGCTTCACCCACCGACTCATGACAGCCACCACCGCCGCCCTCCGCATCGCCATCGTCGACGACAGTCAGGTCGTCCGCATGGGGCTCAAGGCCCTCCTCTCCACCGAACGGGGCATCGCCCTCGTAGGCGAGGCCGGCAAGGTCGCCGAGGCCGTCGCCATGGCCGCCACCGCCCGCCCCGACATCGTCCTCCTTGACATCCGCCTGCCCGACGGCTCCGGCTTCGACGCCTGCCGCCGTATCCTTCAGGACAATCCGCAGACCCGCATCCTCTTCCTAACCTCCGTCATCGACGACCAGTTGATCAACGACGCCATCCGCTGCGGTGGCCACGGCTACCTCCTCAAGGAGGTCGGCGCCGACGACCTCGTCCACGCCATCTTCGATGTCGCCGCCGGCAAGTCCGTGCTCGACCCCCAGGCCACCGCCCGCGTCCTCCAGCTCATGCGCCACCGCGGCGGCGTATCCGCCGACCCGGTCGCCTCCCTCTCGCCCCAGGAACGCCGGGTCCTCTCGCTCATCGCCGCTGGCATGACCAACAAGGAGGTCGGCAACGAACTCGGCCTCACCGAGAAAACGGTGAAGAACTACCTCGCGAACATCTTCGGCAAACTCAACGTCACCCGACGCTCCCAGGCCGTCGCACTGTTCGTCACCGCCAACACAGCCGGCAACAGCAACTGACCCGGCCGCCGCGCTCGCGTACCACACCACGCGCAGAAATTCTCTGCAAATTCGTGCTTGTCACTCAGCGCGCGGGTTATTCTCTTCACGCCTCCTTCACGCGCCCGTAGCTCAATTGGATAGAGCATCTGACTACGGATCAGAAGGTTTGGGGTTCGACTCCCTACGGGCGCGCCACTTTGAGCCACCGGATTTCATCGTCCGGTGGCTCTTTGTTTTTCCGCCACTGCGAAGGCACCCCGCCGCAGCCTGCGACGCTTGCTCCGCCGCCATTCGTGCTGCTTGATCACGTTCCTCCTCGCCATGGCCTACTGCGCTTCCCGTTTCGCCACCATCCGCCGCCCCGCCGTCGAAGTGAAGATCGGTTCTGTCGGCGTCGGCGGCTCGCATCCGATCCGCGTACAGTCGATGACGACTTCCGACACGCAGGATGTCGCCGCGACCGTGCGCCAGTGCATCGAACTCGCCGAGGTCGGCTGCGAGATCGTGCGCGTCACCGCGCCCAACGTCGCCGCAGCACGCGCCCTGCGCGACATCCGCACCCAGTTCTCCGCCGCCGGCTTCGCCCATATACCGCTCGTCGCCGATATCCATTTTCTCCCTGCGGCCGCGATGGAGGCCGTCGAGCACGTGGAGAAGGTCCGCGTGAACCCCGGCAACTATGCCGACAAGAAGAAGTTCGCCGTCGTCGACTATTCCGACGCCGAGTACGAGCGTGAGATCCAGCGGCTCCACGACTCGTTCTCCCCGCTCGTGAAACGCTGCCGTGAGCTCGGCCGTTCGCTGCGCATCGGCACCAACCACGGTTCCCTCTCCGATCGCATCCTGAACCGCTACGGCGACTCGCCCGCGGGCATGGTCGAGAGCGCGCTCGAGTTCGTCCGCATCTGCGAGAGCCACAGCTTCCACGACATCGTGCTCTCGATGAAGTCGAGCAACCCGAAGGTCGTCATCCAAGCCTACCGCCTCCTCGTCGAACGCATGGACCACGCCCATCGCGCCTACCCGCTCCACCTCGGCGTCACAGAGGCCGGCGCCGGCGAGGACGGTCGCATCAAGACGGCCATCGGCATCGGCAGCCAGCTCCTCGACGGCATCGGCGACACCATCCGCGTCTCGCTCACCGAGGACTCCATCCACGAGATTCCGGTCGCTCAGGCGCTCGCCGCCAAGGCCATGAGCCGCTGGTCGCTGCCTGCCGGGCCCTCCGCACCGGACAGCATCGAGCCCTTCTCCTTCAAGCGCCGCGATACCGCTCCTATCCAGCTCGGCACCGCCGCCTCCGCTGGAACCAGCCAGCCACCGCGTGTCGTCGTCCCCCTGCCCTCCTCGGCCCGTACGCCTGATGAACTGGAGCGCCTGCTCGCCCACACCGCCGCGCATTCGCCGGACACGCCGCCCGAGGTTTTCCTAGTTCCTGCGGCCGATGCCAACTCGCTCGCCGAGGTTCCCGCGCTCGCCGCCGTTGCCGCTGAGCACAGCGCCATCCTAGCGATCGAGCTCGATCCCGCCATCGCCCCCGTTGCCGGCAACCGGCTCAATCTTCCCGCCCACACGATCCTCGCCCGCCGCTTCGCCGCCGGCGAGAACGCCGCCCTGCGCGCCTGGGTCGGCCTCGCACACGATCGCAACTGGACGTTCGCCGCCGAGATCCAGCCCGCCGACTTCGCCGGCTTCGCGCATGATCTCGTCGCGCTTGCCGACACCCACCTCCTCTTCACGCTGCGCACCGGCGCCACGACCGGCTCACTGCATCCGGTCGGCGGTTACCGGCAGCTCGCCGAGTGCCTGCGCGCCATCGGCTCCCGCGCTCCGCTCTGGATTCGCGCCTGCACCGCCAACAGCCTTGGCGGCGAGGCCGATGCACTCGGCCACCTCCTCGACGCTAGCGTGCTCGCCGGCTCCCTGCTCTGCGACGGGCTCGGCGACATCCTCAGCGTAGAAACCGATCCGGATTTCGCCGCCAACCTCCGCCTCGCCTACAACGTCCTCCAGGGCGCCGGCGCCCGCATCACGAAGGCCGAGTTCGTCGCCTGCCCGAGCTGCGGGCGCACGCTCTACGACATCCAAGCCGCCACTCAGCGCATCCGCGCTGCCACCGGCCACCTCAAGGGAGTGAAGATCGCCGTAATGGGCTGCATCGTGAACGGCCCCGGCGAGATGGCCGACGCCGATTTCGGCTACGTGGGCGGCGCGCCGGGCAAGATCAACCTCTACGTCGGCAAAAACGCAGTCCGGTTCAACATTCCCGAGGCCGAAGCAGTCGACCGATTGGTCGATCTCATCCGCGAGCACGGCCGCTGGACCGAGCCCCAAGTCGGGGCCTGATTTGGGCAAAATCTTGGCAACAAAAAAAACACGTTTCGCCACCGCCAAGCCGTCGTTGGCCCGTCATTCCCTCGTAACAGTCCCATCGCCCGGCCAGACACAGCCAAAACCGTTGATCGGCGTTCCCAGCGCCGCGCGAAAAACCCCGGCGGCCCTCCGGCAAGGCAACACAAAAATCGCATGATTTCGTCAGCCCAAATCGTTGTTAACAAGTTGTGGAGAAGTTGACCTTGAAAGGCCTATCCACGCTTGCGCTATGCTGCGTTTTTCAACTGCCTGAACTCCGTCCGACGCGCTCTTTGGTAACTCTCCTGTCCGTCACGATTCCCGCCCCAGCGTCACCCCGCAAGCTACGCACTGTTCATCAATCACTTATACACATTCGGCCGGGCTCGCCCGCCATTGATGCTCAGTTTCCCGATTTTCCACCCTGCGGCAGAATCCGTATCCCCCGACAGTAGAGCGATCAGTCAGCTCGTCTGTAAGCGTTTGTGAATAGCTGTGCCGTCTTCTCCCGCAATGCCCACCTCCACCACATCCACGAATCTCTGGGAAACCGTGAAATGCGACCTCAAGGGTCTCTTTCCCGATGAAGTTTTCCAGATGTGGTTTGAGCCCATCACCTGCGTCGAATCCACCGAGGATTCCCTGGTGTTGAGCGTGCCCAACGAATTCGCCGCCATCTGGGTCCACGACAACTACCTCGACCTGATCACTCAGCGCGTCCGTCTTGCCTCCAGTCGCATGATCAGCGTCTCCCTGCGCAAAAGCGACGCCCCCCCCCCCGCCCCCCAGCGCATCGCCGCCGACACCGCTGCCGCCCCCCCCAAACCCGCCCGCGCCGCCACCAGCCACACGCGCCGGCCGAAGATCGACGAGCGCCTTAACACCGCAAATCTCAACCCGCGCAATACATTCGAGAACTTCGTCGTCGGGCCAAACAACCAGCTCGCCCACGCCGCCTCCATCGCCGTCGCCCAGGCTCCCGCGCAGGCCTACAATCCCCTCTTCATCTACGGCGACACCGGGCTCGGCAAAACCCACCTCATGCACGCGGTGGGCCACCAGATCCTCCGCAACAACCCCGACGCGAAGGTCGCCTACCTCTCGTCGGAGAAGTTCACCAACGAGTTCATCCACGCCATCCAGGAGAATACGCTCACCAAGTTCCGCCAGCGCTACCGCCACGTCGACGTCCTGCTCATCGACGACATCCACTTCCTCGCCGGCAAGGAGCGCATCCAGGAGGAGTTCTTCCACACCTTCAACGAACTCTTCGAGGCCCAGAAGCAGATATATCTCTCCAGCGACCGCCCCGCCAACGAGATCCAGAAACTCGAAAGCCGCCTCGTCTCCCGCTTCCAGTGGGGCTTGGTCGTCGACCTCCAGACGCCCGATCTCGAGACCCGCGTCGCCATCCTCCGCACCAAGGCCGCCTCCCTGAAGGCCGACCTGCCCGCCGAGGTCATCAACTTCATCGCGCAGCACATCTCCAAGAACGTCCGCCGCCTCGAGGGCGCCCTCATCAAGGTCGCCAGCTACGCCGCCCTCACGAACAAGCACGTCGATATCCCCACCGTCGAGATGCTGCTCAAGGACATGTTGATCGAGCAAGCCCAGACCCAGCTCACCATCGACACCATCCAAAAGCGCGTGGCCGACCACTATGAGCTTCGCCATAGCGACATGCTCTCCAAGCGCCGGCCCAACAACATCGCTATTCCCCGCCAGATCGCGATGTACTTGTGCCGCATCCTCACCAAGCATTCGCTTCAGGAGATTGGCGAGAGCTTCGGTGGCCGCGACCACGGCACTGTCATCCACGCCTGCAAATCCGTCGAGGCCATGATGGAGCAGAACCACCAGGACCGCACCACCATCGAGTTCCTCAAAAACCAGCTCTCGAAGTAGGCCTCACCTCTTTGCCATATACCCCGACGGGGAGCCGGCTCGTCCGACTCCCCGTTTTGTTTGCACTTCCTGCGGGCCGGAATCACGCCGCCGCTCGCGCCGCAACGCCGCACGCACGTCCAAAGGCCCCCCCGTTGCGGTATCAGGCGGCACGAGCCAGACCATCGACTGAGCGTCCGAGCAAGCCGCCGATCACGGTTGAGCCACCGGCGGCTCGGCCCTCGTCGCCCGGCACTCCTTCCGCGTCCGCTCCCGCGCACCTCACTCCTGCGCCAGCCACGCCAGCGCCGCGGCCTCGGTATCGAAGATCTCCATCTCCAGATTCGGATTCCGGTTCAGCGCCTGCACCACCCGCGCCATCGCGCGCACCTCCGAGGTCTTCGCAATGGTCGCCGACCTGATCGGCTGCGGGATCAAGATGCGTTTGCGCTGCACCGAATGCTCGTACGCGCTGATCGGCGGGAAATCGCAGGCCTCCACCGCATCGAAATCGTGCAGCAGCTGCGGCACATCGCCGCACTGCATCGCGACCGATCGGACCAGCTCCGGCATCAGTTCGTTGAGCCGCTGGAGATCGTCTCTCTTCACGACCCCCGACCAAGCAAATCGGAGCAATCGTCCATCGGCAGTGTAGGTAAATGGCATGTTGGGTTTGCAGCGGGCGACGCCATCTTCCGGGCACAACTGGGTCCGACAAGTGCGTTCTCCCCTCCCGCCGCAAAATCGCGCGACTGGATGCATTACCGCGCACACCGGCCGTCGCGCCCCATGCCGCGATCTCCTCGCCGCGGTTTCGATGGTTGACCGTATCTCCAAGGGCTTCGCACAATTCCGCCTCTCTTCTTCCGCGTGAAATCCGCCGCCGCCCAACCTCCCGCCCACGTCGCCATCATCATGGATGGCAACGGTCGCTGGGCCAAAAAACGCGGGCTCCCCCGCATCGAGGGCCATCGCCGCGGCGTCGAGACCGTCCGCACCATCGTCGAGGCAGCCGGTCACTGCGGCGTCCGCTACCTCACCCTCTACGCCTTCTCCGCCGAGAACTGGAAGCGACCCGCCGCCGAAGTCCAGGCCCTCATGCTCCTTCTCCAGCGGTTCCTGCGCAGCGAGTTGGAGCAGCTCGTCGCCAAGAAGATCCGACTTCACACCATCGGTCGTACCGCCGAGCTGCCCGCCCCTGTCCGCAAGGAACTCGACCGAGCCCTCACCGCCACCGCCGCCTTCACCGAGCACCATCTCATCCTCGCCCTCAACTACGGCGCCCGTACCGAGATCGCCGATGCCGCCGCCGCCTACGCCCGCGAGGTCGCCGCCGGCCGCGAGAATCCCACCGAGTGTACTTACGAGAAGCTCGCCCGCCACCTCTACACCGCCGGCATTCCCGATCCCGACCTCGTCATCCGTACCTCCGGCGAGACCCGCATCAGCAACTTTCTGCTCCTGCAGGCCGCCTACGCCGAGTTCTTCTTCACCCCCACGCTCTGGCCCGATTTCTCCGCGGAGGACTTCCGCTCCGCCCTCGCCGACTTCGCGAAACGCGAGCGCCGCTTCGGCGCCACCGGCGAACAGGTCCAGCAGACGGCCAACCCCTGACCGCCCGTGCTCAAACGTACCCTCTCCACCATCGTCCTCTGGCTCGCCCTCATCGGCCTGCTTTGGAAATTCGGCCGCCCCGCTGCCGTCATCCTAACCACGCTGCTTGCCGTGCTCACCCAGCATGAGCTCTACAGCATGCTCACGCGCATGGGCCTGCGCCCCTTCCACAAGCTCGGCCTGCTCATCGGCGCCGCCATGCTCCTGGTGCCCTACGCCGTCCGCACCCTCGCCCCGGCCTACTTCATCACCGGCCCCGGTATGACCGCCTCGCTCATGGCGCTGGCCGTCGTCCTCTGCTGCGTGCGCCTGCTCACGATGCGCGATCCGGGGAAACGTTTCGACACCCTCGTCGCCACCCTCTTCGGCATCGCCTACGTGCCGTTCATGTTCCACTTCCTCGTCGAGATATTCTTCCTGCGCGACGCCACCAACCCCAACCAGGGGCTCATGCTGGTGATCTGGCTCGTGGCGGTGGCGAAGTTCTGCGACGTCGGCGCGCTCCTCGTCGGCACCGCCATCGGCCGTCACAAGATGTCCCCCACGATCAGCCCCAAGAAGAGCTGGGAAGGCCTCATCGGCGGGGTGCTGATCGCCTCCGGCGTGGGCGCCGCGCTTGTCGCCTACTTCCAACCCCGCGGCCTCTACCCCGAGCGTTTCACCGTCCTGTGGAGTGCCGTCGCCGCAATACCGATTGCCCTCATCGCCGTCGTCTCCGACCTCGTCGAGTCGATCATCAAGCGCCGCGCCGACATCAAGGACTCCGGCAACGCCATCCCCGGCATCGGCGGCGCCTTCGATCTCACCGACAGCGTCATCCTCACCGCGCCGGCCGCCTACATCCTCTTCGCCTACCTGCTGCGCCTCTGATCGGCGCCCCGCAATCATGGCAGACCGCAAACGCATCGTT
This sequence comes from uncultured Opitutaceae bacterium, assembly GCA_964640465.1. Lineage (GTDB taxonomy): Bacteria > Verrucomicrobiota > Verrucomicrobiia > Opitutales > Opitutaceae > CAJCBL01. The sequence continues at coordinate 9,494 of CAZXHR010000030.1, forward strand.
CTGCTCGGAGCCACCGGCTCCATCGGCGAAAACGCCCTGCGCGTCGTCGCCGCCCACCCCGACCGCCTCGAACTGGTCGGCATCGGCGCCCGCTCCAGCACCGCAAAACTCGCCGCCATCGCGCGCAAGTTCGCAGTGCGTCACGTCGCCCTCACCGACCCCGACGCCGCCTCCGCCGCCCGCCGCGACACCGTCTTCCCCGCCAGCACGACGCTGCATTCCGGTCCCGAAGCGCTCACGACACTCGCCACGCTCCCCGAGGCCGACCTCGTCCTCGTCGCCGTCGTCGGCACCACCGCGCTGCGCCCCACGCTCGACGCCATCGCCGCCGGCAAGGACATCGCCCTCGCCTCCAAGGAAATCCTCGTGATGGCCGGCAAGTTCGTGATGGCCGCCGCTCGCGAGCGCCGCGTCCGCCTCCTCCCCGTCGACAGCGAGCACAACGCCCTCTTCCAATGCCTCGCCGGCGAGCCGGCGCGCGCCGTGCGCCGTGTCGTCATCACCGCCTCTGGCGGCTCCTTCCGCGATTTTCCACTCTCTGCGTTGGCCCACGTCACCCCCGAGGACGCCCTCCGCCACCCCAACTGGTCGATGGGCCCGAAGATCACCATCGATTCCGCCACCCTCGCCAATAAGGGCCTCGAGATGATCGAGGCGCAGTGGCTCTTCGGCCTGCGTCCCGAGCAAGTGGAGGCGGTTCTCCACCCGCAGAGCATCGTCCACGGCCTCGTCGAGTACGTCGACGGCTCCATCCTCGCGCAGCTCACGCCGCCGAGCATGACCTTCGCGATCCAGAACGCCCTGCTCTTCCCCGACCGCCTGCCCGGCGTCGATCCCACGATCGACTTCGCCAAGCTGCTCACCCTCGAGTTCCGCCCCATCGACGACTCGCGCTACCCCTGCCTACGCCACGCCCTCGCCGCCATGCGCGCCAGCGGCACCGCACCTGCCATCTTCAACGCAGCCAACGAGGTCGCCGTCGCCGCGTTTCTCGCACAGAAGATCCCCTACTTGGACATAGCCCGCATCGTCGGCGAGTCCCTCGAACGCGTCCCCTCCATGGAACCCTCCGTCCTCGACGAGGTCCTTGCCGCCGACCAACAGGCCCGCGCCGCCGCCCGCCAACTCCTCGCCGGCCGCTAATCCCGAACTCCTCACCCGATGCAAGGCAACGTCCTCGAGCTCCTTCTCGCCAAACCTTGGCTGCTGCTCATCGCCATCTTCTGCCTCGGGCTCTCCGTCTTCGTCCACGAACTCGGCCACTACCTCGCCGCCCGCTGGCGCGGTCTCTACGCCCCACGTTTCTCCATCGGCTTCGGCAAGAAGATCTGCGGCTGGACTGATCGCCGCGGCACCGAGTTCCGCATCTCCTGGATACCGCTCGGCGGCTACGTCGCCCTCCCCCAACTCGCCGACATGGGCGAACTCGAAGGCGGCGACGGCGAGGAGGTCAAAAAGCTCCCGCCGATCGGCTACCTCGACAAGGTCTTCGTCGCCGTCGCCGGCGCGACCTTCAACCTCCTCTTCGCCATCCTTCTCGGCTCCGTCCTCTGGTTCGTCGGCCAGGATGTCGCCGTCGGATCCCAATCCTCGTCGATCGGCTACGTCATGCCCGTCATGGCGCGCGCCGACGGCACCAAAGTGCCCAGTCCCGCCGCCGCCGCCGGCCTGCGGATCGGCGACACCATCCGCTCGATCGACGGCAAGCGCACCGAGTCTTGGAGCGATGTGCTCAAGGCGCTCCTCTACGGCTCCGGACGCAACGATGACGGCCAGCGTACCGCCGTCTTCGTCGTCGAGCGCGAAGGCAAGCAGCTCACGTTCACGCTTTATCCCGAGCTCGTCACCCAAGGGAAAATCCGCCGCATCGGCATCGCCCGCGACGATCCCATCTACATCAAGAGCATCGCCCCGAGCTCGCCCGCGGCGCAAACAGCGCTTCTTCCTGGCGACAAGATTCTCACCATCGACGGCGCCCCGATCCGCAGCGCACTCGCCTTGGAAACTGCGTTTTCCGGAAAATCCTCCGTTCCCCACCGAATCGAGGTGCTGCGCGCGTCCGCGCCGCACTCAGTCGAGATCCCTGCCGACCTCTTCGGCGAAGACTTCGAGAAATGGGGTCTCGAGCTCCGTACCGACATCCGGCACATCCGGATCAATCCCGCCACCCAAGTCTGGACACAGATCGCCGACTCGCTCCAGAACCTCTGGATCGTCATCAACCCCAAGACCGACATCCGCGCCTCCGACATGGGCGGCCCGCTCGAAATCGTCCGCCAGTTCGTTTTCGCCGCCGACGACGGTGTGTTCACGCTCATCTACTTGGTCCTCCTCATCAACGTCGCCCTCGCCGTCTTCAACCTCCTGCCCATTCCGGTGCTCGATGGCGGCCACGTTGTCTTCGCCACCATCGCCAAGCTCCGCGGACGGCCGTTGCCACTGGAGTTGGTCGCAAAGATCCAGACAGTCTTCCTCGTCCTCCTGCTCGGCTTGATGCTCTACGTTTTCACCAACGACGTCCGCCGCATCGCCCGAGACACCCGACAAGCGACGGAGGAAAAGCAACCGTCCGAAGCGCCGAAAACGGTGCCGCCCACCGAGGCACCTGTTCCCGCGCCTGCCAAACCGTAGCGCGCGTCACTCCCAGCATCCCGCGGGAAGAGGCCTCCGTGCACTTGGGCAAGTCACGAGCTTCGCTCAGGCTGCCGTCAGCGGACTATGCTGCGGTGCCGGATTGTCCAAAACCTGCCGGGCCTGCTCCATTTCGCGCAAAATTGCTTCCGCGCGCTGCAAAAAAAGTGCGCCCGGTTCGGTCAGCTCCAGTCGCCGCCCGCGCCGCTCCAGCAACCGGCAGCCGAGATCCGTCTCCAGCGCCCGCATCGAGTGACTGATCGCGCTCTGAGTCAGGTGCAGTTGCTGCGCGGCCTTGGTGAAGCTTTGGCAACGCACAACAGCAACAAAGGCCAGCAACTGCCGGCTATCGATCGGTCGAGTCATGGTAGTAGGTTCGACTCGGAATGAGTCCGGTATTTCCATCTGCAGCCGCCATGCCAAGAGCCGCAGCTCCATAGCGCCTTTCCTCCGCCCCGAAAGCTCCTCTACCGCAACAGCCGTTTCATGTCGCCCGCAGTCTCCATTCTTCTGCCCGTGCACAACGCAGCCACAACGCTGCCTCGTTCACTCGACTCCCTGCGCGCGCAAACCTTCCCGGACTGGGAACTCCTCGCCATCGACGACGGCTCGACCGACTCCACCGCAAGGATCCTCGCCGCCGCAGCCGCGATCGATCCCCGCATCCACGTTCTCTCCATCGCCAAGTCCGGCATCGTCGCCGCCCTCAACACCGGCCTCGCCGCCGCCCGCGCCCCGCTCATCGCCCGCATGGATGCCGACGACGAATGCCGCCCAACTCGCCTCGCCCGCCAAGTCGACTATCTCGCCACGCAGCCGGAGATCGGTCTCTGCGCCACCCAAGTCGAATTCGGTGGCAATCCCGTTGCCAACAAGGGATACGCCCTCCACGTCGAGTGGACCAATTCGATCCTCACTCCGGACGAGATCGCCCTCAACCGCTTCGTCGAATCGCCACTCGCGCATCCCTCGGTGATGTTCCGCCGCGAACTCATCAGCGCCCACGGCGGCTATCGCGAACACGCCTGGCCCGAGGACTACGAACTCTGGTTGCGCTGGCTCGATGTCGGCGTCCGCTTCGCCAAAATCCCCGAGCCCCTCCTCGTCTGGAACGACCCGCCGCGCCGCCTCTCCCGCACCGATCCGCACTACGCCACCGACGCCTTCTACGCCTGCAAGTGCGCCTACCTCGCCCGCTGGCTCCAGCGAGAGGTCGATCCGGCCCGCCCGATCTTCCTGCGAGGCGCCGGCAAACCTACCCGCCGCCGCTTTGCCGCACTGGCCGAACACGGCGTCCGCATCTCCGGCTATTGCGACGTAGCCCCACACAAGATCGGCCAGCAGATCGCCGGCCTCCCCGTCCTCGCCCCCAAGTCACTCCCGCCCGCCACCGAGTGCTTCATCCTTGGCGCCGTCGGCACGCGCGGCGCACGGGAGTTCATCCGCGAGCAACTCCGTGCCCAAGGCCGCCTCGAAGGCCGCGACTTCCTGATGGTGGCCTGACCGTCGCCTTCGCGCTGCTGTCTTCTCCCGTTCTCTCCGCGCGCCGTTGAAGAGCACGTTTCCCCGTTCCGATCGCGACAAGATAACGTGCGATCTCCCTTCCTTGCGCATCTCCACCTATGAACCACTTCTGTCTCCTGATCAGCAATTTCTGCAATTCTGCGGCAGACAGAGGAGATCAGAGAGCACACAATTTTGTCCGATCGGGACAGAATTGTGTGCTCTCGCCACGCCAGCGTCGTGTGCGAGCTGGCGGCATCCGTGACGTGCCAGTCGTGGTAAACACCCAAGCATTTCGCCCCCATCATCCTGGATCCAACAGACGCGATCTGGAGCGTACGCTGGTTGCACTCGAACCGGTTTCACCGGTCGAGTTGGTGCCGAGGAGGGGAGTCGAACCCCTACGCCCTTGCGGGCGCTAGACCCTGAATCTAGTGCGTCTGCCAATTCCGCCACCTCGGCGTCAGGGAGGACGCGGACGGTGGACACCGCCCGCGCCACCGGCAAGCGCTTTTTCCGCACAATTTCGTTTCCGCCCCGCCGGGATGCCGCCACAGCGGCGGGAGCCCGCTCAAACGTTTTTTTTCGGCAAGGCCTTCGCGTGTATCCAATACCTAGAAACAACCAGATAATTGTGCCTCAGGTCGTAGCCGAACTCCGTATCGTTGATATGGAGATTGAGCGGAGCATCCTTCGCGGCCTTCTGGCTGAGGATGGTGTGCATCGCCTCGTAGTCGCGGGTGACCAGCGCCTTGGCGGCCTTGAAGGCCTCCTCGATGTCGAAATTGTCGCCCCAGCAATGCGATTTCTGGGAAGCGGTGCCTTCATCCCGCGTAGTCAGGGTGAATTGGAACAACGAGTAGGTCTCGGGCGTAAGTTCCGGTAGTACGTTCATGTGGGGGCTGCGCTTCGCGACGTGCCCATGCGAGGATAATCCCCCATGATTGTCGAGGGAAAGTTACCTATTTCTGGGTGCGCAACCATGCAACACCGCTCGCACTTCGCTGTCGATTGTCCAGCATATGTGCGTGCGCACCCCTCGTCTCTCCCTCGCTGCCCTCCTCCTCCCCGCGTTGGCGATCCCGCTTGTCTCGGCCGAAACGCGCAACGGCAACGGCGGCAGCACCGTCGACGACCAGGACGCCATCACGCTGCGGGGCATCTTCGACTTTCAACTGCCGAAGATCATCCGGCCCGAGTCCCTCCGGTTCACACTCAACCCCAGCTTCGGCGATCTCGTACACGAGGACTACTTCCGCATCCGGACCGGAGCTCGCTACGCCTTCACCAAACACCTCGAAACCAGCGCTGAAGTCGTCACCTTCCTCGACAACTTCGGCGGCGACGGCCACGGCGGCGCAGGCATCGCGGAGTATCGCCTCGGCACCAAGCTCGCTTGGCACACCCTCCTCCATCCCTACGTCGACACCGCACTCGGCCTCACTGTCGCCATCCCCTCGCCCGGTGCCCCCGAGCCGCTCACCATCGGCACCACCCGCTGCTCGCCCTACCTCACCTTCTCCCGCGATCTGAAAACGATCCGCGGCTTGGGCGCCTTCCTCAATCTCGGCTACGAGTTCTTCGACTCCGATCCGGCCCCCGGCCGCATCGCCGAATACCGGCCCCAACACGATAACCTCATCGTTACACCGGGACTCGTCCTCCACCGCGCGCCTTGGCACTACACGTTGGCGACTTCGCTGCGCACAACTGCACTCGATGGCGACGACCGGGAATACTACAGCGCCATCACTTCCGTCAGCTACGAGATCCCCTCGCGTTGGATGTTCCACCTCCCGGGGCGGCTTGTCGTCGGCGCCGGCTACGAAGCGATCTTCTATCACAGCGAGGTCGAACACCGCATCACCTCCCGCGTCCGTTGGGACTACGACTGGCGCAAAGCTGCACGCAATCTCGGCCAAAATGTCATCGACACTCTACCTTGGCACAATGGGAACCGCTCCGAGAAGCCGTAGACCGAGACTTCCCCTCTTGTCGCCACCATCCGCTTCAAGGAGACAGCGAACTCACTCCGGACTGGTCCTGCCCTTTCCGCCCCCGACCAGCGGCACGAAACGCACCGGAATCAGCCGCTCGTCACGCACCACGGTTCCCCGCTTGGTGAAGCGATACAACCATTGCTCGTAGCGTCCGCCGATCGGGACCACCAGCCGCCCCCCATCGGCCAACTGATCCAGCCATGCCGGCTCACGTCCAGCGGTGCGGCGGTCACGACGATGCCATCGAACGGCGCCCGCTCCGGCCACCCCCGGCAACCATCGGCGACCCGGCACTCCACATTCGCTACCCCCAGCTCCCCCAGAGTCGCCTGTGCCCGCTGCGCCAGTTGCGGTACGATCTCGATCGTGCAAACCGCCGCCACCAACCGCGCCAGTACCGCCGTCTGGTACCCGCACCCCGTCCCGACCTCCAGCACCCGGTCTGCTGCCCCCGGAACCACCAGCTCGGTCATCAACGCGACGATGTACGGCTGAGAGATCGTCTGCCCGTACCCGATCGGCAGCGGACCGTCGGCATAGGCCAGGTCGAGCAGGCCCGCCGGCACAAACCGGTGCCGCGGCACCGCCGCCATCACAGCCAATACTCGCCGGTCGCCGATATCCCGCGCCACCAGTTGGTCCGCAACCATCGCCGCCCGCTCCGCCTGCCGCTCACCCTCGGGTCCGCCACCTTCCTTGGACTGTGCACAAACGCCGCGCATGGCACCCTTCTCCTGCACGCTACGCTATCCATCCTTCCCACGCCGGCTACTCGCCCCAATCCCGTCTCCAGACCTCCCACGCACTTTTCCCTTATGTCCCGCCAGCATCGGCCGATTGGCAAATCTGCCCGGACAAGCGCGCCGCCACCGATCGCACAGGCTGGTGGCGGGACCGTCTGCCCGCTGGCTTTCCCATGGCTGAAATCACCTTCCCCGATATCGAGACACTGACCAAACTGCTCGAGAACGCGTTGCTCAAGGTCATGCAGACCACAGCGCACATGGGCGCAAAGTACGTCAAGCGCCATGCCACCGAGGATACGAGCAGTTCCCCCTTCTACAAGGCCGGCTCCCGCGACCCGCTCATTGTCGGCTCCGTCGGCTTCACCGGCGAGGCCAACGGCATGGTCTACCTCTACATGGAGATCGAGCTCGCCGCACAGATCGCCGCCGGCATCACCGGCATGTCCACCGCCGAAGTCCTCGCGCCCGACAACAGCGAGATCGTGAAGGATGTCGTCGGCGAGATCACCAACATGACCGTCGGCACCTTCAAAAACGGCATCTGCGATCTCGGCTTCCAATGCAAGGTCACGCTCCCCACCGTCCTTCGCGGCTCCCAGCTCCAGGTCGAGACAGTCTCTGGCGCCCAGCGCTGGACCTTCGACTTCGAGGTCATGGGCCGCCCGATCATCGCCGACCTTTTCATCCAGCAGGACAACGGCGGCTGAGCCGTACTCGCCCTCTTCCGGCCGGAGCCTCACCGCTCCGGCTTTTTTGTCGCCGCTACCGTCGCCAAACCTGTGGCCGTCCCCTGGGTGACATGGGGTGATTTCCGCACTCGGATTAAGGAGAGGCACCGACCGCTTCCACCGTATCCGAACAATATGGTCTGCGCGTCAACGATCCCTCACGAGTGCTCCGATCCCCCACCGACGGCGCTCGCAACCCAGAGAAGAAATCACCGTCATGTCCTCCTCCTCCGCTTCCCTCGTCGGTAAACCCGTCCGCGCCGCCCGTCTCAGCCCCGCGTTGCTCACCTCCTACCTTGGCGAAATGCCCATCGCCCCGGCCGTCCTTCCCCGGCTGCAATCCCTCCTGATCAGCGACAGCTTCGAATCCGGCGAAGTGCTCGAGCTGGTCCGCATCGATCCCGCCCTGGCCGCCCGCCTCATCCATGCCGCCAGTTGCGCGGCCTGCGCTCGCGGCGAATCCGTCCGCAGCCTCGACGAGGCGCGCTTCCGCCTCGGCGCCCACGAAGCCTACCGGCTCACTGCCACCCTCGCGATGAGCCAGTTTCTCAATACACCGCTGCAGGTCTACGGCCTCGACCCGCGCACGTTCTGGCGCCAGTCCGTCGCCTGCGCCCTCGCCATGGTCGACCTCGCCCCGGCAGCCCAGCTCGACGACCGCGTCGCCTACACCGTCGGACTTCTCCACTCTATCGGCATGGTCTTCATCGACCACCACCTCCGCGTCACCAACGGCCCGCTCACCCAGGTCCACAGCAACCGCACGCTCGCCCAGCAGGAGATCGAGCTCACCGGCCTGAGCCAGGCCGAAGTCGCCGCCTTCATCCTGCGCAGCTGGAATGTCAGCGAGGAAGTCGTCGAGCCCATCGAGTTCCAGTTCAACCCCGGCCGCGCTCCGCACCACCGTGCCATGGCCATGCTCCTCGGCGAGGCCAATGAGCTTGCCAACGAGATCACCGCCTCGCTTCCCGACACGGCCTCGGCACCGCGGACTCCTACGGGGAATCCGTGGATCGACGAGATCGCCGCCCGCATCCGCGAAATCGAGACTTGGTAACCCCCGCAGCGCCCACCGGCGCGCACCATACTACTTGCACGGTCGGCCAAGGAAGGGACCGGCCTCCTGCAAGGGGGATCGTGGACGCGCCGGGCCGCTCAGCCTAGCTGACGGCCCGGCGCGTCCTTCACACACCGGAATGCCCACGTGACGCTCCGGCGTCACTTTCCCCGAAACCCACGCGGCACTTCGAGCGTCTATGCTCCCGTCGCCGTCAGCGTGCATTCCCCGCCGCCACGGCTATTTCCACATGGCAACTTCCAGCCCAAGCCGCCGCACGCAGCGTCCGCCGCGTGTGTTTGTTGTTTTCTCATTGGTTTGCGCCGCCGCCCTCGCCCTCCTCGACGGCTGCGCCAGCCACCGCCCACCTCGCGATGGCCCGCGCGAACAGCCCCAGCCCCCCATGGCCGCCAAAGCCGAGTTCTTCTCGGGTGTTCTCGTAGCCGAGGCCAGGGTCACCAGTTTCCGCCACAGCATGCAGGGTCCCGAACGCGAAGGCGGCGGAAAGAATGATGCGGACCGCTCCGGTCCTCCTCCCGGTGGCGGTGGCCACATGGGCCCACCTCCGGGTGGCGGCGGCATGGGTGGCGGTCCCGGCGCCGGCGGTCCTCCTCCTGGAGGCGAAGGTGGCGAGCGTGGCTCCGAGCGCCCGCGCGGCGGCGGGTTCGGCACCATGCCGCGTCAGACGCTGGTCATCACGTTCACCAATACCAGCAGCGCACCCGTCACGATAACTACCGCGGAGCTCAACAGCCTCATCGGCAATTTCGCCCCACAACCCGAGCGCATCACCATCGCCCCCGGCGCCAGCGAAGCGCTGCAACCCGTCAGCGGCGATGCCGGCGGCCTTCTCAACTGGCTCGATGTCACGCTCACCCTGCGCAACGGTGGTAGCACCGAGACCAAGGTGCTCCACCTCGTCCCCACCGGCGAACCCGCGGCACCGGAAATGCCGCCTCCCGCCCGGCGCCGCTGACACCTCCACGCGCATCCGCCCTTTCCAAACCGACCTCGTTCTCCGCTCCGGCGGGAACGAGGTTTTTCGAATCCCCACCACCGCCTCAACGCACCGCCACCACACCACTTGGTTTCCAGCGGCGCGGCCAGACCTTGACGCCCGCCGCCTGCCGCAGTCCCATCCGCACCTTCTGTGAAAACCGCGCTCTTCGATTACGAACTGCCCCCCGAGCTGATCGCCCAGACGCCCGCCGCTCGCCGCGATCAGTCGCGTCTGCTCGTCGTCGACCGCGCCCGCCACACTGTCGCGCACCACATCTTCGCCGACCTTCCCGATCTCATCGGCGGCCGCTTCGCCCTCTTCCGCAACAACGCCAACGTCATCCCCGCCCGCCTCTTCGCCCAACGTCCCACCGGGGGCCGCGTCGAGTGTTTCCTTCACCAGCCTGCCGGGGGTCCCAACGATTGGTGGTGTCTCCTCCGCCCCGGCCGCAAGCTGCCTCCGGGCTCGACCTTCGGCCACGACGGCTACTTCACCGCCACCGTCCTCGAGAAGCACGAGGAACGCGGCTACCGCGTCGCCTTCGTCACCCCCGGCCACTCCTCGATCGTCGAGGTGGCCCACGTCATCGGCGAAGTCCCACTGCCCCCCTACATCGCCCGCGATCCCGCCACCGGCTCCGCCCTCGCCCCGCTCGACCGCGAACGCTACCGCACCGTCTACGCCGACCGCACGAAATCCGTCGCCGTCGCCGCACCCACCGCCGGCCTCCACTTCACCTCGGAGATCGACTCCCGCCTCGCCGCCGCCGGAGCGCAGTTCTTCGACGTAACCCTCCATGTCGGCCTCGGCACCTTCAAGCCCATCCAGACCGACGAGATCGAGGATCACCAGATCCACCGCGAGTTCTACGAGGTCCCCGCAACCACGCAGGCCGCACTCTTCGCGCAGCGCGGCCGCCGGCTCGCTGTCGGCACCACCAGCGTGCGTACCATCGAGGACTTCCTCCGCAAGCACGATGCGCCCACGGCGTCCACCATCCTCGACGAAGCCGCGCTCTACCTCTACCCGCCCACCGAATTCCGAGGCATCGACGCGCTGATCACCAACTTCCACCAACCGCGCTCGACCCTGCTCTGCCTCGTCGCCGCCTTCCTCGCGCCCGGCAGCACCAACGGCATCGCCTGGCTGCGCGAACTCTACGCCGAAGCCATCTCCAAGCGGTACCGTTTCTTCAGCTACGGCGACGCCATGCTCATCCTCTGAGCGGCCGGTTCAGCGCTCCGGTTTCGCCTCAGCCTCTGCCTTCTGCTCGGAATTCGCCTGCAGGATGGCGTCTCCATCGACGTTCCAAAGCCGGCCATCGGAAGTGACACATAGAACGGCATCTTCTCCTGGAGGGACAGGAACACATGCGTCTCCAGCGGCGTCGCCGACACGATGTGGTTCATTCCGATCGCCACCATTTTCCCCTCGGTATTGGTCCCCTGTCGCCGATCCAACGTCAGGCACGACCGCCACAACCGATCAATCTGCGTGACCGTTCTCCCGTCCGCCGAAACCGAGATGCGGTAGTGGCCGCCGACCGGGATCTCGTCATCGGTCGTCTTCGGCCGCAGGAGATAGACGAGGAAGCCTGCGCCGCTCGGATCGTCGAGCACGACGAAGTTGTAGTTGCCGCGGCAGCGGCAGAGCGGAAGACGTGCGTCGGCAAAACCCGCCGTCGCCGTCGCGAGCGCCCGCCGGAGTCCGACCTGATGATCGGTCAACGCTCGGTTCTCAGGCACCGCGACAACCGGCTTCGCATCCTTCGGGAAGTGCACATCGTAGGCAGCCTCCTCGCCATCGCTGATCTTGCGCACAAAACGCAGCAACGGTTCCGCGCCGCTCGTGTCGACAACCCACCCGCAGCACTTCTCCGCCGCCATCTGCACATGCCCTACCTTCTCCATGACGGCGTCCGTCCCGTGCCAGGCATACTGATCTTGCCAATAGATCTCGCGTCCCAGCCGGCTCAAGGTCGCCACGTCGAACTCTCGGACCGGCGGCAGCGGAGTTTCCTCCACGGAAGGGACCTGGGACGGAAGTACCGCCGCGGCCGGCGCCGGGGCCGGCTTCGGCTCGCTGGCCATCAAGACCTGAGCAGACAAGGCACAAGGCAGCATCAGATAGAGACGGTAGTTCATTGATGTCGGATGTTATGGGGTAATGCGGCCTCCCTATAGGTCTCGCGCCAGTGCTTCCATATCTCCACGGCAATTCCCGTCGTCGCTCAACCGGAGATTTCGCCATCCATCACCCGATCCGCACCATCACTCCGGCAGCGCCACCACCTCGCATAGGCGCTCCGGCGAGAACAGCAGTCGCGCCAAATCGTTCAGCTCGGCGCGCGTGATCGCACTGTAGATCTCCTTCTGCCGCCCCTGTCCTTCGACGAACTGCGGCTTGGTCTGTGCCTCGTCGAGCGCGAACAGCCACCACGCGTTGCTGGTGGCGTTCTCCTCCGCCTGCCGCATGAGCGGCACGCGTGCGCGCTCCAGTTCCTCGGCGGTTATCCCCTTGCGGACCAGTTCGTCCACCACCGCTTTCGCCGCCTCCGATACCCGCTCGATCTGCCGCGGCGCCGTCTCTATCCGGCAGCGCAGGAACAACAGAGCCGGCGAGAGAGCCCGCTCTGCCATCAGCCCGACCACCGGGGTGTAGGTCTTGCCCATCTCCTGTCGCAACCGCACGCGGATCCGGTCTTCGAGCACACCGGCCAGCAGGCGCATCCGACAATCGTCCTCCAGCCCGACCACGTCATACAGTTGCCACGCCAGCGCCACGCTGGCGACCGCCCGTTTTCCCTGGAACCGCGTCTCGATCCGCTGGGGCGTCTTCCCCGGCGTGAACAGCCGGCGGTCGGCTAGCGGGTCGACCGTCGAGCGCAGCGGCAACGCCCCGAAAGTGCGGGCCACCTCCGCGATCGCCTCGTCCAAGCCAATGTCACCCACAATGGTGATTTCGAGCGGCGAGCTCAGGAGCTGCGGCGCAATCCATCGCTGGAGGTCCATGTACGTGAGTTTCATCGTGTCCAACCGCCGCGGGCGGGTGAGCGCGTGGTGGCCGCCGAAGATGTATTCGCGCAACCGGTCCTCGGCCACTCCGGCCGAGGTACGGTCGTACCGTGTGAGCTGCGCTTCGATAAATGAACGCGCACGCGCCTCGCCGGCGTTCGCGTCGCACGGTGTGGCAAGCCGCGCGGCGAACAGCCGCATCGCCGTGGCGAAGCCTGTCGCCGGGCAGTTCGCCGAAAGTCCGAGGCGGTCAGCGCCAAAACCGAAGCTGGAGACGATCCCCGCCCGCGCCAGCAGGTCGCTCTCCTGCTCGTTATCGAGATTCGCCACGTTGCCATAGCACAGCGCGGCGATGCCAAAAACCAACCCTTCGCGCCCCGGCTCGGTCCCCAGCAAACCATATCCGAACCCCACACGCACACGCACCCGGCCCTGTTCGAAGCGCGTGGCCTTGAAATTGAGCCTCACACCGTTGTCGAACTGCACCAGCCAGCAGTCCTTCGCCTCGTCGTACTCCTGATGGGCCACGGCTGCCGGTGTACCAAACTCGGCTGGGAGCGGCACTTCCGACATCGCCACGGGCACAAAGGGAGCAAGGGCGCTCTTCCGCACCTTCTTCAATGCCCGCTGCGTTGCCCTCACCGACTCGGCATCCGATTCCACAGGCCCCGTGAGAACCAGCCGCGTTTGCTCCTCAGGCCAGAGTCTTTCGACCGCGTCGCGACACTCCGACAGAGTCAGCAGCGCCGACGTTTTCTCCAGCCACTCACGCTCAGCACCGGGTGAGGCAAACACAACCCCGTCTCCCAGCGCGTGCGCCAACGCCACGGAAACCTCCGTCGAAGGGCGGTTCGGCGCGTCGCGCTCCGCCCAGCTCTGCTTGCGACGGCAGATGTCAACCGCTGCCACCAGCTCCTCGGCCTCGAAACCGTGTTGGATCGCACGGCGGATCTCGGTGTCCATCGCCACCGCAGCCACGTTCCAATCTTCCGGAGCCGCCCGCAGTCGCAGCAGCGGAATTGTCCATCCCGGCACCTCATGGTTGCAGTACGCTTCGATCACAGCCGGGACCTTCAACGCGCGCCCAAGTCTCCGTTCGAGCAGCACCATCGCTACCGACTCCGCAAGTTCTCTGCGCCGCCGCTCGGGCGTGTCGCCTTCGAGCCGCGGCACCGCCGAGGCAAAGGACACGATTTCCGATCCCGCCTCCGCCTCGGTAAAGACGGCAGGCACTGTTTTCTCCGAGGCCACGGGAGCAGGCACAGGAATCTCCACTGGCATTGTGGCACCACCAGGCTGCATGCTGGCAAATGTCGCCTCGATCTGCGATACAATGCGCGGCGCGCCAGCGTCTCCCGCGACGGCCAGCACCATGCGCTCCGGCCGGTACCAGAGCCTGTGGAAAGCCCTTAGTCGATCCGGCGTAGCCCGCCGGATCGACCGAACTGTGCCGAGCGGCGATCGGGCCAGTGGCGTCTCGGAGAAAACGGCCTCCAGCTCATTATCATTGATCTCATGCGACACCGGCTCGAGATACTCGAGCTCGCGCCGCCACCAGTAGGCGATCCGTCCGGCGCGGACACGCTTCTCCGAGAGGATGACTCCTCGTTCCCGCTCTACCGCCTCGGGCTCGAAACTCACTCCATCAGCAAAGTTACGCAGGACACGCAGCGCAATCACCAGAGCCTCGGGATCGTCGGAGGGGAGGTTTCGTATCTCATAGCGCGTGAAGCCGCGCCCCGTCGCCCCGTTCACGCCCGTGCCGAATCCCAGTCCGTAGTGCTGCAGCGTGCGGATCGCGCTGTCGCCGGGGAAGTCGCGCGTGCCGGCGAAAGCCATGTGCTCCACGAAATGCGCATAGCCGAGCTCGGCCTCGCTCTCATACCGGCTGCCCGCACTCACGTAGAGGCACAGCGACAGGCGGCCGGGAGGCATCGCCTGCCGGCGGATCGCATAGCGCAGGCCATTCGGGAACCGGCCCCATGTCACCTGCGGATCGGGAACAATACCGTCGCCCTGCACTTCGGGCGCAACTGGTGCAGCCGGCGGAATCTTTGTTTCCTCTCGCTCTGATCGAAGACACGGCACGGCCAGCGTCAGCAGGGCGGCCAACGGCAGCACGAATATGGGGGAAGCGCGCATCAGTGGGTTACGGGCGCAGGCACTATCCCAAGAAAAACCGACTTCCCTCGTTTTTTCAATCGGTGCGTTGGGGCCATTGGAAATCGCGATGGCCCTGCCCCATCGCGACGCCAAAGCGCGCGAATCCCGGACTCGTTTCGTACCGATCGGCCGGTGCCGCCGCGCCCCTATTCCTCGTAGGGGGTGTATTCGGGCACGAGCTGCTTCATCGCCGTCTTGATCTCGGCGGCATTGCCAGTCGCGGCCACCGTGCGCAGCGTCGTCAACCAGCCATCATCCTGCTCCGCCACGGCCCCCGGAATCGCCTTCAGCCGGTACACGCGGGGATGCGTCGTGGTTTCGTGCGACTCGTCGGTGTGCCGCAATTCCTCGTAGAGCTTCTCGCCGGGGCGCAATCCGGTGATGCGAACCTCGATGTCGACGTCGGGCTTGAAGCCGCTCAGTTCGATCATCTGCCGGGCCATGTCGATGATCTTCACCGGCTTTCCCATATCCAAAATGAAGATCTCGCCGCCGGTGCCGAGCGTGGCCGCCTGGAGCACCAGCCCGACCGCCTCGGGAATGGTCATGAAGTAGCGAGTCATCTCCGCATGCGTCACCGTGACCGGCCCGCCCCTGGCGATCTGCCGGCGGAACGTGGGGATCACGCTGCCGCTCGAACCGAGTACATTGCCGAACCGCACCGCCAAGAAACACGTTTTGTTGCCTGGGGTGCGCTGGCGCACTTGGAGTGCCTTTTCCGCCAGGCGCTTGCTGCATCCCATCACACTGGTCGGGTTGATCGCCTTGTCGGTGGAAATGAGCACGAAGCGCTCGACGCCGTGTTCGCTGGCCAGCCGAGCGAGCTGCGCCGTGCCGAGGGTGTTGTTCTTGATCGCCTCGCAGGGCTGTCGCTCCATCAGCGGCACGTGCTTGTGCGCCGCCGCGTGGAACACGATCTCCGGCCGCTGGGCGGCAAAGATCGCCTGCATCGAATTCGGATCGGTGATATCCGCAATGAGGGGCAGGATGCACCGCGCGCCGCCCGGAGTCGCCAACAGCTCGTTCTCGATTTCGAAGAGCGCGATCTCCGTCTGGTCGATCATCACCAGGCGCCGCGGTCCCTTCTCCAAAATCTGGCGGCACAACTCGCTGCCGATGCTCCCACCCGCGCCGGTCACTAGGACGACCCGATCATGGATCAGGCCGTCGATCCGCTCCGAGTCCAGCTCCACCGGGTCGCGGCCAAGCAGATCCTCAATCGCAACAGGGCGAATACGGTCGACTTTCACCTGGCCCGAAGCGAGCTGCACCGCCGAGGGCACGATCTGGGTCTGCACTCCAATCCGGCGCCCAAGTTGCACGATCTCACCGATGAGCTTCGGCCCGGCAGTAGGGATCGCCACCACGAGTTCGTGCAACTGCACCTCCGGCGCGATCTCCAGCAGCTTCGACATCGGACCGTACACCGGGAGCCCGTGGATGCTGCGTCCGATCTTCGCTGGATCGTCGTCGACAAACACCACCGGCCGTAGCCCACCGCCGCTGCGCGATAGCAGCTCCTTGGCGAAAGCCTCGCCTACATCCCCTGCGCCGATGATTGCGATTCGGCGCTCGTCCAGCCCCGGCCGTACCCGGCCGGAGGTCACGCGTGCCCGCACTACGCGCAGAAACAGCCGGAACGCGCACAGAAGCGCGATGCTCAGGACGAAATCCATCAGGATCACCCCGCGCGGAGGCGAGGCACCCGGCGCCGCCACGCACCACAGCGACAACATCATCACCGAAGCCGAACTCATCGCCAGCACCACACCGCTGAAATCCGCCAAACCGAAGTAGCTCAGCATCGAACGAAACTGCCCGAACGAGTGGAGCAGGATCAGTTTGCAGATCACCACCATCGCCAGCAGTTGCAGGCGCTGAGTCAGAAAAGTGTCCGGCACCGCGAAATCCCAGCGCACCTCATACGCTAGCCAGAAGGCGGTCGAAAGTTCCAGCGTGTAGGCCAGCAGGAGCGCCGTAGAGCGCAAGCAACGCCTACGCCCTACATTGCTGTCGGTCCAAGTCAGCGCGGCCCGCAGAGCCCTGTCGAGACGAGTCCGCAAAAGCACCGCGACAGCGGTCCTACCGGTGTTGGGAATGGGAACTACCATTGTTGGTGTGGGGGCCAGCGCGATGGCACCCAGTCCGCTACCGGCTGGCGTGCCGGCGCAGGAACCGCGTGGTCCGATGCGAGCCTGTTGGGTTTATGGACACCCCGAACGCCAAACACAACCCTCCGGCTACGAACCATGCCGATATTCCGCGACATGGGGCGCGGCGAACCAGCCTCAGCGGTCGGTCTTTCCCGTCGCCGGCTCGGCCAGTCCGAGCCCGGCCAGTCCGCGCAATACCTCGGCAAAACCGGGATCATCCCAGAACGTCTCAAACGGGACGTTCGCCGAGAGGCGGATAAAGTACTGCTCCGGTCTTCCCCTGATGGCATCCTTCACGACATCGCGCCACCAGTGGAGAGGATGCGGGATCGTGTTCAGCCGCGTGCCATGTGCGTACACCTTCCCCGCTACGAGATGCCAATACCGCACGTACACCGGCTTGCCGCCTCCTGGCGGGAGGAATTGACGCCATTCGGCCGACTGTAGCGCCACACCAGCCATGGAAACCGGCTCCCCATAGCGCGTCGCGCGACAAGTCCAGCCGTTCTCAACCCAGCAACGGTCCGGAGTATGGGAGTAAACCAGCTGGGTCGGCATCCTCCCAGCACCCCAATACGCGACATAAACCCCGACTGTCACACCGTTCTTCGCATACTCGAGGTACAAGATATCGTCGTAGTTCAGAGTCTTCTCCACCGCATTGCGCACCGACTCGGTCTCGCCCAACGCCAGACTGCGCACCCGCCAGCCCTGCACATTCTTCGGCAACTGATTCGCCAGGTGGATCCCGCGGTTTTTCGGTGCTGCCTGGAAAAGGCTCAAGCCGTGGAAAACCGCCGCCGCCACCAGAACCAAGATCGGGAGTAGCAGCGGCCACCGCAGCCACCGGCGTCCCGAACCTTGCTGCGGGCTGGAGTGACTGGACACGGATTGAGCGGAGGGCATCGGCATGTCGGATGAGTTCAGCGCCCCTGGTGCTCCCGTTCAAGTATTCGCGGCAACTCCCGCAGCGAATCGATCGTATGCTGCGGCCAATGTCCGGGAGGGAATTGGTCAAGTGGCACAGCCGCATGTTCGCCGCCCTCACGCCGGACCCGCACTGTCAGCCAGCCCAACTCGTTGGGTGCCACAAAATCCTTCGTGGGGTTGTCGCCGACATAGGCGCACTCGTCGCCGCCACAGCCCAACGCCTCCATGACTGCGAGAAAGGGTACCCGGCTCGGCTTCCAGTTCTCGCGACCGAGCTCATCGGTCACCACGATCTTGTCAAAAAGAGGTTCGATCTCCAGTGCTGCGATCTTCCGCCGTTGGGTGGCGGCATACCCATCGGTGATCAGCCCGAGCCGATAGTGCCCGCACAGCGTGTCGAGCACTTCGACGGCCTCGGGGAACAATGCGATCTGCGGTCGATGCCCCCGATAGATTGAGACCAGCTGCTCCACCAGTCTAGGCTCGCTCGCCACTTCCAGCTCAGCCAGCGCCTCGTCGAACGCGCGCTTGCGCTCGCCTGCTTCGAAACGCCGCCACGCCGCCGCACCAAACCCCACGACTCCGCGCTCCGTCTGCATCCATGCACCGACAGCCCAAAAACCACTGCGTACGAATTCGCTCTCGGGGAAGAGCGTGTCATCGAGATCGAAGACCACTGTCGTGCATTTTGCCATGGTCGGCTCTGCCTGATTCCATCAACTGGGGTGCTATTCCGCTGCCGGAGGAACAAACACCGCAGCATCGTAGCGCAGCATTATCAGTCCAGACTGCCACGTGTCGTTAGCCGTTACCGGCATTCCCGCGACCTCTTCGAGCAACCACCGCGAGAAGCGCGCCCCCGCACGATGCGCCAAGGGGTATCCGCCACCAAAGCGGGCGTTGATCTCGAAAACGATCGCCTCACCGGTCTCGTTCACGATCGTCTGGAAGCAGAGTACGCCACGTGGCCCGGGCAGCACAGCGCCGATCTTGTCGGCGATGGACATCAACAACGGGTGACGCTCGGTCACGCCCTTGCTTACCTCCCCCGCGCGCACCTCGCAGCGAAGATGCGGCACCGAGGCGCGCAACCGCCCATGCTGATCGTAGAACTGGTTGATCGTATACTCGCGTCCGCTCCACTTCTCTTGCGCGAGGTAACGCTGGACGTCGAGGTTCAGCCGTCCCAGCGATTCCGGGCTGTCGGCACTCTGCACCCCGATGGAGCTGCTCCCGTCATACGGTTTCAGCAGCACCGGGAATCGAAGGCTGTCGGGCTGATTCAACAGCTGCTCGGCCGGCACGCTCCGAGGAACTGGAATCCGATGCTGCGCCAGAAACTCCACCGTGCGCAGCTTGTCGCGAGCGACCCGTACCAGCTCCGAACTGGAGACCATCACCCGCGTTCCGATCGCGCGGAATCGCTCCTGCGCCTCGGCCAACACCAGGAGCTCGGTGTCGATCGTCGGCACCACGAGGGAAACCTTCTCCGCAGCGCACAGCTCCAGCATCCGTGGGATGAACTCCGGTTCCACGCACCGCGGCACCGCATACGCCGCATCGGCCGCCCGACAGGCTGCGCTCATCGAAGGAACCATATCCGTGGCGATCACACGCAGGTTGACCCCAAGATCCCGGGCATCGGAACGGAAGCACTCCATTAGCTCCACGCGCCGTCCGGCACTGGAGAACAGAACTGTGACCGAAGAATTCATTCGTTGCGCGCCATCACCCCACCCGCTCCACACACCCGACACAAGTGCCAACGCGTGGGCCGCCAGCCGCACCACCACCGCACCTGCCACTTGCCACCTTGTTACCTGTCACCTGTTACCTGCCACCTTGTTGCTTCGGCCGTCTGTCATCCGCCCTCTCGCAGGCGCTTCGCGCAGTAGATTCTCGCAGATTCTGCCGCAGCACAAATGCTGAACCTATAAGGAGCAGTTGGGAGCTGGGCGGAACGGCGGAAGGTGTTTATTCGGCG
>CAZXHR010000031.1:0-29208 GCA_964640465.1 uncultured Opitutaceae bacterium
CCATGCAACGTACCCTCGTCAAAGACGCGCTGGCTCGCGAAACACCGCTCGACCCGATCCTGCTCCAGGGCTGGGTTCGCACCCGCCGCGACAGCAAGGCGTTCTCCTTCGTCGAGCTCAACGACGGCTCCTGCCTGAAGGGCCTCCAGATCGTGGTCGACGCCACCCTGCCCGACTACGCCGCCCAGATCGCCAAGGCCGCCACGGGCGCCGCCATCGAAGTGCGCGGCAAGCTCGTGCCCTCCCAAGGCCAGGGGCAGAAATGGGAGGTCGTCGCCACAGCGTTCACCGTCGTGGGCCCGGCCGACAGCACCTACCCGCTCCAAAAGAAGGGCCACACGCTCGAGTTTCTCCGCGAGATCGCCCACCTGCGCCCGCGCTCGAACCTCTTCGGCGCCGTCTTCCGCGTGCGCAGTCGCCTCGCCTACGCGATCCACCAGTTCTTCCAGGAGCGCAGCTTCACCTACGTCCACACCCCGCTCATCACCGCCAGCGACTGCGAAGGCGCCGGCGAGATGTTCCGCGTGACCACGCTCGACCCGAAGTCGCCGCCGCTGCGTGCCGACGGCGCGGTGGATTTCACCCAGGACTTCTTCCAGAAACCCGCCTACCTCACCGTGAGCGGCCAGCTCGAGGGCGAGGTCTTCGCCTGCGCGCTGTCGAACATCTACACGTTCGGCCCCACCTTCCGTGCCGAGAATTCGCATACCTCGCGCCACGCCGCCGAGTTCTGGATGATCGAGCCGGAGATGGCCTTCTGCGACCTGCTCGGCGACATGGCCATTGCCGAGGAGTTCGTGAAACACCTCATCCGCGACGCCCGCACCCACTGCGCCGCCGACCTGGAGTTCTTCGCCAAGTTCGTCGACAAGGACCTGCTCGCCCGCCTCGACTTCGTGCTCGAACGCCCCTTCCAGCGCGTGAGCTACGACGAGGCCGTCGACATCCTCGTCAAGAGCGGCCGCGAGTTCGAGTTCCCCGTCCAGCCCGGCTGCGCGCTCCAGGCCGAGCACGAGCGCTACCTCACCGAGGTGCACTTCAAGTGCCCCACGACCGTCTACAACTACCCGCGCGACATCAAACCCTTCTACATGCGTCTCAACGACGACGGCCGCACCGTCGCCGCGATGGATGTGCTCGTGCCCGGCATCGGCGAGATCATCGGCGGCAGCCAGCGCGAGGAGCGTCTCGAACAACTCCTCACCAACCTCCAGCGCCAGGGCCTCAAGGAGGAGGACTACTGGTGGTACCTCGACCTACGCCGCTACGGCAGCGTGCCTCACGCCGGCTTCGGCCTGGGCTTCGAGCGCCTCCTGATGTTCGTCACCGGCGTGGCCAACATCCGCGATGTCATCCCCTTCGCGCGCACCCCCGGCTCCGCCGATTTCTAGAGGAGAAACGGCGGCTCGTTTCCGAAAAATGCCGCCCGCAA
This sequence comes from uncultured Opitutaceae bacterium, assembly GCA_964640465.1. Classification (GTDB taxonomy): domain Bacteria; phylum Verrucomicrobiota; class Verrucomicrobiia; order Opitutales; family Opitutaceae; genus CAJCBL01. The sequence continues at coordinate 1,433 of CAZXHR010000031.1, forward strand.
AAAAAGTTAACCAAAGGGTTCTTGACAGAGAATGGGGCGTTTCTACCGTCGCGCCTCTCCCGTTCCACGGGGTGGTAGCTCAGCTGGTTAGAGCGTCTGCCTGTCACGCAGAAGGTCGCGAGTTCGAGTCTCGTCCATCCCGCCACTTTAGGCCGTCTTCTCCGGAAGACGGCCTTTTTGTTTCCTCACAACAAGCCATTTGCCTGCGGGAGGTCTCACCCACAGCCTTGCTGCCTCTCCCCCATGAAATTCCGCCCCCTGTTCGCCTCCGCGCTATTCCTATTTGCCGCGCTCGCCTACGCCGCCGACACCAAGCCGGTCCACGTCGCCATGATCTTCGACGACGGCCCCGACCCGGTCCAGACGCCCAAGCTGCTCGCCATCTTCGCGAAGGAACAGGTGCATGTGACGTTCGGCACCGTCGGCAGGAACGCCGCGGCCAACCCATCGCTGCTCAAGTCCGTCGTCGCCGCCGGCCACCAGATCGCCAACCACTCCTTTGCGCACAAACAGCCAAAGGGCCTCACCGACGCCGAACTCGAGGCCGAGATCCTCGGTGGCCAGAAAACAATCACACAGGCGGCCGGCGTCGCCCCAGTCTGGTATTGGCCCCCCTTCATCGCCATCGACGACCGCGTCCGCGCCGACGCCGCGAAAGCCGGCATCGCGATCTACATGCCCAAGAAGCTCGTTGCTTCGGGCGACTACATTAAGGAGGTCGATGCCGCCGAAATCCTCCGCCGTGCCACCACCGGCATCGAGGACGGCACAGTGATCCTCTTCCACGAATGGCGCCCCGAAACCGAGCAACAGCTCCGGGCCATCTTCGCCGAGCTGCGCAAACAAGGCTGCGTGTTCCTCACTTTCAGTGAGATGGCGAAATACCTCGCGCAGTGAAATTCGTGCAAGGCGATGGATTCTCGAATCGCCCGGCCAGTGCATCGCCTCTCGCGCAAAAAAACCTGCGGAAAACTAAGTTGACAACCCCTCGCGCGTCCCGAGTCTCTGCGCCTCTTTCCCACGTGGCTTCGTAGCTCAGTTGGTAGAGCAGTTGACTCTTAATCAATTGGTCCAGGGTTCGAGTCCCTGCGAAGCCACCACTTTCAAAAAACCTCCCGGTCGCAAGGCCGGGAGGTTTTTTGTTTCCCCGACGCACAGACGGAACCGCCAATCGGACTCAATCGCCCAGGCTCGTGCCCACGCGGCGGGCCGACTCGATCCACCAGTGGTCGATCGGCACGGTCTTGATGCCCTTCGCCACACGCTCAATCGGCACGGCGACCCAGTTGTCGTCGCGCGAGGCCACCATGTAGCCGAACTTGCCCTGCCGGATCAGCTCGACGGCGGCGGCGCCGAGCCGCGTGGCAAGCAGCCGGTCGTGGCACGACGGCGTGCCGCCGCGCTGCACATAACCGAGAATCGTGACGCGGGCCTCGAGGTGCGTGAGCTCCTCCAGGAGTTTCGCCAGGCGCATCGTGTGGCCGGAGCGCGCCTTGTCCCAAGCGGCCAGTGCCTGCTTCGCCTCCTTCTTCTCGGCATCGTTGCGCGCCTTGTCGCGACGGCGCAGGAGCAGTTCCAGCTCGTGTGCGTCGCTGGCGGGCATCGCACCTTCGGCCACCGACACGATGCTGAAATTCGAGCCGTGCTCGGAGCGCAGCCGGATCGCGGCGGCGACCTTCTCGACGTCGTACGGAATCTCGGGGATGAGGATCACGTCGGCCCCGCCGGCGATGCCGGCGCCGAGCGCGAGCCAGCCGGCACGATGGCCCATGATTTCGGCGATGATGATGCGGTGGTGGCTGTGCGCGGTGCTGTGCAGGCGGTCCAGCGTCTCCGTCGCGATGCCCAGCGCGGTGTCGTAGCCGATGGTGTCGTCGGTCAGCGCGACGTCGTTGTCGATGGTCTTGGGGAGCGTGACGATGTTGAGCCCCTTCTCGACAAGGCGCGCGGCGTTCTTGTGCGTGCCGCCGCCGCCGATGCAGACCAGCGCGTCGAGCTTGTGGCGACGGTAGGTCTTCACGATCTCGCCGGTCATGTCGCGCGTGGAGCCGTCCTCCTGCGGCATGCGGTGCGGCTTGTCGCGCGAGGTGCCGAGCACCGTGCCGCCGAGCGTGAGCATCCCGACCAAGCCGCGCTTGTCCAAGTTCACCCAACGGTCCTCGATCATGCCGAGAAAGCCGTCGCGGAAACCGATCAGCTCCCAGCCGTACTGACCGACGGCTGTCTTGCCAACGGCGCGGATGGCGGCGTTGAGCCCGGGGCTGTCGCCGCCGGCGGTGAGGATTCCGATGCGCTTGGTTCGTTTTGTGGATGCCATGGGGAAAACGGGCCGAAGATGGCGCAGCGCGGCACCGACGGCAAACCCGCGGTTGTTAAATCGCGAAGGAGAAACGGGCGCCACAACCCCAGAAAAGCCGGCGCCGGCAGGATCTGTCTCCGAAGAAACAGTCCCTGCCGGCGCACAAGCGAAGGGTGCCAGCTCCAAACTTCAGTTCGCCATGCGGATCGCGAGCTTCGCCGCCTGCGCGGCGATCACCACGCCAGCCGCATCCGCGGTCACGGTGCCGCCGGTGGCGGTCGCCTGCGCGACGCCGACCAACTGCACCTTCCAGTCGCGCAGCGCGCCCGTAGCGACGACCTCGATCGTCGCGCCCTTGCGGGTGGCGGTCACGCGGCCGAGCTCCTTGCCATCCGGCCCCTGCACGGCGCGGGTGGCCGTGGCGCCGTCGGCGAGCTGGTACACGCGAAAGATCGTGCCCTCGGCGTAGTTGTAGTCCGGCTTCACGTCGGTCGCGCCGAGCGGCAGGATGGTGCCGGGGCGGACGAAGAGCGGGAGGCTGAGGAAGTTGTGGTTGTCCTTGTACCAGCGGCCGCCCTGCTGGACCTCGCCGGTGAGCAGTTGCGTCCACGCGCCCTCGGGCAGGTAGTAGGACACGTCGCCCTCGGCGTTGAACACCGGGGCCACGAGCAGCGAGTCGCCGAGCATGTACTGGCGGTCCAGCGTGTCGCTGGCGGGGTCCGCCGGGAACTCGAGCAACATCGCGCGCAGCATCGGCGTGCCCTCCTGGTGCGCGACGACGGCCTGCCCCCAGAGGTACGGCATGAGCTGGCACTTGAGCTTGGTGAACTTCCGGAGGACGTCGCAGGCCTCTTCGTCGTAGGCCCACGGCACGCGGTAGCTGGAGGAGCCGTGCAGACGCGAGTGCGAGGAGAGCAGGCCGAACGCGAGCCAGCGCTTGTAGACCGCGGCCGGGCCGCCGCCCTCGAAGCCGCCGATGTCGTGGCTCCAGAAACCGAAGCCGCAGAGCGAGAGCGAGAGGCCGCCGCGAAGCGTTTCCGACATGGCCTCGAAGGTCGACCAGCAGTCGCCACCCCAGTGGAGCGGGAAGCGTTGCGCGGAGGCGTAGGCAGAGCGGGCGAAAAGCGTCGCCTCGTGGCGGCCGCGCTTGCGCTCAAGAACCTCGAATACGCACTGGTTGTACTGCACCGCATAGAGGTTGTGCATGCCGACCGGGTCGGAGCCGTCGTGGTACACCACGCCCTCGGTGGGGATGCGCTCGCCGAAGTCGGTCTTGAAGCAGTCGACGCCCATGTCGCACAGGCGCTCGAGGTGCGCGGCGAACCACTGGCGCGCCTCGGGGTTGGTGAAGTCGACGATCGCCATGCCCGGCTGCCAGAGGTCGGTCTGCCAGACGCTGCCGTCGGTGCGCTTGATGAAATAGCCGCCCTTCTTGCCCTCCTCGAAGAGCTTCGAGCGCTGGCCGACGTAGGAGTTGATCCACACGCAGACCTTCAGTCCGCGCTCGTGGAAGCGCTTGAGCATGCCGACCGGGTCCGGGAACACGCGCGGGTCCCACTCGAAGTTGCACCAGTCGAACTCGCGCATCCAGAAGCAGTCGAAGTGGAAGACGTGCAGCGGCAGGTCGCGGCGCTTCATCTCCTCGACGAAGCCCATGCAGGTCTTCTCGTCGTAGCTGGTGGTGAACGAGGTGGTGAGCCAGAGGCCAAACGACCACGGCGGCGGCAGCGCGGGCCGGCCGGTGAGCTGCGTGAGGCGCGCGAGGATCTCCTTCGGCGTGGGCCCGAGGATGACGAAGTACTCGAGGCTCTCGCCCGGCTTGGAGAACTGGACACGCGCAACGCGCTCCGAGGCGACCTCGAACGACACCGGGCCGGTCTCGTTGACGAGCACGCCGTAGCCACGGTTGGTCATGTAGAACGGCACGCACTTGTACGCCTGGTCGGAGCCGGTCCCGCCGTCCTTGTTCTCGTTCTCGACAACCTGGCCGTTCTTCACGAACGCCGTGAAGCGCTCGCCCAAGCCGTAGACGTTCTCGCCCACGCCGAGCTGCAGGCGCTCGACCATCTGCGGGCCCTTGCCGGCGACCTGCATGTAGCCCTGACCGCGCCAGCCGGTCTTGGTGAGCACACGGCCGGCGTGCTCGAAGGTGATCTCCCAACCCGGGCGCTTCACGCGCACCGTGAGGCCGCCTGCGGCGAGCGTCGCCTGCTCGGCGGCGACATCGATCTTCACCGGCGCCGCAGGCTGCGGCTGCAGCGGGATCGTCGGCATGGTGTCGGCGCCGCCCGTGTAGTGCTCCACGCGAACGCGGATCACGCCCTCCATCGGCGAGCTGAGCTTCACGGTGAGGACCGGGCCGCCGAGCGTGTCGCCGCGGTGCTTGATCGAGCGCGTCGGGGCGTCGATCACGAGGCTGTCGCCAACCTGGGTGATATCGTGGGCTTCGGTCGCGAACGTCGCCGAAACACCGGGTTGAAGGAGCCACTCGCCGTCGGAGAATTTCATGGAAATAGGATGTTGAACCGGGGAGAAGGCGGCAGGTTTCCCGATAAAAACCCGGCTTTCAAGTCCGCCAGCCGCCCCGAGACGGCGTTATTCATTAACCGCCTGTCCGCTATTTCTCCCTCCACCGGGCGGAACAATGCAGCCGCCGGGCGTCGCTCACAGCTTCACCGCGACCGCCGCCCGCTCGAAACCCTCCGCCTGCCAGAGCGGCTGCAGGCGCAATCCAGCCAACGGCGCGATCCACCGGTCGGGCACGATCTCCAGTCGGGTGTTGGCGTGGGTCGCGATCTCGTTGCGGTAGTCGCGGGCCAGCGCGATCCGAGTCTCGGTGTCCGTCAGCTCGCGCTGGAGCGCGAGGAACGCCCCGTCGCTCTTCAGCTCCGGATAGCGCTCCGCCACCATCCGCAGCGAGCCCGCAGCGGCGGCGAAGTCCGGCCCGGGCTCGCCGGCCGGTGTCGCCTGACTCTGGGCACGCAACGCCGCCAGCTCCGTCTGCACCGTACGCTCGTGGTCGCGCAGCCCGGCGACGACGGCGACCAGCCGCGGAATGAGATCGGCGCGACGCTTGAGCTGCACGTCGATCAGCGAGCCGGCCTGCGCCACGCGGTTGCGCAGGTGCACGAGACTGTTGAACGCCATCCAGCACCAGCCCACGAGCCACAGCAGCGCCATCGCGCCGCCGAGTGCCACCGCCGGCCAAGCGCACGGCAACAGCTCCGCCTGGTGCGCCTGCACCAGCCACGCAACCGGCAGCGGCACCAGTTGCACCACGCCCCAGCACCAGAACTGGAGCCGGTAACCGCGCTGCACCTTCGCCTCGCCGCGGCAACTGATGAGAAAGAGGTTCTGTTCGGGGTCGGCGGCGATCTCCGGAGCCACCGCGTCGTCGCGCTCCCGCGCCCGCCCGGCCACGAACAGCGTCGCGCCGAGCCGCAACGCCTCCTCGGTGAAACGCCGCCGCCCGGTCGAGTCGGCGATCGCGCCCGCCGGCCCCTTGCCGTAGTAGAGCGCATCGCCGCGTCCCACCGTCTCGTCGAAGACGCGCTCCGACTCGATCTCGGCGCCCTCCGGCCGGACCTGCACCGAACCGGTCTCGTCCTCGACGGCGAACGCCGGCTGCGCCCCGCCCTCGTCGACGCGCGTCCAGCCCGACTTGCGGACCTGGCGCGTCTGCCGCCGGCCCTTGTTGTCGGTGTACGTCTCCGTCTCCCAACGTTCCCACTGTTCCTCCACCGTGTAGCGGAACCACACGCACTCGCACTCGGCGAGGCGGCTGCGCAACGGCGCCGGCGTCACCGCGCGGCCGGAGATCTCCACTTGGCCCATGAACACGCCCTTGGCCTTCGACGTCGGCGTGTCCATCAGGAGCCGCAGCCGCCGGCCGGCACGCAGCGTGAGCCAGAGGAACAGCAGGGTGAGCGGTGCGGCGATCAACCAGGCGGGCCAGACGATCTCGTGGGTCATCGCCGCCACCATGCCGGTATCCGCACGCGCCGCCAAGCCTCCGTTCGGGCACGACACCGGCACCCGTCACCGGCGCTCCGCCGACTCAGCTCGCCGCGGAGAGGATCGCGTCGGCCTTGGCCAGACCGGCGTACATGTCGGTGACGATCGCCGGCAAATCCGACTCGGGGATGCCCAGCTCCTCCCACACTTCGGACGACGCCAGCTCGGGCTTGTAGCCGGTGCCGTGGTGGACGTCGTGGTGGTTGCAGACATAGTCGGCCAGGTAGACCAACTGCGCCGCCGGGTAATCGTCGTCGAGGGGCTTGTGGTGGCCGCTCACCGCCTGAGCGAGCACCGTCGGCATGCGCCAGACCTCGAGCAACCGCCCGCCGACGTCGGCGTGGTCGGTGCCCAGCGCCTCCCGCTCCACTTCGCACAGCGGCCGTACCTGCGTGCGTGCCGTGTCGAGAATGCTGCCGTAGCCGGCACCCAGCGTGCGGTCGAGCACCAGCATGCCGATGTCGTGCAACAGGCCGGCAGCATAAGCCTCCGGAATTGGCGCGGAAAGATTGAGCGCACGATGCTGGAGCACGAGCACCGTCTGCGCGACGGCGAGCCCGTGCCGCCAAAACATCTTGTAGTTGAGATGCAACGGCTTGAACGCCCGCAGCAGCGAGAGAGCGAACACCACGTCGCGCACGCCGTCGACGCCCACCCGCAGCACCGCCTCCTCGATCGAGCGCACACCCTGGCCGCGGAAATAGACCGAGTTGGCCAGCCGCAGCACACGTGCCGAGATGCCGGCGTCGAGCGCCATCACCTCGCCCAGTTGCTCGGCCGTGACCCATGCATCCGACAGCAGTCCCGAAAGCCGCATCACCACCTCGGGTGCGGCGGGAAAGTCCACCGCATCGAGCCGTTTGACGTATTCTGAGCCTGAAGCCATAGGGGGAAATGGTTTCTCCGGTGCGGGTTCACATCGCCGCGAGCACCGCCTCGGCGCGGCCGAGTTCGCCCTGCACGGAGGCGACGATCTCGTCGAGATGGCTCTTTTCCAGCCCGAGCTCTGCCCAGACACGATCGTCGCAGCCCTGCGGGAAATAGCCGCTGCCGTGGTGGATGCCCTGTCGGTTGCACAGGAAGTCGGCGAGATGCACGAGCTGCGTCACCGTCTTTCCCGAGACCCAGGGCTGGGAGTGGTTGCGGACGGCGTCGATGAGGATCGGTGGGAAATGCCAGACCTCGAGCATGCGCCCGCCGGCCTGCGCATGGTCGGTGCCCAGCAGTTCGTGTTCGACCTCCGCGAGCGGCCTCGAGGTCGTGCGCGCCGTCTCGATCGCATCGCGGTACCGCTCGCCGAGCAACTGGTCGAGCACGAGCATGCCGATGTCGTGCAACAGGCCGGCCGCGTACGTCTCGGGAAACGGCGCGCCAAGATTCAGGGTACGCGTCTGGAGCGCCTGCGCGGTGAACGCCACCGCCAGCGAGTGCCGCCAAAACGGCCGGTAGTCGAAATGCGCCGGCCGCATCGCGCCCACCATCGCCAGCGCGAAAACGATATCGCGCACGCCGTCGACGCCCACCCGCAACACGGCCTCGGGAATCGAGTCCACCGGAGTGCTGCCGCCCAGCGACACCGAGTTGGCCAGATGCAGCACCCGCGCCGCCATCGCAGCATCGAGCGCCATCGTCTCTCCGATCTCCTCAGAGGTCACACTGTCCTTCGCCAGCAACTGCACCAGCCGCACCACGATGGCCGGCGGTGTCGGGAAATTCAGCGTCTCAAGCTGCTGCAGAACATCGGGTTGGACAGTCATGGGATAGGAATCGCGCCGGGGCGTGCGCTGCCCGCAAACCGACCACGGCGGGCGGTGACAAGGGCGGCAGCGCTATCTGGGGGCGGAGTCATCCGCCTATTACATCGCCCATTTGCCCCAAAGGATGAGGGCAAAATGCAGATAGGACCTCATGTCTCATCCGTTCCCCCGGAACACCAAAAACGCCCGCCACCGCAATCCGCGGGGCGGGCGCTCGCAAAACGGCACGGACTCAGCGGCGCTTCGCCGTCGGCTTCATTCGCGCGGCGGATTTCGCGGCCACCGGGACCTGCTTCGCACGCTGGGCGCGCAGCAGCTCGCGGCGCAGCCAGTCCAGCGCCACGTTGATCGCACGGGCGCGCACCGATGTCGGCGTTCCCTGCGGCGAATCCAGCCGCTTGGCCCACACGCCTTCCGGCGTGTGCAGGCCGACGTAGACCGTGCCGGAGCTCCGCGCACCCGGGCCGGCGCAGCAACTGATGCTCAGCGCGTACTCGGCCACGAAGTTCTCCGCCGCGCCCGTCGCCATCGCCACCGCCACCTCCGGGCTGATCGCGCCGTGCTGGCTGAACAGGCACTCGGGGATGTCGAGCATGATGACCTTGCCGCCGTTGCGGTAGCACACCACGCCGCCATGGAAGAACTTCGAGGCGCCCGGCAGATCCGTGAACAGGTTGGCGAGCTGACCGCCCGTGCCGGACTCCGCCACGGCCAGCGTCGTCTCCTGGCTGCGCAGCAGCTCGGCGACCGTCTCCGCCAGCGTGGCCGATCCCTCGGCGAAAACGTCGTCGCCGAGCAGCGCCCGGCATTCCTGCGCCAGCTTCCGCGCCTGCTTCTCGACCGCCGCGTTGCGCGCCCAGCCGAAACGCAGGTCGACCGACCACGCATGCGCGCAGTAGGCGACTTCAACCTTCGGGTACTTCGCGAGAAGCGGCTGGATGCGCGTCTCCAGCGCCGATTCGCCCACGCCCACCGTGCGCAGCTGCACAAACGGCTCGCTGCGGCCGACGAGCTTGAGCCGCACCAGTCGCGGCAGCACCTGGCTGCGCCACATCGGCTCCATCTCGTGCGGCGGCCCGGGCATCATGACGATCACCTTCCGGTCCTTCTCGATCCACAGCCCCGGCGCGGTGCCATTCGGGTTCGGGATGACCTCGGCCCCCTCGGGGCGCCAAGCCTGCTTGAGGTTGTTGGCCGTCATCTTCCGCCCGAGCTTGGCGAAGCGCGCCGCGATGGCCTTCTCGATCTTCTTGTCGAAAACCAGCTTTCGCCCGAGCACCTCCGCGATCGCCTCGCGCGTGAGGTCGTCGCTCGTCGGCCCGAGCCCGCCGGTGGTGATGACCACATCCGAACGCGCCAGGCTGCGTGCGAAAAGGTTGGCGACCGTCTCCGCGTCGTCGGGGATCACGACATTGAGCGAGAGCTCCACGCCGCGGCGGGCAAGTTGTTCGCCGATGAAGGTCAGGTGGCCGTTGGGCGTGCGGCCCAGCAGCAGCTCGTTGCCGAGCGTGAGGAGTTCGAAACGTTTCGACGCAGCGGGTGTCGCGGGGGCGGTTTTCTTAGGCATAGGGAGGTAGTTCGTCGACCGTAGGGCTTCCGTGGAAAAACGCCAGCCCTCGGAAACCGGCCAACAATCCGCTGTCGACCGCCCCCGCTCCGCCCGCCACTGTCGCCTCCACTTCCGCTCTCCGAGCCGCCCATTCCGCAATCCGCATTCCGAATTCCGCATTTCAGATGCCCGCTCCCGATCTCAAGGCCAAGGTCCGCGCGCTGCCCGACAAGCCCGGCGTCTACCTCATGAAGGACCGCCTCGGGCAGATCATCTACGTCGGCAAGGCCAAGAGCCTGAAGAAGCGCGTCTCCTCCTACTTCACCCGCTCCCGCGCCGCCACCGCCCAGCCCAAGATCCGCGCCCTCATCGACCTCATCCACGACCTCGACATCATCGAGGTCCGCTCCGAACCCGAGGCGCTCCTGCTCGAAGGCAAGCTCATCAAGGAGTGGAAACCCAAGTACAACACCGACTTCGTCGACGACAAGCGCTTCCTCCTCGTCCGCGTCGACCTCGCCTCCGAGCTCCCCCGCTTCGCCCTCACCCGACTGCGGAAGGCCGACACCGCCCGCTACTTCGGCCCCTTCCCCTTCAGCAGCTTCCTGCGCCGCACTCTCGCCCAGATGCGCAAGCAGTTCGGCATCCTCCTCGGCGACGCCCGCCCCCAGCCCACCGCCGACGGCCGCTGGCAGCTCTACGACGACGTCCGCGCCGAGCTCTACGGACACCCCAACGTCGTCACCGCCCAGGAGTACCGCGCCCGTGTCGAGGCAGCCACGACGTTTCTCGACGGCAAGTCCCACGAGTGGCTGGAGCAGCTCCGCGCCGAGATGCAGCAGGCCGCCGCCGACCAGGAGTACGAGCGCGCCGCCGAGCTGCGCGACTCCGTCTTTGCCCTCGAGGAGACGCTCCGCAAGGCCCGCCGCTTCGAGCGCGCGCCCGACGTCTTCCAGACCGACTCCGTCGCCCTCGAGGCGCTGCGCGACGTGCTCCACCTCCGCTCGCTCCCCGCGCGCATGGAGTGCTTCGACATCTCCCACATCAGCGGCACCTTCGTCGTCGCCTCGATGGTCCATTTCCGCGACGGCCGGCCCGACAAAAACGAATACCGCCGCTTCCGCATCCGCTCCTTCATCGGCAACGACGACTTCCGCGCCATGGAGGAGGTCGTCGGCCGCCGCTACCAACGCCTCGCCGCCGAGGGCAAACCGCTCCCCGAGCTCATCGTGATCGACGGCGGCCGCGGCCAGATCACCGCGGCCATGAAGGCCTTCCTCGCCCTCGAACTCACGCCGCCCGCCCTCATCGGTTTGGCCAAGAAACACGAGACCATCATCTTCGCCGACGAGCGCCCGCCGCTGAACCTCCCGCTCAACCACCCCGGCCTCAACCTCCTCCAGCGCCTGCGCGACGAGGCCCACCGTTTCGCCAATACCTACAACGCCGACCTTCGTTCGCAGAAGATCCGCGAATCCGTCCTCGACGATTTCGACGGCCTCGGCGCCAAGCGCCGCGCCGCGCTGCTTGAGCACTTCGGCTCCATCGACCGACTCCGCGCCGCGGCACCCGAGGCGCTCGCCGAGGTCGAAGGCATCGGTCCCAAGCTCGCCGCCGAACTCCACGCCTTCCTTCATCCGCCCGAGCCGCCCGCCGCCCCGTAGCGATGCCCGTGAGGGCATCGATTCCCCAGCCCCCTTCCGTTCTTCCTCCCCTCGGACCCATCCATCCTATACGACCTATTCCCTTCGGCATAGTCCGTCACCCGATCCCTTCCCGCCATGCGCCTCCGCCGCCTCGTCCTCCTCTCGCTCTCCCTCGGCTCCGCCCTCTCCCTCGCCGCCGCGCTCCGCGCCGAGGTGAAACTCGCCGCCGTCTTCACCGACCACGCCGTCCTCCAACGCGAGGCCGTCGTCCCGATCTGGGGCACCGCCCGCCGCGGCGAGAAGATCACCGTCACCTTCCGCGGCAAAACCCTCGCCACCAAGGCCGACCGCGACGGCAACTGGCGCGTCAACCTCGCCCCGATGCCCGTGCAGCCCTACCCGGCCGACCTCGTCGTCGACGGCTCCAACACCATCACCCTCCACGACGTCGTCGTCGGCGATGTCTGGCTCTGCTCCGGCCAGTCCAACATGGAGTGGCCCGTCCGCCTCGCCGACAACGCCTTCCTCGAGACCACCACCGCCCACTTCCCCCTCATCCGCCACTTCAAGGTCGGAACCCAGCTCGCCCACGACGCCCCCGCCGCCGATGTCCAAGGTTCCTGGACAGTCTGCACCGCCGACACCGTCCCGCACATCACCGCCGTCGGCTTCTTCTTCGCCCGCGAACTCCACCGCGACCTCGGCGTCCCGATCGGCATCCTCAACATCTCCTGGGGCGGCACGCCCATCGAGTCCTGGCTCTCGCCCGCCATGCTCGCCGCCACGCCCCACGCCGCCTCCGTCTCCGCCGCCTGGGCACAGACCGTCGCCGACTACCCCGCGAAGAAGGCCGCCTACGACCAGAAGCTCGCCGACTGGCAGCGCCGCGCCGATGCCGCCAAGGCCGCCGGCCAGCCCGAGCCAGCCGACAAACCCTGGCGCCCCGCCGGCCCCGGCCTCCCCGAGGAACCCACCACCTGCTGGTTCGGCATGGTCGCCCCCGTCGTCCCCTTCGCCCACCGCGGCGTCGTCTGGTACCAGGGCGAGTCCAACGTCGGCCGCGACACCGAGTATAGCGACCTCTTCCCCGCCCTCGTCGCCGGCTGGCGCGACGCCTGGTCCGCCGCCGCCCAGCCGCCCACGCCCACCGAGGAGGAGCGCAAGAAGAAGCGCCGCAAGGATGAGGAGCAGCCCGAGCCTGCCAGCATCGCGCCGCTCTCCGGTCCGACTCCGTTCCTCTTCGTCCAGCTTCCCAACTACGCCGACAACAACCCCGACGGCACCGCCTGGGCCCGCCTGCGCGAGGCGCAGGCCGCCGCCCTCGCCCTGCCCGCCACCGGCATGGTCGTCGCCATCGACGAAGGCGACAGCGCCAACCTCCACCCCACGCACAAGCAGGAAATCGGCCGCCGCCTCGCCCTCGTCGCCCGAGCCCAAGTCCACGGCGAAGGAGTCGACTACGCCGGCCCGGCCTACGCCGAGCACACCTTCCAGCCCGACGGCACCGTCCGTATCCGCTTCGACCACGCCGAGATCGGCTTGGTCTGCCGCGGCCCGCGCGTACAGGGCTTCCAGCTCGCCGGCGCCGACCGCGTCTTCCACCCCGCCGAGGCCAAGCTCGAAGGCGACACCGTCGTCGTCAGCAGCGCCGAGGTGAAGGCCCCGATGTCCGCCCGCTACGCCTTCGCCAACGACCCGCAGCCCGAGCCCAACCTCTACAACGGAGCCGGCCTCCCCGCCGCCCCCTTCCGCACCGACAACTGGTGAGCGCGCCGTACTCGCCCACCGGTTCGTCGGCACCGTGATCCACCGCAACGTGGCGCCGCTCGCCAGAGCGGCGATTCCATCGGCACCAGAGCGGCAAACTGCTCTCGCGAGCGGTTACACAGTGCGCGAGTGGCGGCGTAGGTCGTCCCTTCAGGGCGCCCCGGCAGGCATCAGCTCCACACCGAATTCGAGCACAGACCCGAACGGGGCGGGCTGAAGCCACGCCTACACAACGCCCCACCTCAGCGCTCTCACGAACGCCGCTACGGTTCCAACCGCTCGCCCGCTCAGCTCTTTCCCAGCGCGCGGCACTCGGCGAGCAGGCGCATCGTCTCGTCGAAGATGTCGGCAGGCACCAGCTTGCCGCGGATCTGCGGATAGACCTTCTCCGAGATCGTGCGCCACTCGGCCTCGACCTCGGGCGTGATCTTCTGGACCTTCAACCCGCGCTTCTCCATCGCCGCGACGGACTCCTCCATCTCGCGGCGACCGGTGGCCTTGATCTCCTCGCCGGCACGCACCGCCGCCTCGCGCAGCTTCTCGCGCGTCGCGACCGGAATCTTCTCCCACGTCTCCTTGCGCACGACCAGCGCGCCGACCAGCGGTGCCCAGTTCAGGTCGAGCATGTGCGGCGCACGGGTGTCGACCTGCGCAGCCATGGCGAAGAACGGCGGCAGCGGCACGGCGTCGATCAGGCCGGTCTGGAGCCCGGGCACGATGTCGGCGGTCTCCAGCGGCTTGGCGTCGAAACCGGCGGACTGGTACAGCTCAACCTGCGCGGGGTTGCCCGACCAGCTGAAGAGCCTGAGCTTGCGCAGGTCGTCGGGATGCAGGATCGGCTGCTTGGCGAAAAAGCGCACCCAGCCGGAGTCCACCCAGAATATCACGACGAAGCCCTTCTGGGACAGCCGCTCCTCGAGCATCGGCCGCAGCCGCTCGCCCACATAATCAACCTCAGCCAGGGTGTGGAACCCCATCGGAATGTTCTGCAGGCCGGTCACGCCCGGCTCGATCTCAGCCAAGCCCACCGCGGTGAGCATCGCCGCCTGGAGCGAGTTGACCTGCATCAGGCCGACCATCTCCGCCTCGCCGCCGAGTTTGCCGCCAGCGAAGATGTTGAGATCGACCGCGCCGCCCGACTCCTTGCGCCAGGTCTCGGCCATCGCCATGAGCGACTTGTGGTACGAGGTGCCCACCGGGGCGAGCGTGCCGAGCTTAAGCTTCGGCGCGGCGGCGGCGGAAACGGCCAAACCGGCGGCGAGCACTGCCGCTAACGAGCGGCGGGAGAAAAGGGAGGCGAGGAGCTTGGTCATGACGGAAAACGAAGTTGGACAGAGCTGCGGCGCGCCGGTTCAACGCCGCGGCGCGGCGGCGGGCTCGGTGGTGAGGAACAGGTCGTCCTTGCGCGAAAGCAGCCAACGCGCGCGGCGTTGCACGACGAGGTTGACGAGCCGCTGCTCGGGGTGGGCGTCGGCGTCGATCGCGAGCGCCTTGCCCATCAGCTCGGCGAACTGCGGGTAGTCCTGCTGCTCGATGCAGACCGCCTCGGCAAAGCTCACGAACGGCGAGGCCTGCGCCCCGCGCGCCAGCTCGACCGCGCGCTCGAAATGCGCCCGCGACCGCGCCGCAGCGTCGCCGGGAACGCCCTGCCGCGCCATCTCGTAGGTGATGAGGAAACTGTGGATCGCGCCCTCGCCCCAATCGGCGTCGAGCTCGGCGGCACGGTCGATGAGTGCCTCCATCTGCGGAATCTCCGCGATGCGCGCCGGATCGTCCTTGCTCAGCGAGATCGCCGCAGCCCACGCCGCCGCGGTCCAATAAAGCTGCGGCACGTCGGCCTTGGTGAAACGGCGCACCGCCGCACGCGGGTCGGCGGCAAGCGCCGCGCGCACGCCCTTCTGCCGGACCTCCAGCCCACGCAAGCCGTAGTCGCGAGCGCGCAAGTAGAGGCGTTTCGCCCGCTCGCGCAGCGCCTGCGCCGCAGCGTAGTCGGTAGCCTCGAGTTCGTCAGCGTCCTCCTGCACAAAGGCGTAGGCGTACTGGGTAAAACCACTCGAAGCCGCCAAGAGCAGCCCGCGGTGTTCCGGGCTCTCGGCCAACAGGCTTTCCATCAGCTTCAGGCTGAACGGCACCGCCGCCTTCACCAGCTCCGGATCGTCGTCGGTGGCGAAGGTCCCGCCGCCGCCACTGGCGAGCGCATCGCCCAGCTTGTTGACCGCGAGCTTGTTGATCGAGCAGCCGCACAGCCCGCCGGCCAAGAGGACGGCGACCACCCCGCGAGACAGGAAACGCACCGGAAACATGGAGCCGGCGTTGAAACAAAGCCCCCACGCCAAGGCAACAGAAACAGCCTCGGCGGCGCGCCCGCGGGACAAGCGGCCCCGGCCGCCGGCGATCGGCGCCAGCCCCGCTACTCGGGCACACGCCCTGTCCGCCGTGTCACCGGGCCGTCACCCGATTACAACCCGCACGTCACCGCAGCCTCAGCAAAAACGTTGTAGCTTTGCAGGCGTTCTTCACGCTCGGATTCCGTCCGCTCACTAATTTTCACGTGTCCCCCACCGCACTCAACAATCAAGCCTCCACCTGCACCACCGGCTTCCCGGTCGTCACGGATCGCTACCGCGTGCGCCTGGCCACCTGCGAAAGCGATGTGCGCGCCGCCCAGCGGCTGCGCTTCGAGGTGTTCAACAAGGAGCTCAACGAGGGGCTGGCCTCCGCCTGGGAAACCGGGTGCGACGAGGACCGGTTCGACAGCGCCTGTGCCCACCTGATCGTCGAGGAGAACACCACCGGCCAGATCGTCGGCACCTACCGCATGCTTCCCGGCCCGGTGGCCGCCGCGTCCGGACTCGGTTACTACAGTGCGCAGGAGTTCGACTTCGCCCCCTTCGAGCCCTTCAGGGGCCAGATCCTTGAGCTCGGCCGCGCCTGCGTCCACCTCGACCACCGCAACCAGACCGTCGTCGGCATCCTCTGGCGAGGCATCTCCATCTTCGCCCGCAGCCGCGGTGCCCGCTACCTCATCGGCTGCAGCTCGCTGACCTCGCAGGATCCCGTCGAAGGCGCCGCGATGTACCGTCAGCTCGAGGACAAATACCTCGCGCCCGTCCCTTTCCGCACGCACCCGACCCCCACCTACGCCTTCCCGCTGCCGCCGACCGAAGGCGTCACGGCCAAGATTCCGCGCCTGATGGCCGCATATCTGATGGTCGGCTGCCGCATCTGCGGCGAACCCGCCATCGACCGCGAGTTCAAGACGATCGATTTCCTCACCTTGATGGACCTCGAGAACGTCCCCTCCGCCGTCGCCCGCAAGTACCTGATCTGAGCCCGCGCGCTCTGGTCCGTCGTACCGTTCGCGATAACTTCGTCCCCGCCGCGGGGTCTGGGCCTCCAGCCCCATGAATCCCGCAGCTCGCCGGAGAAGACCGCCGCGCTGTCGCGCAGCGCATGCTTGCATCAAGGAAAACGCGTCCGCCCCCCACCGCCGGTTTGAGCCCGGCCCCCGCGCCCATTCCGCGGAATGGCCGCCCGTCCGAAGCCCCGCACGCCACTTCCGGAAAACGCCACACGACCCGGAACTTGTCACGTAATACGTGACAAGTCTCCTACGCCGCCCCCGCGCCACACAAGTGGCCCGCGCCAACCGCCCGCTCGCCTCGCCGGACCTCAGAACCGCGCGGCACCCACGCCGCTTCCCGCCTTGCCGCGCCGCAACCCGCGCGGCACGAAAGGGGGCTCGTCCCGATGCCCGACTCCCTCGCACAGCCTCCCGCCGCCGCGCCCACCCGCCCGCCGCTCACGCTCCGCCGCGGCCTCCGCGGCTACTGGCGGCTCTTCGCTCTCGGCTCCGCCTTCGCCTTCGACGCCCTCCTGTTCCTCCTCACCACCGGCCCCTGGGCCGGTTTCCGCCGCCGCTCGCTGTGGCTGCACCGCGCCGCCAAGATCGTCCTGCGCACCCTGAATGTCTCCATCCACATCGAGGGCGACGCGCTCCCGCGCACCGGTGTCGTCGCCAGCAACCATCTCGGCTACCTCGACGTCATCGTCCTCGCCGCCGCCACCCCGCAGGTCTTCCTCGCCAAGTCCGAGGTCCGCTCCTGGCCCGTCTTCAACTGGTTCGCCCGCATGGCCGGCACCCAGTTCATCGACCGCAATCGCCGCTCCGACGTCGCCCGCCAGAACGCCGACTTCGTCCACATCGTCGAAAACGACGCCGTCCTCACCATCTTTCTCGAAGGCACCAGCACCGACGGTTCTCTCGTCCGCCCCTTTCGCTCCTCCCTCCTCGAACCCGCGGTCGAGCACCACTGGCCCGTCACGCCCGCGGCACTCCACTACACCTGCACCGGTGGCGACGTCGCCCAGGACGTCTGCTGGTGGGGCGACATGGGATTCTTCGAACACCTCTTCCGCCTCGTCCGCGCCGACACCATCACCGCGCACATCCGTTTCGGCACTCCCTTAGCCCCCGGTGAGGACCGCAAGGCCCTCGCCGCCCGCCTGCACTGCGAAGTTGTCGCGCTGAAGAACCGGCTTTCGAATACCGCAGCGCCCACCGCCTGAGCCGCCCGCCATGACCGTCCCCACCACAACGCGGCCGCTGCGCATCTTCCTGCCGCCCAACCTCGCCGCCTGCGCCCCGCGAGACTCCATCCCGCTCAAGATCGAGGGCTCCCCCTCCAACCTGCCCGAGATCCTCCTCACCGCCTGCACCGGCCCCGGCCCCTGGCTGCTCCCCATGAAACGCGCCGAGCTGCGCGCCCTCGTCTTCCTGCTCCGCGGCCAGCCCGTCTTCCGCTGGATCAACATCCCCTTCGAGCCCATCCCCTGGCGCGGCGACGAGCTCGCCACCGTCGGCGCCCTCCTCGCCGAACCGCCCGTCGCCGGTGCATCCACCCCGTCTGCACCGTCTGCGGAATCCACTCCCCATCGGCCGTCCGCCCCCGCTGCGCCCGACCGCACCGCGCTCATCAAGCAGATCGCCTCCGCCCGCAAACCCCTCGGCGCCCCGCGCCCCTCGCTCCCGCCCAGCCCGCGCACCGGCCGCAGCCCCAACGTCCCGCCCCTGCGCCCCCGCCAGAGCGTACGCCCCGCCGACAACGGCCTCACCAGCCTCGTCGTCGACGGCTCCGAGCACTTCCTCGCCATCACGCTCCCCTCGCGCGAGCACTACGCCTACCCCGCCATCCTCGAGGCCCTGAAGGCCGCCGGCTTCCAGCTCGAAGCCGCCTCCAGAAAGTGGTGGCTGCGCGACCGCCACCGCACCCTCACCTTCCTCGCCGCCCACTGGGAACGCCTCGAGAAGAACTGGGGTGCCCAGTTCACCGACAACTTCCGCCGCAACACCGCCAAGCTCCGCATCGCCTCCCTCTCCGCCGAGGTCGCCGAGATCGGCGACGAGTTCGAGGTCTCCGTCGCCATCGACGCCGGCGGCGCCTCCCTCGACGCGCTCAAGAGCCAGCTCGCCCAGGGCCGCAGCTACGTCGAGCACGACGGCGCCGTCTACCTCGTCCCCCCCGCCGCCGTCGAGAAGCTCCACCAGGCCCAGCAGGCCCTCGCCGCCTCGCTCAACGCACCCTTCCTCCCCAGCGCCCGCCAGCGCGTCGCCCGCTCCCGCGCCGCCGAACTCCAGGAAACCCTCGAAAACCTCTCGCCCAACTTCCGCCCGCCCGAGGCCTGGCGCGCGCACAGCGACGCCCTCCGCCAGCTCACCCAGCTCGCCCCCGCGCCGCTCGCCGCCGATCTCGTCGCCACGCTCCGTCCGTATCAAAACCTCGGCGTCGCCTGGCTCTGGCACCTCCACCGCCACGGTCTCGGCGGCGTCCTCGCCGACGAGATGGGCCTCGGCAAGACCGCCCAGGCCGCCGCCCTCCTCTCCGCCCTGCACGCCGAAACCGAATCGCGGGAGCCGCAGAGCGCGTCCGTCCAGCGCCCCCACCTATCCGACTCATCCGACCTATCAGACCTATCCGCGAGATCTCGCCCTAGGCCCCGCTCCGGCGCTTCCCTTGTCGTCTGCCCCGCCTCGCTCACCGAAAACTGGCGACGTGAGCTCGCCCGCTTCGCCCCCACCCTGCGCGTCTTCGTCCACCACGGCGCCTCGCGCCTGGGCGCGCCGCCCGACGGCCGCGAGCACGATGTCGTCGTCACCTCCTACGGCACCCTCGTGCGCGACCAAGAGCTCTTCGCCGAAGCCAAGCTACGCTGCCTCATCGCCGACGAGGCCCAGCACGCCAAGAACCGCCGCACCCAGGCCGCCGCCGCCCTGCGCGCGCTCTCCGCCGAGGCGCGTTTCTGCCTCACCGGCACCCCGGTCGAGAACTCCCTCGACGACCTCCGCTCGCTCTTCGACATCGTCCTGCCCGGCGCCATCGAGGCCATCCCCGGCGACGCCCGCGGCGACGAGCGCAAGTGGCACGAGCAGCGCCTCCAGCGCCAGACCGCGCCCTACATTCTCCGCCGCACGAAAGCCCAGGTCGCCACCGAGCTCCCGCCCAAGCTCGAGCAGGTCCTCTGGTGCGAACTCTCCGACAAGCAGCGCGCCTGCTACGACGAGGTCCGCGCCGCGACCGACCGCGAGATCGACGCCCTCGCCTACGACCGCCGCCCCGAGTCGCAGGTCCGCCTCGCCGTGCTCACCCAGCTCCTGCGCCTGCGCCAGGTCTGCTGCGATCCGCGCCTCATCGAGAAACCCGAGGAGACGTCGCGCTACGCCGCCGCCGATTCCGCCAAGCTCGCCGTCTTCCGCGAACTCCTCTCCGAGGCGCTCGACGACGGCCACCGCCTCCTCGTCTTCTCCCAGTTCACACGCCTGCTCGGCCTCGTGCGCGAGGAGCTCGCCGCCCAGGAGATCCCGCACTGCTACCTCGACGGCTCCATGAGCGCCAAGGCACGCCAGACCGAGGTCGACCGTTTCCAGACCGACGCGACGGTGCCCGTTTTCCTGATCTCGCTGAAGGCCGGCGGCACCGGTCTCAACCTCACCGGCGCCGACACCGTCGTGCACCTCGACCCGTGGTGGAATCCCGCCGCCGAGGCGCAGGCCACCGACCGCGCACACCGCATCGGCCAGACCCGCGTGGTGACCAGCTACAAGCTCGTCGCCACCCGCACCGTCGAGGAGAAGGTGCTCCAGCTCCAGGAGACAAAGCGCCAGCTCCTCGCCGACATCTTCGAGGCCAGCGACGCGCTCAATTCCCGCCTCGAGCTCGCCGACCTCCGCGCCCTCGTCTCGCCGTAGCCCGCGCGCCGCAGTCCGTAGCGACGCGCGTGAGCGCGTCGTTCCCCGCCAGCATCGGCGTTCTCACGAACGCCGCTACGCCACACTGCCTTCCCCTCGCTCCGTCCTTCCCCCCTAGCGATGCGCGTGAGCGCATCGACGCCCCGCCACGGCCTCCGAAAAAACCATTGACGCACTGGACGAGCGCCACCTTCATTCGCCCCCTCACCGACGTGGCCCGGTAGCTCAGTTGGTAGAGCAGGGGACTGAAAATCCCCGTGTCCCCGGTTCGATTCCGGGCTGGGCCACCACTTTGAACCCGCCTCTGGCAACAGGGGCGGGTTTTCTGTTTTCGCACACCGGCCACTCCCTCGTCCCGCCTCCGCTCGGCATTCCGCCTCGCCGCATCCGGGCACAAAAAACCCCCGCTGAACCATTGTGGGGGGCAAAGCGGGGGCCGGGTCGGAGCCGCAACTGCGGGTTAAGGTTCCGACTTGGGCTCTATTCCATAGATCCACGACACGCTGGCGAGAGCAAATTCTCCATTATCCAACGCCACAGCCGCCGTTCACAGCGCTGCACTCCGTCGCCGTTTCTCGATGGCACGCCGCAGGGCCGCCTCGAGTTCGCCCGGCTGTACCGGCTTCGCCACGTAGTCGTCCATGCCCGCCGCGAAGCACTGCTCGCGATCGCCCACCATGGCATTGGCCGTCATCGCAACCAGGAGCGGACGGCGCTCCGCCGGCCAGCGCACGCAGATCTCTCGCGCCGCCATGAGCCCGTCCATCTCCGGCATCTGTACATCCAGAAAGACGATATCGTACTCTCGCCGCTCGATCGCCTGGATCGCCTCGAGACCGTTGCCGGCGACATCGGCGCGGTAGCCGAGGCGGCCGAGAATGAGCTGCGCCACGCGCTGGTTGGTCACATTGTCCTCCGCAAGCAGGAGGCGCAGGGGATGATCCTCGGCGAGTTTCCTCCTCGTGGGAGCGGCACGTGGCGGCGCCAGCCGGGAGGAGGAGCCCATCGCATGCAACACGGCATCGCGCAGCGCGGCGACCTTCACCGGCTTGGTCACCTGCCCGACCACCCCAAGTCCTGCCGGCATCGACACGGACGCACCGATGAACGGCAGCAGCAATATCGGCAGTTCCGCCCGACCGGGCTGTTCGCGCAACCGCCGCACCAGCGTCTCGACATCGCCGCCCTCCTGCCGGAGGGCGACGATTGCCAAATCCGCCGGCTGCCCTCGGGCGAGCCAGTCCACCGCCTCCGCGACCCAGGCCACAGACTGCGGCTCCAGTCCCCAAGAGGAGCAATGCCGCATGAGGATCTCGCGGGCGACGGCATTGGCCTCGACGATGAGGACGGCGCGCCGCGCGGGCTCAGACTCGGTCCTGCCGCTGACGAGCGACGACTGGCTCGCGCCGGCCTGCACGCACACCTCGAAGCTGAAGCAGCTGCCCCGACCCGGTTCGCTCTCGGCGCGGATTGCGCCGCCCATCATCTCGACCAGCCGCCGGCAGATGGCCAGCCCCAGGCCAGTGCCGCCGTACCTCCGGGTCGTGGAGGCATCGCCCTGGCTGAAGGTCTTGAACAGCCGGTCCATCCGCTCCGGCTGTATTCCAATCCCGGAATCGCGCACCGCGAACCGCAACCGCAGGCGCCCGCCGGCCTCGGCCCCTGCCCGCTCGACTCCCACATGCACCTCGCCTTCCTCGGTAAATTTCACCGCATTGCCCACAAGGTTGACGAGCACCTGTCGCAACCGGGTGACATCGCCCACGATCGTGCCAGGCACGTCGGGATCGATCCAGTAGAGCAGGTCGAGCCGCTTTTCACCGGCCCTCGCTCCGAGCACGTCGAGCGCCGACTCGATGCATTCGTGCAACGCGAACGGCTGCGCCTCGAGCTCGAGGTTACCCGACTCGATCTTCGAGAAATCGAGGATGTCGTTGATCAGCGTGAGCAACGCATCGCCCGAGGTCCGGATGGTTTCGGCGAACTCGCGCTGCGACTCGTCCAGCTCGGTGCCGAGTATGAGCCCGCTCATGCCGATGATGGCGTTGAGCGGCGTGCGGATCTCGTGGCTCATGTTCGCCAGAAACTCCGATTTCGCCACGGTGGCGGCAGCGGCCTCGCGGGCCAGGGCATTGGCTCGCTGTACGGACTCGTGGAGCCGGCGGTTGGCCGCCTCGGCCGCCTCGCGGGCTTGGCGCATCTCCTCCTGGGCTGCCCGCTGCTCGGAGATGTCCATCATGCCGCCCAGCACGCGGATCGCCCGTTGGCCGGCCCCACGCAGGATCAGGGCACGGGCCAGCACATGCAGGCAGCGGCCGTCGGCATGGATGAACCGGTAGCGGCTTTCCCAACGATCATCGTCTCCCGCCAGCGCCGCTTCCAGCCCGCTGGCGACCGCACCACGGTCCTCGGGATGGATGCGCGCCTGCCACCATTTCAAGCCGGCGTCGGGGCCCGGCTGCTCGTAGCCGAACAGTCGAGTCACGCCGTCGCTCCACCACAGCGCGCCGGAGGTGGGGTCGAGATCCCACACCGCATCGCTGGTGGCCCGGGCGATCAGGAAGAACCGCTCCTCGCTCTCGCGCAGCCGCTGCTCGATCTCCATGCGCTCCGTGATCTCGATGGCCGAGCCGATGATGCGTGCGATGCGCCCGGCAGCGTCGCTCACGGGCTTGAGCTGCATCAGCCACCAGCGCGGGTGTCCGCACAGGGCGATCTGCTCCTCGAAGTTGATCGTGGTGCAGGCCAGGAGGCAGTCGCGATGGTGATCCTCCATCTGGCGCACGAACGCCGGTGCGATCCGCGGCTCCAGCTCGGAGGGACGGCGGCCAACCACCTGAGAAGCCGGGATGCCCACGATGCGTTCGAAGGATGGATTCACTCCCGCGAAACGGAATTCGCCCGGACCTGCCACATCGATCACCCAGATCGGCAGGTCGATGCCGCTGTAGAGCTCCTGCAGGAAACGCTCCTGCTCGCGCAGCTGCGCCTCCACCTGCTTGCGCGCGGTCACATCGGTGATGAAACCGTGCCAGAGCACGGCTCCGTCGGCCAGGCGCTCGGGCACGGCCTTGCCGAGGAGCCACCGCAGCGCCCCGCCTGCGTCCGGCACCCGGTATTCGCAGATCCACGGCTCGAGCTTCTCGGCCGACTTGTGGATCGAGTCGATCAGCAGATCGCGATCCTCGGGATGGGTCGCCTGCAGGATCGGGGTGGCGTCGTTGGCGAGTTGCTCCGGCAGGACTCCGTAGAGTTCGAATACTCCGGGGCTGGCGTAGGGCATGCAAGCAGAGCCGTCGGGACGCAGCAGGAGCTGGTAGACCATACCCGGCACCTGCGCGGCGATCTTCTCGAGCCGTCGGGCCAGCTCCCGCTGCCGCATCTCCGCGTCGTGAAGCGCCGTGATGTCCTGAACGGTTCCGTACACACGCACCACCTTCCCGTCTCTGAACTCCGCGCGAATCGTCAGCCGCACCCAGATGCCGCGGTGCCGGGCGCCGGGCATCTGCGTCTCGAACTGCGTGCAGTCACCGCGCGCCAGCGCCAGACCGAGCGCCGCGCGGAGCGTCGCCCGCACCGAGGGGGGACACAGGCGCAACACCACCACCATTCGGGCCGAGCGGAAGGCCACCCCGAAGATACGCGAAACCTCCTCCGACCAGACGACCATATGCGTCGTGGCATCGATCGACCAATTTCCGACATGCGCCACCTCCTGCGCCTCGAGCAGTCTCGCCTCGCTCTCGCGCAGCAACTCCTCGAGCTGGTGCGCGGCGGTCACATCCGTGTGCGTGCCGAGCAGCCGCAACGGCCGGCCGGCCGCATCAAACACGGCCTTGCCCCGCGCCAGCATCCAACGCCACTGGCCGTCGGCGTGCCGGACCCGGTAGGTGTGCTCGTAGACGGCCGATTGCCCTTCGAAATGCCGTTTCAGCGCATTCCGCACATCGTCCAAGTCGTCCGGATGCATCGTTCCCAGCCAGTCGGCCCGGGAGATTGGCTTCTCGTTTTCCGTCAGGCCGAGGATCTCGCGCTCCCGCGGTGAGACCCACATCCGATCCTGGAGGAGGTCCCATTCCCAGGCGCCGGCGTTGCTCCCGGAGATCGCCAATTCCCAGCGCTCCTCGCTGCGCCGCAGCCGCTCGATGGTCTCCCGCTGCATGGTGATGTCGCTGGAGATCCCGAGGTAGCCCACGATCCTGCCTTCGCGGTCCCGCATCGCCGAGATCGCGAGCCTCACCGGCACCCGGGTGCCGTCCTTGCGGATATAGGTCCACTCGCTCTCGTCGGGCAGATTCGTCGCCGTGGTCTTCGCGATCAGCGCGTCGAACCCGAGCTGCACCGCGCGACCGAGCTCCGCCTCCACCGTCTTCGCCCGCTCCGCGATCTCGTCCTTGTCCATGAAGATCGGCAGCGACGCCTTGCCGATCATCTCTTCGGCCCGGTAGCCAAGCAGGCGTTCCGATCCCTGATTGAACACCTCGATCATGCCCGTCGCATCGGTGGCAATGATCGAATAGGCGGCGCTCTCCAGAATCCCGGAGTAAAGGCTCTCGATCCGCCGCCGCTCGGTCACATCCGCTTCCAGTGCCACAAACCGCTGCAGCCGCCCGTCAGGTCCGGTAACCGCGTCGGCCTTGATGGACACCCAGTAGCTCGCGCCATCCTTGCGGTAGTTGAGCAGCTCAGCCTCGAACCCCAGCCCGGCCTGCCGCTGCTCCCGGATTTTGGCGACAGCCTTCATGTCGGTTCCCGGCCCCTGCAACAACCGCCCGGGCGAGCGCCCCAGGAACGCCGCCAGCTCGTAGCCGGTCAACCGCTCGAACGCCGGGTTGGCCCACTCGACACGCCCCTCCGGATCGGTGATCACCACGGCGGCGCCGGTCTGCCGCACCGCCAGCGCCAGCCGCTCGAGCTCCAGTTCGGTGCGCCGGCGTTCGGTCACATCGTGCCGCACCGCGATATACTGCGTGGGGCGCCCGTCGGCCGCACGCACCGGAACGATCGTCGTATCGAGGAAGACTTCCCGGCCGTCCTTGGTCAGGTTGCACATCTCGCCCGACCACACGCCACCGGCCGAGATCGTGCGCCACAGCCCACTGTAGTATTCTTGCGGATGCCGCGTCGACTTCAGCAGCCGGTGCGTGCGCCCCACCAGCTCCTCCCGGCCATAGCCGCTGAGCGCGCAGAACCGGTCGTTCACCTCGCAAATCACTCCGCCTGCATCCGTCACGGAGACGGCAGCCTGTGCATCCAGCGCGAGACGATAGTCGGCCAGGTGGTCGCGCATCCGCTCGAGTTCGCGCAACAGCCGCGCATGCTCTCGCAGTTCCCGCCGCAGCCGCCACAGCCCCGCTCCCAGCGCACCGCCACAACCAGCGAGCACTAGCGCCGCCAGCAGCGACAGCACGACCTGCCAGCGCTCGCTCTGCCCCGCCAAGGCCAGTTGACGCTGAACCTCCTCTGTCTCCGCCAGCCCCGCCACCTTGAGCGCCCGGGCCACATCCGCGGCAGCCGCGATTGCCCCTGGCAGCTCCGCTGGCTCCATCAACGCAGCAGTCTCCAGCCGCACACAGAATGCCGCCAACCGTTTCCAGGGTTCCGAGCCGGCGACAGCCGCCGCACAGTTCCGCGCGGCCTGCGCGATCAGCGTGTCCGGGGTTCCAATCTCTTCGCGCAACCGTCCAAACGTCTCCGCCACGGCACCGCGCCAGCCGCGGTCGTCTTCGCTCCGCGCCGAGTCGATCAGGGCGCTCTGCAACGCCGCAGCCAGTTCCTGCAACAGCAGCAGCTCGTGCACCGCTGCCATGCGTTTGCCCACAGCCCCCGCCGTCGGCGCCACCACGGTTGCCCGGCTCATCTGCCGCAGCGCTCCCATCGCCGTAGAAAGCGCCTCCGTCCGACGCCCCGCCGTCATGCTTCCGAGACACTCCAGCTGCACCAGTTCGCCGGCGATCTCCGGCGGCCCGATCGAGGATCGCACAAGGGCGTCCTTCAGCGCCTCCAGCTCGCGCTCCGCGGCCCGCCGCAGCTCGGCCAGCGGCCGCTCCGGCGCCCCGCCACCCTCGACCGCGAGACACCCCAGCCGCTCCGCCTGCAATGCGCCCATCGCTTCCACTACGGCACGCTGCAATGCGGCGTTGCGCGTCGTCGCCTCGATCGCGCGCACGGCTCGGATGCTGTGTGCCGCCAACTGCCCGCACACCCAGGCGCCGGCCATCAAGGCGACCGCCAAGGCAACGACGGCGATTCGCGACCGCCCGGGAGGACCGAGAGCTCGGTTGTCAGAATGCAGCATACGGAAGCTCCGGGCGCGCGGCCCACCCGGCGTTTTCCTCATCGGCTGCATCGGAGCTTCACTTTACTACAAGGATGCAACTGCCCGCCGGATTCCCGCCACAGTCGAAGCGCCGCCCCGGACGGCTTCCCCTTCCGATAGTCGTTTCGCGGAATTGCGCCCCACCCCGTCCGGCCGATCCCGTCACGCCGTCGCCCCACCGACTCCGCCATCTTCTCCTCCCGTAGGGGTGTTGTCTTGCAACGCCCTTCCCCGCGTAGCGTCGCCCGTGAGGGCGACGATTCCGCACCGCACCCCGCGCTTCACAACGCGCCAAAACCCTGCCATCGCTTGAGCATGTCTGCCGACGACCAGCCCGATCTCTTCGCCGCCAACGACCCGGCCGCCGCCGCGTCCGCCGGCGCTGAGTGGCCGGCCTCGCCGCGCAAGCAGCCCCTCGCCGCCCGCATGCGCCCGCGCTCGCTCGCCGAGCTCGCCGGCCAGCGGCACATCCTCGAGCCCGATTCACTCCTGTCGCGGCTGGTGAAGAGCAACCAGTTCGGCTCCCTCATCTTCTATGGCCCGCCCGGCTGCGGCAAAACCAGCCTCGCCGAGGCCATCGCCCGCGAGACCGGCAGCCGCTTCGTGCGCATCAACGCCGTCATGTCCAACGTGGCCGAGCTGCGCGAGGTCCTCGCCATCGCCCGTCACCGCCAGGAGCCCACCATCCTCTTCATCGACGAGCTGCACCGCTTCAACAAATCCCAGCAGGACCTCCTCCTGCCCGATGTCGAGCAGGGCAACATCCGCCTCATCGGCGCCACCACCCACAACCCGGGCTTCTACGTCAACCCGCCCCTGCTCTCCCGCAGCCACCTCTTCCGCCTCGACCCCGTCTCCATCGACGACACCACCGCCGTCCTCCGCCGCGCCCTCGACGACCCCGAGCGCGGCCTCGGCCAGACCGGCTGCACCACCTCCGACGCCGTCCTGCATGACCTCGCCGCCCTCTGCGACGGCGACCTGCGCCGCGCGCTCAACGCCCTTGAGACCCTCATCCTCGGCCTCCCGCTCAAGGGCGAACTCACCTCCGCCCAGCTTGAGGTCTTCGCCAAGGAGCGCCGCATCCGCTACGACGCCGACGAGGACGAACACTACGACACCATCTCCGCCTTCATCAAAAGTATCCGCGGCTCCGATCCCGACGCCGCCCTCTACTGG
>CAZXHR010000032.1:0-28095 GCA_964640465.1 uncultured Opitutaceae bacterium
TCACCGACGCCGGTGGTTGGCCCATCACGCTGGCCCTGCCGGCGTACACGCTGCCCACGATCTCGGTCGATACCACTGCGCCCGCGCAGCTCACGGCGCTCGATGCCGTGGCGACCGGCGCCGGGCAGATCGAGCTGACTTTCACGGCGCCCGAGGCCTGCACTGTGTATTTCACGGCGCTCGACGCCAGCCAGACTGCCGGCGCCGCCGCGCAGATCGTCGCGGGACAGGATGCTGCGGCCAACCCCGTGCGACACGGCTCGCTCGCCGTCGAGGCGGGAACCTCTGGCTCGTACACCTTGAAGGGGCTCGCCGCCGGCACCACCTACACCGTGCACGCCACGGTGACCGATGCGGCGGGCAACGTCGCCGTGGGAGCTCCGCTCGTGGCGATGGCGACGACGGCCGCGGTCCCCTCGCTGACTAGCATGGACTGGTCGTCAATGACCCTCGACGCTCGGTGCGGCGAGGACCCACAGCTCGCGTTTGCGCCCGATGGCACGCCGTACGTGGCGTTCCAGTCGATCACGCTGAGCGGCAAGCTTCTCGTGCAGCGGTGTGTGGGCGGGGTCTGGTCCCCCGTCGGTGGTACGACTGGCCTCTCGGCCGGCCCGGCTTATGGGCTGCAGCTTGCGTTCGCCCCCGACGGCACGCCGTACGTCGCCTACTACGATACGAGTCTGTCCGACAAGGTGGTTGTGCAGCGCTGCGTTTCGGGTGCTTGGACACCGGTGGGCGAGTCCACTGGCCTTTCCTCCGGCGCGGTCACGGCGCTCAGCTTGGCCTTCGCGCCCGACGGCACCCCGTGGCTCGCTTGTAACGATGGCGGCAAGGCCATCGTCCGTCGCTATACGCAGGGCGCGTGGAGCGCGGTGGGCAGTGCCGCCGGTATCTCCAATGGCACGGTTTCGTCCTTGGATCTCGCTTTCGGTCCCACAGGCACCGCCTATCTCGCCAGCAACGATTCGGGCAATGTACACAAACCGGTAGTGCGGGCTTGGGACGCGCAGAGCGTCACCTGGTCGTTGATCGCACCCTATGCCGCGACGGCGATTGCCGATCGGCTGAGTCTGGCCGTGGCGTCCGACGGTTCGCTGTATCTCGGCTATCGGAATCAGGGCACATTGGTCCCCGGCGTTGTCGTTTGTCAGTCGCCGGGTTCCTCTTGGACCGCGCTCGGCAGTTTCACTGTGGCTTCGACGTGGGTGGATCTCGCGGTCGGAGCAGATGGAGTGCCCATCCTCTGCTACCGGGATGGCACCTTCGGCTCGGGCTATCTCGCCTATGTGAAAAAGTACGACGGGTCAGGCTGGAAGGGAATCGGCACCGCGGTCGCTGCCGGCGAGGTGAGTTATTCGAGTCTCCAAGTCGGGCTCGATGGCGTGCCCTACGTGGTGTGTGGTGACGAGACCACCCACAATGTTTTGGTCTCCAAGCATGCCGCGGCGGTCACGTCGGTGGGCGTGCCGGCCAACGGCGTCTATGGCGAGGGACAGACGCTCGCGTTTACCGTGAACTACTCCCGCCCGGTCTCGGTGACCGGCACCCCGCACCTGCAGCTGACCATCGACAGCACGACCCGGTATGCCAACTATACCGCCACCGGCAGCACGAGCACGGCGCTCCGGTTCCTGTACACGGTTCAGGCGGGCGAGCTCGATCTGGACGGTGTGGCGTTGGGCTCTGCCCTCGATCTCAACGGCGGTGCGATCGCCGAAGCGTCCGGCTGGAATGCCGGCCTTGGCTTGTCGCAGATCGGGGATTGCAAAGACATCAAGATCGATGCGTTCCCGCCCTATACGACGATCACGTCGCAGCCGGACAACCCGAGCGCGAGCGCCTCGGCGGCGTTCACCTTCAGCGCTTCCGACGGCACCGGTTCCGGCGTGGATCATATCGAGGCGAGCCTCGATGGTAGCACCTATGCGACCGCGACCAGCCCGCTGAACTTCAGCGGCCTGGCGGACGGTGCACACACCTTCGAGATTCGCGCGGTTGATGCTGCGGGCAACGTGGATCCCACGCCCGCGACCTACACTTGGACCGTCGACACCACGGCACCGGCGGTTCCGTCCATCCAGTCCCTCTCGGCCACCGTGATCAGCGGCACGGCCGAGCCGGGCGCCACGGTGGAAGTATACCTCGCGGGCTCCTCGTTGGGTACCGCGACCGCCGATGCGGCCGGCCACTGGAGCCTTACGATCAGCCCGCTCGCCGACGGCGTCTACAGCCTCACAGCCCAGGCGACCGATGGCGTGGGTAATGTGGGCGCGGCGAGCGCCGCCGGAACCTATACGGTCGATACAGTGGCGCCTGCAGCTCCGGTCGTCGCGGCCGCGGGTACGGGCTCGGTCACCGGTCAGGCCGAACCCGGCAGCACGGTGACGGTGTATGTCGACGGCAGCTCCGCGGGCACGGCCGTGGCCGACGCCACGACGGGTCTGTGGACCCGCACGCTCGCCAGCCCGTTAACGGCCGGCGCGATCTACAGCTTCACGGCCACGGCGACCGATGCGGCGGGCAACATCAGCCCGATCTCCGCGGCACTCATCCTCCGGATCGGCAGCAGCGGAAGCACCTGGCTTGTTACGACCAATACTGACGTTGCTGCCACGCCGGTTGTCCGTTCGCTGCGCTACGCGCTGCTGCATGCGGCGTCCGGCGACACGATCCTGTTCTCGCTTCCGTCCGGCTCCGAGACGATCACCCTGGCGGCGGCGTTGCCCCCGATCACGTGCGATCTCACGATCGACGGCGGCACGCTGGGCGATGTGACGATCGACGGCGCGGGTGCGTACCGGGTGTTCTTCGTGGATACTGGCGTGGTGGCGCTGAGAAACCTCTGGATTCAAAACGCCCGCGCCGAAGGCGGCGCCGGTGGCTCGGGCGACGGTGGTGGCGGCGGCGGCGCCGGCCTGGGCGCAGGGTTGTTCGTCAACCAGGCGACGGCCGACGTCACGGTGACCAACGTCGACTTCATCTCCATGCATGTCGTGGGCGGTGCCGGCGGTGCTTTCGTGAGCCAATCCTATCCTGGCGGTGGTGGCGGCGGCATGGGCTTCCGCGGCGGCCAGAGCACGGCCAACACCGGCGCCCCTGGTGGCGGCGGCATGCTGGCCCCAGGTACCGACCTTACGAGCGGCGTCAATGGCACTGCTGGCGGCGCCGGTGGCGGCGGCGGTGGTGGACTCCTTGGTGCCGGTACTCCGGGCGTTGGCGGTTCAGCGTATGCCGGCAACGATGCCGGTAGCGCCGGCTCCGGTACATCAGGCGGCGCCGGAGGTTTTGGTGGCGGTGGCGGCGCCGCACCGCTTGGCGTCGGCGGTGTCGGCGGCTTTGGCGGTGGCGGTGGAGGCACCGGTACCGGCACCATGGGCGGTGCTGGTGGTCCCGGCGGCGGCGGCGGCGGCAGCGACGGCAATGCTGTGGCCGCGCTCGGCGGCTCGCTCGGCTCCGGCGTGAGCGGCGGCCAAAGCGGCGCTGGCTCCGGCTCGGGCGGCGGCGGCGGTGCCGCAGCCGGTCCGGCGATCTTCGTCCGTCTCGGTTCGTTGACCACGGTGAATTGTGCGTGGGACACGGCCACGGCTACCGGCGGCGCCGGTGGCACCGGCTTGGCCGGTCACAACGGCAGTGTCGGCACGGCCGACGC
The DNA here is from genome assembly GCA_964640465.1 of uncultured Opitutaceae bacterium. Classification (GTDB taxonomy): domain Bacteria; phylum Verrucomicrobiota; class Verrucomicrobiia; order Opitutales; family Opitutaceae; genus CAJCBL01. The sequence continues at coordinate 3,650 of CAZXHR010000032.1, forward strand.
GACGCCGACGTTCAACTACGGGGGTACGGTCAACGGTTCGACCACGACCGGCCCGGTCCCGAGCGCGCTGATCAGTTGCACGCCGGTGCTCACACCGGTGACGCTGGTTTCCAGCAACGCGACGCCGACCTTGGCGAAATCGGGCGACACGGTGACGCTCTCCTTTACAGCGAACCGGGCGATCAACGCTCCGACCGTCACACTTGCCGGGCACGTTGTCACCGCGACCAACACGAGCGGCAGCGTCTGGTCCGTAAACTTCACCGTCGGCGCGACGGACACAGAAGGCGCAGTCGCCTTCAGCATCGGGTTCACTTCGACCGATGGCTTTGCCGGCACGGCGGTCACTGCGACGACCGACAGCAGCGCTGTGATCATCGACCGGACGGCGCCCGACACGGCGATCACCGCGCAGCCCGCGAGCCTGAGTGCAAGCGGCACGGCGACGTTCACCTTCAGCAGCGCTGACGCGTCCGCCTCTTTCGAGGCAAGCCTCGACGGTGCGACCTACGCCGCCGCGACCAGCCCCGCGACCTACACCGGTCTGTCTGATGGTTCCCACACGTTCGCGGTCCGCGCGATCGATGCTGCGGGCAACGTGGACGCCACACCCGCGAGCTACACATGGACCGTCGACAAGACGGCGCCGACTACACCTGCGACGCCGACGACCCTGGTGTCGGATACAGCTAATGCGAAACCGACAATCAGCGGCCTCGCGGAGGCGGGTAGCATCATGACCGTCTACGTCGACGGCACGGCAGTTGGCACCGTCACAGCGGACAGCTCCGGCAACTGGAGCTTCACCGTTCCGGACGCTTTGGGCGATGGCGCGCACAGCATCACGGTCACCTCCACCGATGTCGCCGGTAACACGAGCGCCAGCTCCACCGCCCTGATGATCACGGTCGACACCGCGGCTCCGTCCACTCCATCCATCCTGTCCACCACGCCCACCTCCGTGAGCGGCACGGGGGAGCCGGGCAGCACGGTGCGCATCTACGACGGCACGACGCTGCTGGGTGCGACCATCGTCGGTGCCGACGGCACGTGGGCGCTCTCGCTTGGGGTGCTCTCCGGCGGCGCCCACACGCTCACGGCGACCATGACCGACGCGGCCGGCAACACCGGCTCCGGCCGGTCGTTCCGCTTCGCCTCGACCCACTCCGGCGACAGCGACGGCGACTGGCGGATCAGCCTGCCCGAGCTGCTCTGGATGGTGGAGCTGTTCAACACCGCCGACGGCGCGCAGCGCACCGGCGCCTACCATTCCGCGCCGGCCACCGCCGAAGGTTTCGCGCCGGGCGCCGGTCCGCTCGAGTATTACCATTCCGCCGATACCGATCACAACGGTCGGATCGATCTCCCCGAGCTGCTTCGCGCCATTGAACTCTACAACGCCATGAACGGGACGGCCCGCACTGGCGCCTACCACATCGACTCCGGTTCCAACGACGGTTTCGCCGCCGGAGCCAACTAAACCTTCAGCATACCTGCCCATGTTCTCCTCGCGTTTTCTCGCCGCCGCGCTGTACTGCGGACTCGTCTCCGCCCTCACCGCCGCCACGGCCACACTCACAGCCGACTCCGCCATTGTGCCCTATGCCGGTGGCACGGTCACCTTCACGGCCACCATCGGCGACTACACCACGGCTGCGGCGCTCGGGTTCGAAATGACCTTGCCCGCCGGCTGGAGCTATGTGGAGACATCCGCCGGCCCCTCTGTCACGCCCGCGACTGGTAGCACCGGCACCCTCGGCTGGGCTTACATCACCATCCCCGCCAGTCCGGCCACGTTCACCTTCAAGGCGACCGCGCCGGCCGGTGTTGGCGCGTGCGATTTCGCGGCCTCGGCGTATCTGCGCTCCGGTGGTGTGCAGACGACCATCCCCGTGACCACGCTCCATCTGGGCGGCGCCACCGCGCCCACCGTGACCACCGGCAGCGTGGCTTCTTCCCGCACGACGGCTTCGGTCTACGGCAACATTGAAGCCGACAACGGCGCGGCCATCACCGTCCGCGGCTTCGTCTATGCGACCACCGCCGACCCGACGCTCACGACTGGCAGCAACGCCACCGCCGGCTCCGGTACGGGCTCTTTCAACACCAACCTCTCCGGGCTGTCCGTGGGCACGACCTACCACGTGCGCGCCTACGCCACCAACGCCCTTGGCACCGCCTACGGCGAAGACATGGCGTTCACCACGGTCGCGGCGTTGTCCTCGCCCACCGTCACCAGCCCGTCCAGCACCGCCGATACGACGCCTACACTCACCGGCACCGCCGAGGCGGGCACCACCGTGAGCATCTCGGTCGACGGCGTCTGGGCCGGTTCGACCACCAGCGAGGGCGCCACTTGGAGCTTCATGCTTCCTAGCCTCACGATTGGCTCCCACACCATCGTCATCACCGTCACTGACACTGCGGGCAACACCAGCGCCGCGACCTTCACACTGACTATCCAGGCGAGTAGCTTCACCGCGCCCGTGCCCGACGGCTATGGCTCCGGCGCCACCGGCGGCGCCGCCGGCAACAACGTCGTGGCCACTACCGCAGCCGAGTTCGCCACCTACGCGGCTTCCGGCGACGCCCAAGTGATCACCGTCTCCGGCTATCTCGACATCGGCACAGTCGCCGTTGCCTCGAACAAGACCATCCAGGGCGCCGATGCCTCCGCTACCCTCGACGGCTGCCTGAACCTCTCCAATGTCTCCAATATCGTCATCCGCGGCCTGAACCTCGCCAACCCCGACGGCACCGCCCTGCGGCTGTCCGGCGCCAGCAAAGTCTACGTCACCCGCTGCAGCTTCCTCGATGCCGCGGCGCCGCAACTCGTCGCCACCGGCTCCGACCAGCTCACGGTCTCTTGGTGCGAGTTCGCCGCCTCTGTTGCCGGGCAGTCGGCCGTGCAGCTGGGCGCCGCGGGCGAGACGACGACCCCGCGCATCACCCTCCACCACAACTGGTGGTCGACCAACCTCGCCTCCGCGTTGCCCTCGGCTGCCTCCGGCCTGGTGCACCAGTATAGCAACTACATTGCCGGCACCGGCAACACTAGCGGCACGGCGGTCTCGGGGTCTGCGCAGCTGCTCTCCGAGGGCAACGCATACATCGGCATCACCAACCCGCTGGCCAAGTCCGGCTCGGCGCTGATCCGCGTCCTCGACAACGTCTACACCACCTGCACCGGCACGATCGACTCCGGCGCCGACACGGTCTTCACGCCGAGCTACAGCTACACGCTCCTCGACCGCAACGACCTCGCCACGCTCCTGCTCGCGCAGGCCGGCAACGTCTCCGGCGCCGGCTACACCGAGGAGAGCGCCGCTTCGGCCAGCATCACCGCCACGGCCACCACGGTCATCCCCGGCGCCTCCGCGACGCTCACCGCCGGACTCACCGGCGCGACCGCTTCCGGCTACCAGTGGCGCCTGAACAACGCGCCGATCACCGGTGCCACGGGCTCGACCTACACGATCTCCAGCATGGCCGCCGCCAACGCCGGCACATACACCGTTGCTGTGTCGCTGGCCAACGGTGACACCGTCGTCTCCACGCCGACCGCGATCTCTCTCGGCACGGCGCCCACGCCGACGCCTACCCCCACGCCCGAGAAGGGCGGCGGTGGCGGCGCCTGCGGCGCGTTCTTCGCCCTCGCGGTCGGTTTGCTCGCCGCGCTCCGCCGCCGCGTGTGGCGTCGTTCGTGAGAACGACGATTTCCCCGGACACGTGTCTGGAGACCCGTGCCACGCAGGGAAGGAGCCTCCGGTCGTGGCGTGCAGTCTCCGTGCCGGCGTTTCCGCCGTAGCGTCGTTCGTGTGAACGCCGAGCCTGCGGGAAAGCTCCAGTTTCCACTACTGGTGCCGATATTCAGGCGAGGAGAGCGAGACGCAATCGGGCGCGCTCGCGGCTCCGCATCCCCATCCCGCTTATGACGAAGCCTCCAGTTGCAGGACGCCGCATCGCTGCGCCCGAGTTGTTCGTTTTCTCCCGCCTGCCGCTTGCGGTCGTCGGTCTCGTGTTTGGCACCGGGCTGGCCGCCCAGACGACGATCGCCACCGATGGCGCCACCGTCACCATCGGCACCTCGGCGACGATGCCGGCGGGGCTGTCCGCCGTGAGCGTGGGAACTGCCGACGATCCGGCGGACGGCAACACCATCCTCGTCGGACAGGGCGTGACGTTGGAGAGCGACGATGTCGCCACCGTGCGGGTTGTCTCGGGTGGCAACAACACCATCGTCAACGACGGGACTCTGGTTCTCTCGAACTTTGGCGCGGCCATCGCCGTCGAAGCCGGTGCCGGTAACACAATCACAAACACTGGCAGCATCGTTTCCGCCGATTACGGCATCCAGCTCGCGACCGACAATTCCGGTGCGATAGCGAACGCCGGTCGGATCGTCGCCGGTTGGAGCGGCATCGAGGCCCAACTGGGCAACAGCGGCAGCATCCGCAACACCGCGTCCGGTTCGATCACGGGCCAGTACACCGGCGTCATGGTCATCGGCGACAACACCGGCACGATCGCCAACGCCGGCGCCATCGATGTCTTTTACCCCGGGTTGGCCGTCATCGGGGGCAACTCCGGTCTGATGGAGAACGCCGGGAGCATCCGTGCCGCCCGGATTGGCGGGCTCTACGTGGGCGGCGACAATGCCGGCGTCGTCCGCAACGCCGCCGGGGCCTCCCTCGAGGCGGGGGCCGGTCCTGCGATCTCGCTGCGGCGTGGCAACGCCGCCAGCGGCATCGTCGAGAATGCCGGCTCCATCTCCGCGCGCGGGCAGGGGATCGCCGTCCGTTTTACCAATGCCGGCACGATCTCCAACACCGGTTTGATCGAGGCCGACTCGACGGGCGTCGATGTCAGGGGCCGGCCTGGGTCGGAGGATGACGTCACTACGCTCGTCAATTCGGGCGCGATCCTGAACTCCGGCAGCGTCGTCGCCGGCGAGTATGGGATCGCAGTGGGGCAGGAGGCCTGGTCGTTCTATTCCTTGAACGAGTCCTCGGGCCCTGTCCCCGTGGCCAATTCCGGACGGATCGAGAACGCCGCCGGCGCCACGATCTCGTCCGAGAGCGGCGGCATCTACCTGTTCGGAGGGAATACGGGCACCGTTCTCAACGCCGGCTCCATCTCCAGCGCACCTGCCGGCATCACCGTGCTCGACGTGAACTCCGGCACGGTGGCCAATTCCGGAGCGATCGCGGCCACCAGTTTCGGCATTCGGCTCGGTAACACCAATCAGGGCACGTTCTCGAATTCCGGCACGATCTCCTGCGAGGGGGACGGCGTGTATGTGCGCGGCGCCAACCAAGGCACCATCGTCAATTCCGGAACGCTCGAGTCGACGGATGGGAGTGGGATCTACCTGCGCGATGCGAACGAACTCGGGGCGACCGTTGCCAACGCGGGTCGGATCGCCGCCAGCTACGCCGGACTATACCTGCGCGGTGTCAATGCCGGCACGGTTGCCAACTCCGGCTCGCTCTCGGCCGACACCGGCATCCTCGTCCGGGGAACGACAGGGCCCGATACGCCGCCCGTCGCCAACTCCGGCACGATCCTCAACTCCGGCCGCATCGAAGCCCGCGATATCGGCATCCATGTCGGTATCGAATTGGACGATGAGGCACCCCTGCCTCGGGTCTCCAACACCGGGATGATCGAAAACGCTGCCGGCGCCACGATCGCAGCCGAGCGGTGCGGCATCTGGGTCGATAATTCCAATGCCGGCACGATCCGCAACGCGGGCGCGATCGGGGGCGGCATTTTCGGCATCTATGCCGATGGCAATTCCGGGCGAATCGAGAATGCGGCGACCGGATCCCTCTCCGTCGCGAACGACTCCGAAGCGGGCGGCGGCATCCTCGTCAACGGCGCCAACTCCGGCATCGTTGAGAATGCCGGCTCCATCGTGTCCTCCGGCTACGGTATCCACATCGCGGGCGAGAGTTCCGGCCGGATCGTCAATACCGGCCGCATCGAGGCGGGCGGGGCCGGCATCGATGCCGCGGCCCATGCCGCCGAGATCGTCTCCTCGGGAGCGATCGTTGCCGGGACCGACGGCATCTGGGTGCAGAGCTCGGCCGGCTCGATCCGCAACGAGGGCACCATCGATGCCGTCGGCTCCGGCATCCGGGTCGAGGGCAGCGTCACCGGCTCCTTCGCCAACACCGGCGCGATCCGCGGCAAGGATGGCCTGTGGGTTCTCGATGGCGTGCGCGGCGACTTTTCAAATACCGGAACAATATCCAGCGAGAGGGTCGGGGCGGTCGTCTACTGCGGAATCGACGGCTCGTTCGTCAACTCCGGCACGATCGAAGGCGCTAGCGCGGGGCTCGGCATCCTCGGCCCCATCGGTGGCACGTTCGCCAATTCCGGCACCATCGATGGTGCGCGTGGCATCGGTCTGTTCCTGTACGGTGGCGCGGCGGAGGTGTCCAACAGCGGCCGGATCTCCGGTGGGTTGGGCGTGGAGCTCTACGGCGCCGATATGGGCCTCTTTACCAACACCGGCACGATCGAGGGAACTCTCGGGTACGGGCTCGCCGTGTTCGGCGAGGTGGCCGGTGTACGGAATTACGGTACAATCTCCGCCATGGGCGAGGGTGCCACCGCCCTGATCCTCGTGGACGGAGTCCCGTTGTACAACGCAGGAACCATCTCGGCTGTCGGGGAGGATGCCGTCGCCGTCCGCCTGGAGAGCGGCGGGCAGACGCTGATTTCCTCCGGGCGCATTTCTGGTGAGGGGACAGCGATCTCCGCGATGGGCGGCGACCGCGTGATCTTCGCCGCGCCGTCTGCCACGAGCGGCACAGCCGGCCCGGTTTCCGGCGCCATCGTCTCGCGCTGGGAGGCCGGCACGCTCTATTTCGGCGCGGCGCACGATGTCGGTCCGACCAGCGATCTCTCGCGGTCGAAGGCTGCGGTTTTCGACATCGTCTGCACCGGGCGTATCGACAATTTCGGCGCGGCGTTCCTGTCCGGCACCACCGTGCTCAATGGCGACGGCGCGCTCCATGCCTCCGCGATCCTGCCGGGCGCCACGCTGGCCGCGAACGGCACGCTGGTCTTCTCCGGCTCCGCGGGTTTCCCGGCCGGCATCGCGTTGCCGGACGGCGTATCCGCCGCCGACTGCCCGCTGTACAACGCCGGCACGCTGCGCGGCGGCGGTACGGTCGTCCTCCGTTCCTCCGCTGGCGGACTCGGCACGCTGCTCAACCCGGGCATGCTCACCGCGGGCAACTCGATCGGCCGCCTGACCATCGACGGCAACGTCGCCCTCTCCGGCGTGCTGCAGGTCGAGGTCGATCCCTCCGCGGCGGCGCCCGTCCCCGGCGTGAACAACGACCTGATCGTCGTCGGCAGCGGTCTCGCGGGGCAGACGGCCACGTTCACTCTCGCCGCCGGCTCCCGTATCGACCTTGTGGCCGCACCTGGCGCTGAGGTGGCCGTCCCCGGCACAACCTACGATTTTCTCGCGGCCTCCGCCACGGGCCGGATCGTCGTCGAGGGAACGCCGTCGAGCCGGCTCCAGCTTCTGGATGCCACCGACAATCTGGCGGACCGCCGCTTCTACATCGTCGGCACCGGCGGTACGGCCGCGAACCCTGCCGGCTTGCGCGCAGTGGTGGCGCGCGACTTCGGTTTCGACAAGTCCGCCGCCACCGCGAACCAGGCCGCCGTGGGCCGCCACCTCGGCACCTGCTCAGGCGAGAGCTCGTTCCAGGATCTGCTCGCCGGGCTGAACCTGATCGCCTCCGATGCCGAACTGAACCTCTCGTTGGAGCGGTTGAGCGGCGAGATCTATCCCTCGCTGGTCGAGCTTGAGCGCGAACGCCTCGCGCGGACGCTCTCCGGTGTGGCCGCCATCCTGCGACCCGCGGACACTGTGCCGGCCGGCGCGACGCCCGGCTGGTACACCTTCGCCCGCGTCGGCGGCACCGATGCCGACTATGCGGACGACGCTTCGGCCGATATCGACGTCAAGACTCGCAGCGCGCTGGTCGGAGCGGGCCGCCAGCTCGGCGAACGCTGGGTGGTGGGCGGCTTCGTGAACGCCGGCGACGGCGAGGCAACGAACTCCCATCCCGACAAGGTAGATACCGATTCGTGCGACCTCGGGCTCTTCGTCCGCTACAACGACGCCGGAGACTACTGCCACGCCGGCATCGCCTACGGCGTGGGACGGCACGACATCGTCCGCCAGGCGGCGGTCGCGCGGACGCATGTCTTGGGCGTGCAACCGGCGGTCGTCGCGCGGGCCGAGACCGACAGCGCGCAGCTCGCCGGCTATGTCGAGAAGGGCTACACCTTCGGGCTCGGGCGCTACGGGGTGCTCCAGCCGTTTGTCGCGGTGCAGTTCGCCCATGTTTCCTTCGACTCCGTCGCCGAGCGCGACGGCGGGCGGCTCGACCTGGCCGTGGACTTCGAGGACTGCGATTCGGCGCGGGCCGCGTTGGGCCTGGGCTGGCGGTTCGGGCTCGGGCGAATCCTCGGCGCGCGGCTGCGCGGCGGCTGGTCGCGAGAGTTCGGCGACAAGGCTGCACGTGCCATCGCTTCTTTCCCCGGAGTTGCGGGCGGCTACCGGCTCACCGGGCTGGAGCTCGGCGCCGACCGCTTCGATGCCGGGCTGGATCTCGAGGCGCGCCTGGACGAGCGAGTGTCCGCCACGCTGCGCACGGAGTATTCCGGCGGCTCGGGGGGCGATGCCGTCTCCCTCGACTTCGGCGTGCTGTACCGCTGGTAGCCAGCGGGAAGACCGATAGCAGACGATAGAAGGCGGAGGACAGAGCGTCGAAGCCTGAGGCACCAGCTGCAATGCCGAAGCCTGGGTTCCGTTGCGCCACCCGTGAGGGTGTCGATCTACCGGCGGCGAACGAGCGGAACCGACTCTGATCTCGGCGCTTTTGGCTGTAGCGCTGTTCGTGAGAACGGCGATGCCGCTGGCGGCGACGCTCGGTAGTGCGTGGGGTGGTGGAGCTGTTCTCGCGAACACCTCCACTGGGCGCGCGCCCCGTGCCACGGCGGAGCCGAGCCTCCCGGGGAATACTCCTGCCCGCATTAATTCCGCGCCGCAGCGCGCCGCCCGGCCGCATTTCGTTTGGCGCGGGGCAGGGGCAGGCGACACTGCTTGCCCACCCCAATCTATCGCCATGCTCCTTCGCTTCGCCCTTGGGCTTGTTCTTGCTGCGCTTCCCGCGTTTGCCGTCGCCGGTGCCGGGACCGCTGCCTCCTTCGAGAAAACCGCCGATAGTGTCGTGCTCCCCGTGCCTGAAGGCTGGTTGCGCCTTCAGGTCTGCACGCCGGACATCGTCCGCGTCACTTGTTCGCCCGATCGCACCTTCTTCGCCCACCAGGGCGCGATGATCGATCCGGCGCGCAAGCCGGTGGCGACCGAATGGTCCGTCGCCGAAGAACCGAAGGCGCTGGTGCTCAAGACCGCCGCCCTCCAGGTTCGCGTCGACACCGCCACCGGCACCGTCGCATTTGCCGATGCCGCTGGCCGGCCGATTACGAGCGAGGTCGTCGGCGGGCGCACGCTTGTCCCGGCGGAGGTGCAGGGGCAGAAGGTGCTGCAGGTGCGCCAGCGTTGGCAGGTGCAGGCCGACGAGTCGCTCTACGGCCTCGGCAACCACCAGCTAGGCCTCCTCGACATCAAGGGCCACGACATCGACCTCTGGCAGCACAACACCTCCGTCGCCATCCCGTTCCTGCTCTCCAGCCGCGGCTACGGTCTGCTGTGGGACAATGCCGCGTACACGCGTTTCGGTGACATCCGCGAGTTTGAGCCGATGCCCGCTGCGCAGCTGCTCGATGCCTCCGGCCGCCCCGGCGGCCTCACCGTCCGCTATTTCGCCGGCGACGATTTCTCGAAGCAGACGGCCGAGGCGACCGTCCCGGCGGTCGACATCGTCGCGCCGCCGCGCGACGAGCACCAGCAGCTCGCCAAGATCCCCGACGGGGTCGACAAGGACGAGGTCTACAACACCTACGTCCATCCCTCGCTCAAAGTGACCGGTCCGATCTCGGTGCGCTGGGAAGGCAGCATCGTGCCGCAGGAGAGCGGTGAGTTCCTCTTCCAGTCGTTCTCCAACGGTGACGTCAAAATCTGGGTCGACGGCCGCCCGATCGCCAATCACTGGCGTCAGGGCTGGCTGGCTGGGCTCGACCAGGCGAAGGTCCGTCTCGAGGCCGGCCGCCGCCACTCCCTCCGCGTCGATTGGGTGCGCAGCGAGGACTCGCCCACGGTCCAGCTCCGCTGGAAAACCCCGGCCGCCTCCGCCGACACCTCGCTCTGGTCGGAGGTCGGCGACGGCATCGACTACTACTTCATCCACGGCGCGAAGCCCGATGCCGTGATCGCCGGCTACCGCTGGCTCACCGGCCCGGCGCGGCTGATGCCGAAGTGGTCGTTCGGCCTCTGGCAGTCGCGCCAACGCTACATGACCGCGCAGCAGAGCCTCGACATCGTCGACGGCTTCCGCAGCCGCCGCATCCCCTTCGACGTGATCGTGCAGGACTGGTTCTACTGGAACGCCGACGGCTGGGGCTCGCACGAGTTCGACCCCGAGCGCTTCCCCGATCCCGCTGGCTGGATACGCGGCATCCACGAGCGCAATGCCCGGCTGATGATCTCCGTCTGGCCGAAGTTCTACCGCACCACGCGCACCTTCGAGGAGATGCAGGCCCGCGGCTTCCTCTTCCAGCCCAACCTCGACGAGCAGGTCAACGACTGGCTCGGCCACAACTACACCTTCTACGACGCCTTCAATCCCGCCGCGCGCGAGCTGTTCTGGAAGCAGGTCGACCGCGCGCTCTTCTCCAAGAAGGTCGACGCCTGGTGGCTCGACGGCAGCGAGCCCGACGTGCTCCCCGTGCCGACGCTGGATGGCAACCGCAAGTACTCGATGCCCACCGCCGCCGGCATCTCCGCCCGCGAGCTCAACGCGTACCCGATGCTCAACGCCAGCGCCGTCTACGAGGGCCAGCGCACCACCAAGCCCGACCAGCGCGTCTTCATTCTCACCCGCTCCGGCTTCGCCGGCCAGCAGCGCTACGCCGGTGCCGTCTGGTCCGGTGACATCACCTCGACGTGGACCGCCTTCGCCAAGCAGATCCCGGCCGGCCTCGGCTTCTCGCTCTCCGGCCTGCCCTACTGGACGATGGACAGCGGCGGTTTCGCCGTCCCCGCGCGCTTCAACGCGAAGGATGTCGCTCCCGCAGATCGCGAGGAGTGGGCCGAGCTCAACACCCGCTGGCTCCAGTACGCCACGTTCGTGCCGATCATGCGCGTCCACGGCGAGTTCCCCTATCGCGAGATGTGGGAGTTCGGCGGCGAGACCAGCCCGGCCTACGCCGCGCAGCTCAAGACCGACCGGCTCCGCTACCGCCTGCTGCCGTACATCTACTCGGTCGCCGGTGCCGTCACCCACGAGGGCGCGAGCTTCATGCGCCCGCTTGTGCTGGATTTCCCGGACGCCGCCGCCCTGCGCGGCATCACCGACGAGTACGTCTTTGGCCCGTCGCTGCTCGTCAGTCCGGTGACGACCTACCGCGCCCGCAGCCGCACTGTGCAACTTCCCGCCGTGCCCGGCGGCTGGTACGAGTTTTGGACCGGCAAGTCCGTCGGTGGCGGCAAGGCCGTCGACGCCCCCGCGCCGTACGACGAGATGCCGCTGCACGTCCGCGCCGGCGCGATCCTGCCCGTCGGTCCCGAGCTCCAGTACGCCGACGAGAAACCTGCCGACCCGCTCACGCTGCGCGTTTATGCCGGTGCCGACGGCGACTTCACCCTCTACGAGGACGACGGTGCCAGCTACGGCTACGAGCGCGGCGAGTTCGCGCGCATCCCGCTGCACTGGGATGACGCGAAGCAGACGCTCACGATCGGCGCCCGTACCGGAGCGTTCCCCGGCATGCTCGCCGAGCGCACGATCCACATCGTGGTCACGCGGCCGGGAAAACCCGTCGCGTTCGCCTTCGACGCCGCGCCCGACCGCACCGTCCGCTACGACGGCAAGCCCCTTGCCGTGAAGCTCGCGCCCTGAGTTCCGACCGAAAACCATCCAGTTAACTCCGCCATGACCACACTGCGTCTCCCCTCCGCCGTGTGTGCCGTGCTCCTGGCCGCCGCATTGCCGGCGGCCGAGCCGGCGCCGCTCGCCCTCAACGACCTCGAATACCTCGAAATGCCCGGGCTCAACGTGATGCTCGCGCACGACACCTATCCGGAGGGCCACCAGGGCGGTGTGGGCATCATCCTCAACGGCCGGCGCCTCGCCACCAACGGCGACCTGCGCCTCGCCCGCACACCCGGCCAGTGGGCACCCACGCCGGTCGTAGGCAAACGCGAGGTCGACCGCGCCACCGGCGAGATCCGCGTCCACTGCGCGTTTCCCGACGAGTCGAAGGACCGCAAGGGCTTCAACCCGATCGAGTACCCGGATCTGAAATTTGGCTACACCGTGCGCGTCGTCCCCGCCGGCGGCTCCTCCTTCCGCATCCTCGTCGACCTCGACGCGCCCCTGCCCGACGCGTGGATCGGCAAGGTGGGCTTCAACCTCGAGCTCTTCCCGGGCCTACTCTTCGGCAAGTCCTTCGCCACCGAGAACCGGACCGGCGTCTTCCCGCTCCAGCCCGACGGCCCCGGCGCGCTCGACGCCTCCGGCGAGTACTGTCAGGACGCTCTGGCGACTGGGCGCACGCTCACCCTCGCCGGCGAGAGCGACGAGCTCCGCACGACCATCCGCAACGACGGCCCCGGCGATCTCGAGCTGGTCGACGGCCGTTCGCAGCACAACAACGGCTGGTTCGTCGTCCGTTCGACCGTTGCCCGCGGCGCGACGAAGGGCGCGATCGACTGGCTCGTCACCCCGCACGCGATCCCCGGGTGGACGGCCGCGCCGGTCGTGCAGGTCTCGCAGGTCGGTTACCATCCCGTGCAGAAGAAGTGGGCTGTGATCGAGCTCGACCGCCGCGATGCGCGCCGCCCGCCGGTCGTCGTCTCCCGCCTCGGCGCCGATGGCACGCTCACGCCGGTGCTCGAGGCCAAGCCCGAGAGCTGGGGTCGCTTCCTCCGCTACGACTACCTGCGCCTCGACTTCACCTCCGTCGCCGAGACCGGGCTGTACGTCGTGAGCTTCGGCGACGTGCGCTCGAACCCCTTCCGCATTGCGGCCGACGTCTACGCGCGGCATGTCTGGCAACCGACTCTCGAATACTTCCTGCCGATCCAGATGTGCCACATGCGCATCAACGACCGCTACCGCGTCTGGCACGGCTCCTGCCACCTCGACGACGCCCGCATGGCGCCTGTCGACCTCACGCTTTTCGACGGCTACCGCCAGGGGCCGTCCACGCTCTGCAAGTTCAAGCCCGGCGACCACGTGCCCGGGCTCGACCGCGGCGGCTGGCACGACGCCGGCGACGACGACCTGCGCATCGAGTCGCAGATTGGCACCGTCCACGGCCTCGCGCTTGCGTATGAAGCTTTCGGCGTCGACTACGACGCCACCACCATCGACCAGGAGCACCGCACGGTCGAGATCCAGCGGCCGGACGGCCGGCCCGACATGCTCCAGCAGATCGAGCACGGCCTGCTCACCGTCCTCGGTGGCTACCGCTCGATGGGGCGTTTCTACCGCGGCATCATCGTGCCCACGAAACGGCAGTACGTGCACCTCGGCGCGTTCTCGATGCAGACGGACAACGCCGTCTTCGATCCGAAGTCCGCCGCGGTTGCCTTGCCCATCGACGGCGGCGTGACCGGCTCGCCCGACGACCGCTGGGTCTTCACCGAGGAGAATCCGTTCCGCGAACTCCAGACTGCCGCCGGCCTCGCCGCCGCCGCGCGCGTGCTGCGCGCCAGCAACGCCCCGCTCGCCGCCGAGTGTCTCCAGGTTTCCGAGAAACTCTGGGCCACCGCCGACGAGACGAAGGGGCCGCGCGAACCGTGGATGAAGTTCCTGCCCAGCATGCGCATCCCGCTCGCCGTCGAGCTGCTGCTCACCACCGGCGACCGGCGCTACGCCGACTATCTCCTTTCCCAGCGCGAGGCGATCTGCGCCAACATCCGCGGCGAGGGCCTGCCGCCGCGTTTCCCGCGCGTGGCGTGGATCGTCGGCCGGGCGCTGACCGCGATCGGCGATGCGGCGTTCACCCGCGAAGTGACCGAGGCCGCGAAGGTCTACCGCACGCAGCTCGCCGAGCGCGAGAAGGCGACGCCGTACGGCGTGCCCTACGAGCCCGCGATCTGGGGCGCGGGCTGGCAGATCCAGAGTTTCGGCGTGGAGCAGTATTTCCTGCACCGCGCGTTCCCGGAAGTCTTCGACGGCGAGGCGATGCTGCATGCGCTCGACTTCATCCTCGGCTGCCACCCCGGTCCGAATACCGCGTCGTTCGTCTCCGGCGTGGGCTCGCGCTCGGTGACTGAGGCGTACGGCTTCAACCGCGCCGACCGCTCGCACATCCCCGGCGGCACCGTCTCCGGCACGGCGCTCATCCGGCCCGATTTTCCCGAGTTGCTCGAGTGGCCCTACCTCTGGCAACAGACGGAATACGTCCTCGGCGGAGGCACCACCGACTACCTGTTCCTGGTGCTTGCGGCCGATCACCTACTCAACACACCCAATCGATGAATCTTTCACTAGCCATCCTCGGCGGCCTCGCCCTCGCCGCTTGTGTGGCGCATGTCGTCGTCAAGGCCGCCCCGCCCGAGGCGGTTGTCTCGACGTGGTCTGGCACCACTTGGCACGGCGAACGCGCCTACGAGCTGGTCACCGCGCAGTGGCGCGCGATCGTCTCCGTGGAGCGCGGTCGGCTTGTGCATTTCGGCCCCGCCGAGGCGGGCGCCCGCAACCTGATGCTGGAGACGGTCACGCGCGCCGACCGCATGGGCTGGAGCGGCCACCGCGTCTGGCTCGGGCCGCAGTCGCTCTGGGTCTGGCCGCCGCCGAATGCCTGGGAGTTCTCCGCGGCCGAGATCGTGAAGGTCTCCGGCAACCGGATCGAGCTGCTCATGCCCGATGCCGGCGACGGCTACCCACGGCTCACCCGTATCTACGAGCCGGCCGGCGACCGCCTGGCCTGCCGCGTGTCCGTGGCCGCCGGCGGCACGCGCGCCGTGCAGGTGATCCAGATTATGCAGACGCCGCCCGACACGAAGGTCGAGCTGCGACCGGCGCCGAGCGCGAAGTGGCCGCGCGGGTATTTCCGCGTGGGCGGCGCGGTCGGTCCGAACATGCAGCCCGATCTGCCGTTGCCTGCCGGCGTGGAGGAAGTGTCCGGCGGCGTGGTGATCTCCATCGCCGACAAGTCCGACAAACTCGCCTTTCCGCCGCAGACGCTTGTGGCGCGCGTGGGCGAGTACCGGCTGTCGCTGGAGTGCGGCGAGAGCCGCGGCCCGGTGGCGGCGACGCCCGACGACGGTTTCTACACCCAGGTCTACATCGGCAATCCGCAGGGGCCGGTGGTGGAGATCGAGCAGTTCTCTCCGCAGTGGCAGGCCGGCGCGGCCGGCGAGTTCACGATGTACGTGAGCCTGGCGAAGGCGGAGTGAGGTGTGTGATCGACATTGGCTTTGTCCCAACCGCCGGTTGTAGGGCCTGGGCTTGTTCAGGCCGCAGGGGTTCTCCTGGTGCCGAGGATTCGCCGCAGATGAATCAGACGCGGCTGCGACGCGACCGAAGGAACGGCAAGCGGAGCCGGCTGGAACTCCGAGAAGATCAGGAGCCGGAAGGGCGAAGCTCCGCTTTGGTCGGCAATGGAAGCAGGGCAACGCGGTGCGTCTTTCCGATTTGGGCTTAGCATCCGAGGGGAACGACGCACGAGCCCCTGCGAGCCCACCACGGAGCCGATGGTCATGGCGGAAAGCCGTGGTCCGTCCCGACCGTTTACCCTCACGACCGTGAACCCAAACTGTCGAAGCTCGTGAACCTGCCCGCACCCCGTGCACTCGGGCCCGGGCCATTTTCGCGCGACGCCTCCCTCCTCCCGCCACAGTATGGTTTCGTTCCCGGCCGCCGCCCTCATGCCCGAGTGCCCAAAGCGCACTCCGACCGTTTACCTTCACGGCCGTGAAGGTAAACGGTCGAAAGCCCCATGCGGCCATGCTCCGGAATCTGCGGTTTGGAACCGAACGCGAGGGGCTGCAGAGATCGCTCTGCATGGATCGTAAAATAGGCAGGGCTGCCGGGCGAGGCATGGGAAAATCCGGTGTTGCCCGTGCCGATGTGCTGACGATCCTGTGGCGCCATGGCCTACGCTGTCAGCCCCGACTACCGCAGTTCCTCCGTCCCCGCATCGTCCGACTCGGGTTCCGCCATCAAGCTTACCGCGCGCATTGTCGAATGGGACAAGGCCAGAGGGTGCGGATTCCTGCTGTTCGAGAAGCACCGCATCGCGGTCCAGCGATCCGAGTTCATCGTGATGCACAAGCGACCGGAGGTGGGCGATGTCGTCGAATTCCGGCTTGGCAGGGATGCCGAGGGCGGTCTCTGCGCCCAGCAGGTCGAGCATCACAACGACGGCGGCCGTATCCGGCTCGTTCACTTGGTGGTCCTGGCCGTGCTGCTTACGGCGCCAGGATTGGCGACTTGGAAGCTGGTTGACCGCAACGATTGGCGGCTGGTCCTCGGTTGTGCGGTGGGCATGTCGACGATCGCGTTCCTGATGTACTGGCTCGACAAGCTCCGCGCCAAGCATGGGCAATGGCGCGTGGCGGAGAGCACGCTGCATCTCGTGTCGGTGCTCGGCGGTTGGCCGGGCGCCTATCTCGCGCAGAAGCACTTCCGCCACAAGACGTGCAAGATCCGCTTCGGGCTCATCTTCTGGCTGATCGTCACGGTGCACCAGTTCGCCGCTTTCGACTATCTGCAGGACTGGACCGCGATGCGTGCCCTCAATGCGGCGTTCATGCGGCATACCATGCCCACGCCGAAAGGGTGAGGCCGAGCGACGCCGTTGGACTGCAGGGGTTTTCTGCGCGGCTTCACTCCCCCTCGAAGGCACGCAGGGTCCAGAAGTCGTCGGCGAGCTTCGGGTTGGCGAGGTAGTCGTATGGCGCGGTGAAATAGCCGGCGCGGCCCCAGTCTGCGCCCCACGAGTTGCGGATGAGGAATCGCTTCGCGCGCTCGTCGTAGCCGACGGCGCAGACGGAGTGCCCGCCGCATTCCTTCTCGCCTCGCTTGGGCAGATGGAGGACGCCGGTGCGGCCGACCGCGTCGCTCTCGAATCCGTCGTAGGTCGTCAGGCCGAAGACGAAGGGAAATCCTTCGGCGAGGCACTGGCGCATCTCCGCTAGGCCGCGCACGCGGTGGTAGCTGGTCACCTGATGGTCGGAGGCCTGGGCGTAGCAGCGCTGCGACGGTTTCTGGGCGAAACGGCGGACCTTGTAGGGCCAGAGCGTCTCGTGGCAGACGCCGAGCTTGACCAGCGTCTTTACGCCGTTGCGGATCATGGCGCCATCGTCGGTGGCGGCGGTGCCCTCGAGCACGCGGGCGTTGTAGTAGACGAAGAGGCGGCTGAGATGGCGCATGCGGCGGCCGGAGCGGCGGGCGAGAAACTCGAGGTTGCCGGTGAGCGCGTGCGCGGTGCAGCTGCCGATCGAGCCCTGGCATTCGACTGGTGGGCACCATGGGCGGAGGTCGACGCGCCCGGGCAGCCGCTTCGGCGGACGGGCGATCGCGGCGTAGAGCTTGTCGCGCGGATCGGGTCGATCCGGTTTCCAGCCGTACCAGGAGGTGCTGTGGGATGATGGCATGGGTTGGGGCGGAGCGCGGATTCAACAAGTACACACACGGCCGAGGGAGTCCAGCGCGGCGCCCCTGACTGGCGGTGGGCGTTCTGTGGCTTGCCAGCAGCACGGCGGTGGCGTTTCACTCGGGCATGGCTGTTCCACGCTTTCTTCCCCTGGCCGGCACTTTCGGCGCGGTCGCGTTGATCACTCCGCAACTCACCGCTGCTGTGCGGCCCAATCCGCTTTTCTGCGACCACGCCGTCCTCCAGCAGAACCGCGAGGTCCCGGTCTGGGGCACGGCCGACGAGGGCGAGCGCGTCGTCGTCGAGATCGCCGGGCGCACGGCCGAGGCGGTCGCGAAGGACGGACGCTGGCTGGTGCGCCTGCCGGAGTTGCCGGCGGGCGGACCGTACACGCTCACGATCCGCGGTACCAATACCGTGACGTTCCAGGACGTGCTTGTGGGCGAGGTGTGGATCTGCGGCGGCCAGTCGAACATGGAGCGCCAGCTCGGACCCCGCCCGGGGCAGAAGCCGATCATCGGCTGGGAGCGCGAAACCGCTGCCGCGAACCTCCCGCAGCTCCGCGATTTCTACGTGCCTGAGGTGACATCGGCCGTGCCGCTCGCCGAGGTGAAAGGCTCGTGGACGGTCTGCACGCCGGAGACGGCGCCGGACTTCCCCGCTGTCGGCTACTTCTTCGCCCGGGCGCTGATGCAGGCGCGCGGCGTGCCCGTGGGACTGATCCACACCGCCTGGGGCGGCACGCCGGCAGAGTCGTGGACGAGTGCGCGTACCCTTGCCACGTTGCCGGGCTTCGAGCAAACGCTGGCGCTACTGGCCGAGCAGAGCCGCGATCCGGCCGGAGCCGCCCGACGCTATCACGAATCGCTTGCGCAATGGTGCCGCAAACACGATGCCGGCACTTCGGCCGCCACGCCATGGAGCGCCGATGTGCTCCCGACCGATGGCTGGACGAAGAGCGAGGAGCCCGGCCTTTGGGAGCAGTCCGGCCTGCCGGGATTCGACGGCATCGTTTGGCTGCGCAGGGAGTTCGATCTTCCTGCCGCGGTCGCCGCTGGCGAGGCCACGCTTGATCTCGGTGCCATCGACGACATCGACACGACTTGGGTCAACGGCGTCGAGGTGGGTGAGACCGGCTTTTACAGCACGCCGCGCTCGTATCGGGTGCCCGCCGGCGTGCTCCGCGCTGGGCGCAACGTCATTGCCGTCCGAGTGCTGGATACCGGTGGCGGCGGCGGTTTCTGGGGCAAGCCCGCGCAGATGGTGCTCCGGCCGGCCGCGGGCGAGGCCGTGCCGCTCTCCGGCGCGTGGTTGCGCAAGGTCTCGGCGACGCTGGCCGCGACCGGCAAGCCGCCGGTGAATCCCGGCATGGGCTCAGGTGTGCCGACGGTCCTGCACAATGCGATGATCGCTCCGCTCCAGCCCTACGCCATCCGCGGCGCGCTCTGGTACCAGGGCGAGGCCAACAACAGTGCGCCGCAGGAGTACCGCCGGCTGTTGCCTGCGACGATCGCCGACTGGCGCTCCGGCTGGGGACAGGGCGATTTCCCGTTCCTCTTCGTGCAGATCGCACCGTTCAAGGAGATGTCGCCCGAGATCCGCGAGGCGCAGTTCCAAATCTGGCAGGAGACGAAGAATACGGCGATGGTCGTCACCACCGACTGCGGCGACGCCGAGGATATTCATCCCGCCGACAAGCGCCCGATGGGCGAGCGGCTCGCGCTCGCCGCGCGCGCTCTGGCCTACGGCGAGAACGTCGAGTACTCGGGCCCCGCGTTTGCCGCGGCGAAGTTCGAGGGCGGCAAGGCTGTCGTGAGCTTCACGCATCTCGGCGGCGGGCTCGTCGCCCCTGGCGGCGCGCTGCGCGGCTTCGAGGTGGCCGGCGCCGACGGTGTCTTCCATCCCGCGACCGCGCGGATCGTCGGCGCGACGGTCGAGCTCAACTCGCCCGCGGTCGCCGCGCCGGTGGCGGTGCGCTACGGCTGGGCGAACGTCCCCGACTGCAACCTCTTCAACGCCGCCGGCCTGCCGGCGTCGCCGTTCCGAGCCGGTCAGCAGGTCTTCGGCCTGCAGGACGGCTGAGCCTGCGGGCGGGATGCCGATTTCGTCGGCCTGGGCGCATGGAACAGCCGCGTTATCTTCTCCGCACCGAGCGCCTGGGTTTCCGGTGCTATCGGCCCGACGATGCCGCGGCGCTGGCCGCGGTATTCGGCGATCCGTACGCGCGGCGGTTCTACCCCGGGCACGGGCGACGCGAGAAGCTTGTCGGCTGGATCGAGTGGAACCTGCGCAACTACGAGGAGCACGGCTACGGGCTGTGGGCGCTGGAACTGCTCGGCGACGGGACGTTCGTCGGCGATGCGGGGCTGACCTGGCAACCGGTGGAAGGCGAGTGGTGGCTGGAGATTGGTTACCACATCCACCCCGCGCAGCGCCGACGCGGGCTCGCCACGGAGGCGGCGCGCGCCTGCCGCGACTGGGCCTTTGCGAACACCGATTGCGCGCAGGTCTGCTCCATCGTGCATCCGGAGAATGCCGCTTCGCTGACGGTGGCCGGCCGCGTGCACGAGACGAGGCGGCTGGTGCAGTCCGCCGCGGGCGACAGGGTGGTTTTCAGCACGCTGCGCCGATAGGTGTTTTGCTAGTGGACTTTGCCGGGTTGTGCGCCGACTGGGGTGGCTCGGCTGCTTTCCAACTCGGGCCAGCCGGCGCGCAGCAGCCAGATCTGGACGGCGGCGAAGGCGAAGTCGGCGAGCGGCACGCCGAGCCAGCCAAGGTCGAGATCTCCGTTGAGGAGGCTCAACGTGCAGAATATCCCCGAGGCGAGGCGGAAAAGGATAGTGAGCCGCCAGACAGAGCGGAGGAAACCGGTATCACCGCGTTTCAACCACCGCCAGAGCGCCCAGAGGTAGCCGAGGCCGACCGATGCGACGAAAACGCCGACGAAGGAGAGGAAGAACGTGTCGGCCTCCATCTCGGGATCGGCGCCCATCGCGGCCAGCGTGAGCTCGGGTGCGAACACGAAACCGAGCCCGGCAAGGGTATCGAGTCCGCCGGCGAGGGCGGTGTAGGCGGCGGCGAGCGAGCGGCGGCGCTGAGGAGTCATGGATGCGAGGATGGGCGCCCCGGTGTGCAGCGTCGAGCCCGCGAAGGGGCGTGCCGCGCGCCTTATCCGAGCAGCGCGGACAGCCCGGGGCTGAGCGAGAAGGCGGCGCGCACGGCGGCGAAGCCGTCGAGCAGCTCCGCGGGCGAGCCGGCGGAGGGGAAGACGAGGTCCAGCGTGGCGCCATTGCAGCGCACCTCGGCGGCCACGTCGGGCACGGTGAGCGTGCAGTCGCGGCAGTCGGACGGGTAGGCGACGGCGAGCCCGGCGTCGGCGTCGAGCGCCTCGACCATGTCGATCACGGCCTCGACGCGCACGCCCTTGCGCAGTGCGAAGGAAAGATCGGTGAAGACGCCGGCGAACACCGTGTCGAACTCGGTCCGGCGCACGATCTCGGCGTCGCGCAGGTCGCGCAGCGTGTGGGTGACGCTGTAGCGCGCGGGATCGTCGGGCTCAAGGGCGTAGGTGAGTTCGAAGGCGAAATCCTTCGCGGTGAGCAGTGCCGAAGGGCTGGAGACGGAGAGCGAGAGCTCGCGGCGCTTGTAGCCGAGCGCCTCGCGTGTGCGCTGGAAGAACGTCTCTGCCTGTTCCACGAGCTCGGCTTCGCAGAGTTTCGCGAGGAAGGCCGATGTGGCGGCGTTGACAGCGGTCGGCAGGGTGTGGCGGCCCTTCTGGAAACCGGGAAGCGACTTTACCGCGCCGCCGCTGCGGCCGACAAAGCTGAGCGCGGCGACGATGGACTTGGGCGGCTCGGCCGACATGGCGCCGAGGAAAATCGGCGCGCGGTGCCGGCGCGAGCGCGAAACGCATAGCGCGCTCGGCGCAGCATCCCTTTGAGCGAAGATGCTTCGGACACCGACAGAAGGTAACGAAGGAAACGAAGTCCCGAACGGAGACGCCCCAATCGAGGGGATGATGGGCTTCCTTGGCAGGTGAACGGAATGCGCGCAGCCAGTTGGCGGGCTATTCCCCTCATCTTGGGTCCGTAGTTCTCTTCGTTATCTTCTGTCGTCTGCCGAGTAGATCAGCCGCGTTGCATTCGCGTGAGCCCGGCGAAGCGGGCGATGAGCAGGAGCGCGCAGAGGAACAGTCCGACGGACATGCCCGACCACACGCCGACAGGGCCGAAGCCAAGCGGGAAGCCGAGCATCCATGCCGCCGGCGCGGCGCAGAGCCAGTAGCCGAAGAAGGTGATAACCGTCGGTGTACGCACGTCGGCGAGTCCTCGCAACGCGCCCATGGCGGTGACCTGCGTGCCGTCGAAGATCTGGAAGAATCCGGCCACGATGAGCAGCTGCGTGGCGAGAGCGACGACCTCGGGATCGTGGATGAAGCCGCCCGCGATGAGCGGCCCGGCGAGGAGAAAGACGACGCCGAAGCAGGCCATGAGCGCCACGCCGGCGCCGATGCCGCCGAAGCCGATCCGGCGCAGCAGGTGGGCCTCGCCCGCACCGCGGGCGTGCCCGAGGCGCACGGCCAGCGCGTGCGAGAGGCCGAGCGGGAACATGAAGGTGGTGCCGGCGCAGTTGAGGGCGACTTGGTGCGCGGCCAGCGCCACGGTGCCGAGCCAGCCCATGAAGATTGCGGTGATCGAGAACAGCGACGACTCGAAGAAGAGCTGCAGGCTGACCGGCCAGCCTTGGGAGAACTGGGCCGCAAGTTCGCTGCGCCGCAGCGGCGCGAGCCAGCGCGGCGGACGTGCCGGGCCGAGGCTGAGGCTGCGCTGCAGCTGCCAGCACAGCCCCGCGAACAGTGCGAAGCGCGAGATGAACGTGGCCCAGCCGGCGCCGACGAGCCCGAGGGCGGGCGCGCCGAAGTGGCCGTAGATCAACACCCAGTTGAGGGAGATGTTGAGGAGCAGGCCGCCGAGGACCCAGTAGAGTGGCGTCCACGGGCGGTGCAGCGCCTCGTAGTAGTTTTTCACCGCCAGGAATCCGAGGCCCGGCAGCAACGACCACGCGACGATGACGAGGTAGGGCTGTGTTGCTGCGGCGACCTCCGGCGGTTGGCCGAAGAGCGCGAGGTGGCCGGCTAGCCCGGTGAGCGCGGTGGCGAGCAGCAGGCTGGCTGCCGTGGCGAGCACGAGGCCGTGGCGGAGCGTCTCGCCGGCGTCGCGCGAACGGCCGGCACCATGCGCCTCGGCGGAACGGACGGCCACCGGCGTGAGCAGGCCGATGCCGAGGAGAAAGGCGACACCGAAGACGGCGCCGGCGAAGGCCGAGGCGGCGAGCGGCACGGCGCCCACGCGGCCGATCATGATGCTGTCGGTGAGTCCGATGAGGATCTGGCCGACGTTGCCTGCCGTGATCGGCAGGGCCAGGCGGAGGGTCGGGCGCAGTTCGCGCAGGGCTTCACGAAACGAGGACATGGAGGAAGGGAAACAATCGGAGGAGCAGATTGCGGTATCAACGGCACAATCTGTGAACGCATGCGGGGTGCCGCAGCGAAGGCCGTGAGACCTTCGGGCCGGGCGGAGCCGAAACGCTTGGCGCGTTTCGCCACGGATTTGAGTCGGCCTGATGCGGGCGTTGCGAAGGCCGTGCGGCCTTCGAACCGGGCGCGGCCGATGCCCTCACGGGCATCGCTACGCGGGAATACTGCGTGGGGAGCCGAAACGCCCCCGCGTTTCGCTACGGGGTGGCGAGCGGCGGCAGGTCCGCGCAGTTGAGCAGGCGCGGGTCGGCGAAGAACTCCTTCGCGAAGCGGTTGCGGAGCGGGCTCCAGTTGTCGTCCCAGCTCTGGAAGAAGACGGTGCGCGGAAAGTGTCTCTCCACTCCGTCGAGGAAGCGGCGGTAGTCGTAGTCGCCGGGCGGATTGGCGGGGGCGTGCGGGCCGAATTCGGCGAAGCCGAAGGGTTTGTTCAGCGCCATGAGCGCCGCGCTGCCGAGGATGTGCTCGGGGTCGACGTGGTCGGTGTAGGCGTCGATCCCGACGATATCGACGAAGGCGTCGCCGGGATAGTGCGCGGTGGTGTCGGCGGCGTGGTTGGGACTGTAGACCCAGAGGACGTTGTCGAGGTGTTTGGCGGTGGTGAAGTAGTCGAACATGTGGCGCCAGACGCGGTGGAATGTTGCCGGATCCTGCGCGCCCCACCAGAACCAGCCGCCGTTCATCTCGTGAAACGGTCGCCAGAGCACGGGAACGCCGGCGTCGCGCAGCTCGGCCAGGCCGGCGGCGATGGTGTCGAGCTCGGCGATCCAGCGGCGGTGGGTGTCGGTGCCGGGGACGAGTAGCGCGGCGAGATCGACGTCCCGGTCGCGCAGGCCGTAGCCGGCGGGGTTGGCGGGGTTGAAGAGGTGCGCGCTCACGGTCACCAGCCCACCGGCACGGGCGTGGGCGAGGGCGGTGCGGTTGGGTGCGGAGAAGTCGATCCCGCCGTGCTCGAGTGCGGAGTAGTCGACGCCGACCAGCGCTGGCCGCTGGCCGGTCTGCGCCTGGATCTCGTCGGGGAACGTCGCGTTGAGCTGGTTCCAGAAGCCGGTGAACTGGCCGGAGAGGATGCGGCGCTCGCGGCGTGTCTCCATCGTGCGGAGCAGGTCGAGCAGGGCGCGCGCGGCGGGCGTGGCGGCGGGATTGGCGG
>CAZXHR010000033.1:0-27682 GCA_964640465.1 uncultured Opitutaceae bacterium
GGTGTCTTGGGGTGGAGATGCGATGGACGTTTTCACGGCCATAGATGTCGGCGACAGTCGAGGATCTCCCAATAATGAAAGTGGGGTAAGCGGCGTTCGCCGCTTACCCCATTCCCGAAACAGCGACGCTTAAGTTTTCCCGATCCACGATGCGCGCCTTTGAAGGCCGCCGAAGAATACGGGGATCGGAGCGGCTGTATCGAACAACGGAAAACTATAGCGGCAGAGTCGATAAGTTTGAAGGGTTGCGACTTTCTTTCGTGCGTTCTTCAGCTGGTCTATAGACACGATCAGCCGCGCATCGGTGACCGCATCAGGATTCCGCTGTCCTGAACGAAGTGTGCCACGCCCGCAGATGATCACAGCTAGCTCGGCAATTTCCTTACGCGTCAGATTTCCACACGCTTCCCGAGCTGCCTCCTCGCCAGCGAGCAGTAGAAACTTTTCAGCCACACTCGTTTCTTCCCAGAGGGCAAGCAGACGCGATTGGTATCCGATGCCGAAGTGCGGTTCAGCGACCAACACCTTGCCCCAACGGTCTGCCGCCTCCACCTCCTTCAAGAGCACCGCGTCGAGCCGGCTGGTCATCTTCAGTAAGATCCGTTGGCGCTTTTGAGCGTCATTCTGCCGGCGAAAAGCAATTCTCTCCGAATCACCAGTGCGCTTGAAAGACTCGAACCCGCAAAGACCAACTTCGGCTGCCTTGAGGTGACGCAGGATGTAGTGTCCGAGCAGATCGCAAGCCGAGTAGATCTGGGACACTTGCAGGAACTTGGGCGGTGGAGTCTCCTTGATCAACGAGCTGTGCGCCTGCTCCAGCCATGCTAGTATGAGCGAATCATCAGCGGTCATTTCGTGACGTCCTCGATCTTGTTAATGGCCTGGCACTGGGCCGCGTCGTCGATGGGGCTGTACATCGCGCTGATCTCCGGCGATTCGGGGCCGAGGATGTCCATGACCACGGCTTGCGGAACACCAGCGGCCTTCAAGAGCGAAGTTGCTGCATGGCGCAGGCAGTGAAACGACAAGGCATTCACTTTCCGCCGGCGGCTGTGTCCGTTACCGGTGTTGGCCTTCGATCGCTTCTGGGCAAGCCCTGCCAAGACAAGATGATCGTAGAACTGATTCGAGAGCCGAGCAACGCGCCCTTTTTTGTCGAGGAGCGCGACACCATCAGGGAACACCGTATCACTTGGCTTAGGATCGCTCGGCCGAATCGAAAGCAGATGGCTCAGCAAGGGAGGCGCAGCGGGAATGCGAACCCACCGTTTCGTCTTGCGCGTGCGCACGCTGATCAGATGCATCTCCGAGCCTTCCACGATCTCCTTAACCAGGTGCCCCCACTGCAAGCGCACGACGTCGCCGAGTCGTTGCCCGGTATAAAGCCCAACGAGGATCAGTCCCCGCCAAAGGGGCGACGCGACTGCCAGGAGTCGACGGACCTCGGGCAAGCTGAGCCCGCGTCGCGTTCCCTTGCTCCCTTCAGGAATCACGGCGTTCTTGATCTTCACCATCGGCGACCGGTCGAGCAGCTCGCTGTCGATGGCGTATTTGAACACCATGCGCAGGTGATCGAGCATCTTGTTCGCAGCGGAGGGGCTGATCGCCTCCGCGATGGAGGTTCGGGCGGCGATAATATCGAAGCGGCTGATGTCCTTAACATCCTTCTCGACAGCCTTTCCAAGGTGCAGCCGGGCGTTCTTGAGCACGCCCGTATACTGATCAAAAGTGCCGGGGCTGACCTCACTCTTCTTCTCTGCCAACCACTCATCGAAGAGTTGGCCGACAGTCTTGGTGGTCATCTTCTGGGAGCCCACCATCTCAAGGATGTCGTTGAGCACGACCTTTGCTTGAGAGGTCGTGACTTTCTTTTGCCACGATTCTTCCCACGCGTCGGCGATGCGCTGTGCTTCCTTTTTGTTTTTCGATTTTGTGGAAATACACTTCGCGTGGCCGAACTCGTCGTAAAAGCAGGCGAAGTAGTATGGGGACCGGTCTTTTTTTCGAACTGATGCCATTGGTTAAATTCGCAGAGAAATTCTGGAGCGCGGCTTCTGCATGCGGCGCCCTTGATCAGATTCCGCCGATCACGGCCCAAGGATTGGCCAATGTTTGGCCACAATTCCCCCTTGGGGATTTTCTTGGCAGTGCGACGGGCAGTTAGTTCTCGATGAACGTTTCAGCACAGGCACGGGCCAGGCTGTCCAGATCTTCGACGGAGATTCCACACTCCCATTTGACTGGCTCACCGTAGGAGTCGCGGTCGCACGTCTTTTCGCTGGCGGCCGTCAACAGTGTGTTGAGCACAGAGAGGAAGTGATCCTCACAGAGAATGTCGAGACGGTGAAGCACTGGGTCCTGAGGTAGAGGCTCGTCGGGGAATGTAACGCGGCCCCAGGACCGATGGTGCTCTCCTGGCACCGTGATGTCGTTTGCTCCGGCAATGTCACCGATTTCATCGCGAGATCCGATGCTCTCAGCGAGTTTGAGCGCCTCCTCCAGTTTACCGCTCAAGATCGCATCTGCGAGTTCGCGGACCGCATCGGTGCGGAGGCGGTAGACCTCGCTCTTGGCATATCGTTGGTCGACACTGGAAGTGACGCCGCCCGCGTAGCCGACGTAGTATCCGGATTTGTGCAACAGCAAGGCAAGAAGCCCAATTGTGCCAACTACGCTATAGCCGGCAGGGGTGGGGTGCGAAATGCAGCGGCCCATTGATGTGTTAATAGTGATTTTTTCGTTAAGCATCGCATTGATTTATTGAAATTTAGGAGCCCAGCTTCTGGGCGCCGAGCCCTTGACCAGATTCCGCCGATCACGGCCCAAGGATTGGCCAATGTTTGGCCACAATTTCCCCTTGGAGGTTTTCAGGCAGCGCGACGCGAAAGGAAGCTCTGCTGTCTGCCGATGCGGACTACGCCGCGAGTCGGACACGCTCAGTGCGGATTCTACCCCAGCACCGTCTTGGCAGCGCTAAAGGCGGCCACAGGACGACCAATGCATCCACGCTTGGTTCATCGGCGCGTCTTTGGGCGTCTTGAGCAAATTCCGTTTTTGATCTGGCCACTGGGATGGCCACTACGAGGTTATGGAAAATCAAAAAGCCTCGTAACTCATTCAAGTTACGAGGCTTTTAAAATTGGCGTCCCCACGGGGATTCGAACCCCGGTTCTCACCGTGAAAGGGTGGTGTCCTAACCGGGCTAGACGATGGGGACCCAGTAGAAGAGCGCGGACGCTAGGTGCACCATAGGGGTGCGCAAGCGCGAATTTTCATGAGGGGCAAAGCGGCGGGCTTTCGAGCGCCTGGCGGACGGCTCGGGCAAGGTCGTCGCCGTTGAAGGGTTTGGTCAACAAGATGGTGCGGCCCAGCTGGCCGATGCCGTCTTCGGTGAGCCCATCGTTGCAGAATCCGGACATCAGGACAGCGGGGGTGGCGAGTTTCTCGGTGCGGAGGGCTTGGATGAGGTCGTGGCCGGTGAGGTGCGGCATGGTGAGGTCGGTCACGATGAGGTCGAAGCGGCGCGGTTCGGTGTGGATGGCGGAGAGGGCTTCGCGGGGATCGTTGAAGACGACGGTGCGGTACTTGAGCTGCTCAAGGCGGGCGCCAACGAAGGTGGCGACGGATTTCTCGTCGTCGATGACGGCGATGGTCTCGCCATTGCCCGGAACGATCGGGGTGTGGGTGTCGGTCTTTTGCTCGGTCTCGATGCTGACAGGCAGGAAGATTTCGAAGGTGGTGCCGACGCCGAGGCGGCTGGCGATGCGCAACGCGCCATTGTGGGTATTGACGATGCCGCGGACGAGCGCGAGGCCGAGGCCGGTGCCTTCGCCGGGTTTCTTCGTGGTGAAGAAGGGCTCGAAGAGCCGTTTGAGCGTGGCATCGTTCATCCCGTGGCCTGTATCGCCGACGCTGAGGCAGAGGTAGTTGCCCGGCTTGAGCTTCGGGGTGGTACTGGTGAGGAGTTCGGTGGTGGTGAAGGGGGTGACGCGGATGGTGAGACGGCCGACCTTGCCGCGCATGGCATGGACGGCGTTGGTGCAGAGGTTGAGGACGATCTGGTGGATGGCAGTGGGATCGGCGCGGACGCGGCCGGGCTGGAGGTCGCGTTCGATCTCGATGGTGGTGGGGGTCGAGGCGCGGACGAGCTTGAGCGCTTCGTCGACCGAGGCGGCGAGCTCGAGGGGCACTTGCTGGGCGGTCTTCTGGCGGGCGAAGGTGAGGATCTGGGCGACGAGGTCCTTGGCGCGCATGCCGGCCTTGCGGACCTCGGCGAGGTCGTTGTGGGCGGGATGGTCCTCGGGGAGGGCGAGGCTGGCGATCTCGGTGAAGCCGAGGATGGCGGTGAGGATGTTGTTGAAGTCGTGGGCGATGCCACCGGCCAGGGTGCCGATCGTCTCCAGTTTCTGGGCCTGAAAGAGCTGGGCCTCGAGCTGGTGGCGCCGCTCCTGCTCCTGGCGGACGGCGGTGACGTCCTCGTGGATGGAGAGGTAGTTGCGGACGCGGCCGTCCTTGTCGAAGACGGGGGCCATGGTGGCGCGCACGGTGTAGTTCTCTCCGGTCTTGCGGCGGCAGGTGAAGTCGCCCTGCCAGGTGTGGCCGGAGTGGATGCTCTGGAGAATGTCGCCGCCGAGCTCGGCGGGATTCTCCGGGGCGAGGAGGAGGGATGGTTCCCTGCCCAGGAGCTCGGCGCTCTCGAAGCCGGACATGGCCTGGAGGCGTGTGTTGGCGAAGAGTATCCGGTTAGTGGCGTCGGTTACGAAGACGCCGACGGGACACTGCTCGATGGCCTCGGAGAGGAGGTGGATCTGCTCCTCGGACTGCTTGCGGTCGCTGATGTCGCGGGCGATGCCCTCGACGGCGATGAGCTGGCCGAGTTCGTCGCGGACGGGGACGAAGCGCTGCTCGGTGACGACGGTGCGGCCGTCGCGGGCGATCCAGCGGATTTCGCGGATGCTCAGGGGGACGATCCGGCTGCGGGCGATGGCGCGGAGCTCGTCGCGGTCGCCGGGGTGGGAGATGCGGCTGGCGAGCTCGGGGTCGGCGTAGAATTCCTCGGGACGGTAGCCGACGATCTGCTCGATCGCGGGGCTGATGTATTCGTAGCCGGGGCGGGGTTCGAAGCGGTAGCGGAAGATGGCGTCGGGGGCGTTGGCGGTGAGGCGGCGGAAGCGTTCCTCGCTGGCGCGCAGGGATTGTTCGGCGCGGAGGCGTTCGCGGTGCTCGAGGGTCTCGGCGATGGCGCGGCGGACGGAGGATGTGAGGCGGGCGAGGGAGCCTTTGAGGACGAAATCGGTGGCGCCGTTGCGGAGGGTCTCGACGGCGGTCTCCTCGCCGAGGGCGCCGGTGACGAAGATGAAGGGGACGCCGGGGCAGAGTTCGCGTTTGAGGGCGAGGGCGGTGTGGCCGTCGATGCCGGGGAGGTTGAAGTCGGAGAGGATGAGGTCGGGCGGATTGGGGGCGAGAGCGCGGCGGTACGCCTCGGGCTCGTCGACATGTTCGATGGTGGCGTCGATGCCATCCGCGGCGAGCAGGGCGCGCACGAGCTCGTGGGCGCCGAGATCGTCTTCCAAGTGGACGATGCGCAGGGAGTGGGGTGCGCTTGGGGTCATTGAGTGGGACCGTCGGGGGCGCCCTCCCGCCACTGTGGTGAAAGGCGACCGAGCTGATCGATGAGTTCGACGATACTGGTGGGTTTGACGAGGTAGGCGTCGCTGCCGAGTTCGCGGCTGCGGTTGATATCGGCCTCCTGATCGGAGGAGGTGAGGACGACGAGGGGGGAGCGGTGCTGGCGGGGGTCGGCGGGGATCGGGCGGAGCACTTGGTGGCCGTCGACCTTTGGCTTTTTCAGGTCGAGGAGGATGACGGCGGGGGGGGCTTCGGGCCCATCGGCGTAGGGGCCGCGGCGGAAGAGGAAGTCGAGGGCTTCTTCGCCGTCGCTGGCGATGCTGATGTTGTCGCCGAGTCCGATCTCGTGGAGTGCGGCGGCGGTGAGTTCGGCACCGGCGGGGTCATCGTCGACGAGGAGAATGCGCGTGGCCTTGGGCATGGCTGTCGGGTGTTCGAAGTGACTTGTGGTCTAGTGAAACGGAAATCGCCGCGGTTGCGACTGGCGAGTCGCTGTGTCTGAGAAAGTTCAAGACGCGGCGGGTTTGAGGGAGAAGAAGAAGGTGGCGCCGCGGTCGGGGGCGCCTTGGGCCCAGACGTGGCCGCCGTGGCGCTCGACGATGCGGCGGACGTTGGCCAGGCCGATGCCGGTGCCCTCGAAGTCGCGCGGGTTGTGGAGGCGCTGGAAGACGCCGAAGAGTTTGTCGGCGTACTTGGGGTCGAAGCCGGCGCCGTTGTCGCGAACGAAGAAGGTGAGGCGCTCGGCGCCGGGCTGTGCGGTTTGGACGCCGATCTCGATGACGGCCGGGGCGCGCTTGCGTGTGAACTTGACGGCGTTAGAGAGAAGATTGGCGACGACCTGGCGCAGGAGGGATCTGTCGCCGAGGACCGGAGGCAGTGGCTGGATGCGCCAGTCGACCTGGCGGCCGGCGAGGTCGGACTGGAGCTCGGACTGGACCTCGGCGACGAGGGTGGCGAGTTGGACGGGGGCGAAGTGGAGCTCGGCTCTGCCGATGCGGGAGAAGGCGAGGAGATCGTCGATCAGGGCGGCCATGCGGACGGCCTCGGAGCCGACGATGCCGAAGTAGCGGTCGGTCTCCGGGTCGAGCTGGCCGGTGGTGCGCTTGCGCAGCAGTTCGATGAAGCCGGCGATGTTGCGCAGGGGGGCGCGGAGGTCGTGGGAGACGGAGTAGGAGAAGGACTCGAGCTCCTGGTTGGCGGCGAGGAGGTTGGAGTTCGACTCCTGGAGACGAGCGGCGGCGCTCGCGAGGTCGTCCTGGCTGGCGCGCAGGTCGGCGTTGAGGTGCTCGAGTTCGGCGGTGCGGTCGCGCACGCGCTGCTCCAATTCCGCGTTGAGCCGCCGAATGGCCTCGGCGTCCTCCTGCTGTTTGGTGACATCGGCGATGGCTCCGAGGATGCGGTGTGGGCGGCCGGCGGAGTCGTCGATGCGGACGGAGTTGGCCATGAGGTGGACCCAGGTGGCGTCGGCACGGCGGAACCGGTAGATGATGCGCAGGACACTGTTGCTGCGGACGATGGCCTCCCAGCCCGTGGCGAGGGTGCGGCGGTCGTCGGGATGCACCTGATCGAACCACCATTCGGAGTTGTGGGCGGCGAGGAATTCCGGGGAGTAGCCGAGCATGGTCTGGGTGGCGCCGGCCCAATCGGTCCGGCCTGTGGCGATGTCGAAGTCGTAGATGAGCTGGCCGGTGTGTTCGATGGCGAGGCGGAAGCGCTCCTCGCTGCGATGGAGGGCCTCCTCGCGGTTTTTCCGCTCGGAGACATCGCGGATGAAGACGAAGAACCGGGGATCGCCGCCGGGCAGGTGGTTGACGCTGATGTCGGCATCCAGGATGCCGCCGTCCTTCTTCCGCAGGCGCGTTTCGAAGCGGTCGAGCCCGGTGCTCGCGATCCGGGCGAGGTGGACGGAGACCTCCTCGGCAGTCTTGTCGGCGACGATTGTGTGGATGGGCCGGGCGAGCAGTTCCTCGAGGGTGTAGCCGAGCATCTGGCAGACGGCGTTGTTGGCGGAATGGATGCGGCCATCGAGAGTGAGAGTCCAGAATCCGTCGATGGTTGTCTGGATGATGGTGCGGTAGCGTTCTTCGGCGCGCTTGCGCTCGGTGATGTCGAGGAGGGTGGCGGCGACGCCTTTAGTCGGGGCTGCGGGGTCGAGGAAGCTGACGCTGAGCAGCATGTCAATGGGGTCGCCGTTTTTGCGGCGCATGCGGGCCTCGGTCATGCCGAAGCCGTTGCGCGCGAGGTTTCCGTAGAGCTCGGTCCCGACCCGTTCGAAGGTGGCATCGTCGGGGTAGAGGATGCGCGAGGACCGGCCGATCAGTTCCGCTTCGGTGTATCCTGTGATCTGGCACATCATGTGGTTAACCCTGCGGAACACCCGGTCGACCAAGAGGACGATCGGCGTGGGGCTGGCCTCGAACAGGCTGCGGAAGGCATTCTCGCTTACCTGAAGAGCGGCCTCGGCGCGCTTGCGCTCGGTGATGTCGTGCAGGGCCCAGATGGAGCCGGCCTGGAGATCGGTTGGATCGATGGCCTGTCCGGTGATCTGACACCAGATGAGGGTGCCGTCGCGGCGCTTCATCCGAGCTTCGGTCGCGTAGATGCGGCCGGCGGCGAGCGCGGCATAGCCCTCCTCGCCGATGCGTCGGTAATCCGCGGGATCGGCATAGTAGCCTGCGGTGCCCATGCCCTCGATCTCGTCGGGGCTGTAGCCGAATATGCTGGCGAAGGACCGGTTGACCCACTGGTGCCTGCGGTTCTTCAGGAAGGCGATGCCGGTGGTGATGGTGTCGAGGACGACGCGCTGCTCGGCGGCGAGCTGGCGGAAGCGTTCCTCGGTGCGTTTGCGCTCGGTGATGTCGAGCCCGATGATCGTGACGCCTTGCGCGAGGTCCCCGGGCACCAGGGGGGCGCCGCTGAGCAGGATGTCCAGCCGGGTGCCGTCCTTGCGCTGCCACCTAGTTTCCATCACGACCATGGGCTTCCCGGAGAGCTGCGTGTAGAGGTCGCCGGCGGCAGCGAAGTCCTCGTCGGTGGCGTAGAGGATGCGGGTCGATTTTCCGATGAGCTCCTCGCGGCTGTAGCCGAGGAGGTGGCATGTCGTGTCGTTGACCTCTTGGAAAACGCGGTTGGCGACGACGCCGATGGTGGTCGGCGCTGCGCGGAAGATGCTCTGGAGGCGCGCCTCACGGTCGCGGAGGGCTTTCTCGGCTTGGACGCGGGCGGTGACATCGCGGAAGAGCCACATACGCTCGTTCTCCGCGCCCGGGGTGGCGACGGGGGCGGAGAACCGCTCGATGGTGCGCCCATCCTTGAAGTGGAGGGTGTCGTGGGTCTTGGCGGCGGTGCGGTAGATCTCGTCGACGTTGGCGGTGAACTCGGCGGGGTCGACGAGCTGCGGGGCGGCGTGGGCTAGCAGCGTGCGGTCGTCTTTGACGGCGGCCAAGGCGTGAGGAATGGACCAGATTTCGAGGAAGCGGGCGTTGTAGTGGGAGATGTGGCCGGTGGCGGAGACGACGAGGACGCCGTCCTCGATGGACTCGAGGGTCGCGCGCAGGAGGGCCTCGCTGCGAAGCTGGGTGTGTGCGGCTTCGTGTTCTGACACGGGAAACGGTGATTACGGGGCGTCCGCGGGCGCGGCGGGTTTCAGGGAAAAGAAGAAGGTGGCGCCGCGGTCGGGAGCGCCTTCGGCCCAGACATGGCCGCCGTGGCGTTCGACGATGCGGCGGACGTTGGCCAGACCGATGCCGGTGCCCTCGAAGTCGCGCGGGTTGTGGAGTCGCTGGAAGACGCCGAAGAGTTTGGCGGCGTACTTGGGGTCGAAACCGGCACCGTTGTCGCGGACGAAGAAGGCGAGGAGCTCGGAGCCGGTGGCGGCCGGCTGGGTGCCGATCTCGATGATGGCCGGGGTGCGTTTGCGGGTGAACTTGATGGCGTTGGAGAGGAGGTTGGCGACGACTTGGCGCAGGAGGGTGCGGTCGCCGAGAACCGGAGGCAACGGCTGGATGCGCCAGTCGACCTGGCGACCGGTGAGGTCGGATTGGAGCTCGGACTGGACCTCGGCGACGAGGGTGGCGAGTTGGACGGGGGCGAAGTGGAGCTCGGCTCTGCCGATGCGGGAGAAGGCGAGGAGATCGTCGATCAGGGCGGCCATGCGGACGGCCTCGGAGCCGACGATGCCGAAGTAGCGGTCGGTCTCCGGGTCGAGCTGGCCGGTGGTGCGCTTGCGCAGCAGTTCGATGAAGCCGGCGATGTTGCGCAGGGGGGCGCGGAGGT
Source organism: uncultured Opitutaceae bacterium (assembly GCA_964640465.1). Lineage (GTDB taxonomy): Bacteria > Verrucomicrobiota > Verrucomicrobiia > Opitutales > Opitutaceae > CAJCBL01. The sequence continues at coordinate 9,904 of CAZXHR010000033.1, forward strand.
CGTGGGAGACGGAGTAGGAGAAGGATTCGAGCTCCTGGTTGGCGGCGAGGAGGTTGGAATTGGCCTCTTGGAGACGAGATGCGGCGTGGGCGAGGTCGTCCTGGCTAGTTCGCAGATCGGCATTGAGGTGCTCGACCTCGGCGACGCGGCGCGCGAGCTCGGCGGTGCGATCGCGCACGCGCTGCTCCAGCTCGGTGTTGAGGCGGCGGATGGCCTCGGCGGCTTCGGCTTCCGCGGTGATGTCGGCGATCGAACCGAAGACTTGCTTGGATCGGCCTCCGGGGCCGGCCACGGCGGTGATGTTGGCGAGCAGGTGGGCCCACCGCCCGTTTTTCTGGTGGAACCGGTAGGATAGGCGGGCCTGGCCGCCTTCGAGGCTGAGGCGTAGGAATGCATTGGCCGCCGCGGCACGATCGTCGGGATGGACCTGCTCGGCCCACCACCCGAAACGGGTGCTGTTGAGAAAATCGACGCTGTAGCCGGTCATCGCTTCGGCGGCGCCAGCCCAGCGGGCTTGCTGGCGTTCCATGTCATGGGTGAAGAACAGCTGGCCGCTTTGCTCGATCGTAAGCCGGAGCTGTTCCGTGCCCGCTCGCACCGCCTCCTCCGCCGCGCGGCGGGCGGTTTCGTCGGCGATGGTGCCGAGCAGGCGGATCGGCTGGCCGGAAGCGTTGGATACGGCAGTGACGCTTTCCTCGAGGTAGATCCACTGCTCGTCGCGCCGGCGGAAATGGTAGCCGAACTGCCGCGTGCCGCCGTGGTGCCGCAGTTGTTCGGTCTGCGCCAGGAAGGACTCCAAGTCTCCGGGGTGCACGCGGGCGGTCCACCAGCCTGGCGGGGTGCCCACGAGCTCCTCGTGGGAGTACCCGATGATGGTGGCCGTGGCACCGGCCCAGACGCGTGTCCCCGTCAGGAGATCCTGATCGAAGATCATCTGGCCGGTCTGCTCCGCCACGATGCGGAACCGCTCCTCGCTGGCGCGCACGGCGGCCTCGGCTGCCTTGCGCTCGGTGATATCGGTAACGCTGCCGCGGATGAGGGTGCGGTGTGGGTGAGGGAAGCGCAGCAGCCGTGTCTCGCCGATGACGATGCGGCCGTCGGGTCGCTGATAATGCCACTCGAAGGGCTGGGTGGTACCGGCGGCGGTGGCGGCGAGGAGTTCGCGCGCCTTGTCCGCTGAGGTGCGACCATCGGGCTGTAGCGGAGGACTGAAGTCCAGGATCGAGCTATGCAAAAGTTCCGCGCGGGAGCGGCCGAACAGGCGTTCGGCTGCGGCATTGGCGGAGATGAAAACGTTCAGGTCGAGGTCGAAGAGCACGATGGCATCTGGGGCGTGCTCGGTGAGCAGTTTGAACTGCTCCTCGCTGGCGCGCAGCGCATCCTCGGCTGTCTTGCGCTCGGTGATGTCGGTGAACGCGACGAGCAGGAGCCCCTCGAATTGCTGGCAGTGGAACTCGATGAGACGATGCCGGCCATCGCTGCAGGTGACCTCTGCCTCCATGGGTTGCATCTCGCCGCCGCGTGTGGCGGCCTCGGCGAGGCGGTCGTTCCAGGCTTGGGTGTTGCGCTGGCGGGCGAGCGGGTCCGGGTAGGCGAGGGCGTACCAGGTCTCGATATTTGGGATGTCGGCGATGGTGTAGCCGAACCATTCCGTGAACTTGCGGTTGAGGTAGAGGACGGCGCCGGCCTGGTCCGAGAGGGCGAGGGCAATGGGGGACACTTCGAAGGAGCGGCGCATCCGTTCCTCGCTGGAGCGGACGGCGGCCTCGGCGGCCTTGCGCTCGGTCAGGTCGGTGCCGATGGCGCAAAGGCCCAGGTAGCGGCCGTCCGGAGCGCGGAGGGTCGAGAGGACGACGAAGACGGGGATGCGGGTCCCGTCCTTGCGGATGTGAGTCCACTCCAGCGCGGAGGGGGCTTCGCGGGCGAGCTCGATGAAGAAACCGAAGTCGGGCTTGATCGCGCGGCCGAGGCTGAGTCCGAGCTCCGTGGCCCGCCGGGTCACCTCGGCGGCATCGAGGTAGCGCATGGCGGTCTCCCGGCCGACGATCTCTTCGCGCCGGTAGCCGAGCATGCGCTCGGAGGCGGTATTGAAGGAGCGGATTGTACCGGCGGCGTCGGTGCTGATGATGGAGACGCCGGCGTTCTCGAGCACGGCCTGCTGGAAGGCGGCCTGCTCGGCCAGCTGGCGGTCGCGTTGCTCGATGCCGGCGAGCATGAGGTTGAAGCCCTCGGCGAGGTGCCCGACCTCGTCGTGCGTGGCGATCGTGGCGCGTGCGGAGTAATCGCCGCGGGTGTGGACGTGGGCGACGGTGGCGGCGAGCTGCAGGAGGGGGCGGGTGAGGGCGCGCTGGATCAGGCGGGTGAGCCAGAAGCTGGTGGCGCCGACCAGGACGATTAGGATACCGAGGTTGACGAGCGATTCGTGGAGGCTGCGGCGGAACGGCCCCACATCGGCCTCGAGCTGGAGGACGGCGACGGGACGGCCCTCGGTGCGGAGGATGTGGTTGAGGAGGGCGCGATCGCCCTGTCGGACGAACCCGGTTGCGCCGGGCTGAGGGGAATAGGCGGGCAGACGTCCGGGCCGCAGGTAGGTGGCGAAGAGTTGCGGCGGGGCGTCGTCCGGGAAGGTCCGGAAGACGGAGGCGGCGATGACGATGCCGCCGGACTCGAGCCGCTGGAGATTCTCGGCGGCGACGGCGGGGGTGTCGAAATCGAGCGAGGCGATCAGGCCGGGGGCCATCGTCTCGGCGAGCGACTCGAGTGTGGCGCGGGCGCGGAGGTCGGCGGCTCGGTATTCGAACACCCAGAGCGCTGTGGTGACGGCGGCCATGGCCAGAGTGGTGACGCCAAAGAGGGCGAGCGAGACCTTGCGCCGGATGGAGGTGATGTGGGTCATGGGGCGGGGCTCCCGATGCGGCGCAGGGCGTTTTCGAGGAGCCCAGGGGTGGGCTGCAGCCCCTGCGCGCTGAGCGCGGTGGGGTTGAGCAGGTAGCGGACGTTGCTGCGGACGCGCACCAGCTCGATCACGGCGCCGGTGGCGGCCGAATCCACTAGTTCGCCGCGGTAGAGGATGGTGAGCACGGGCTTGCCGCCGAGCGTGGCGAGGGCGTCGGTGATCCGATCGGCGTCGGTGTAGTTGATGAAGACGACATCGCAGCCGGCAAGCTGCTCGATGTCGGTGGCGTAGACGGCGACGAGGGGACGTCCCCGCAGGGATTTGCCGGCGAGGACTGTGTCGAGGGCGGAGCCGAAGGGATTGGGCCCGAGCACGCCGATGCGCAGGGGCTCGGCGGCGGCGGGCGCGGGCGACGGCCAGGTGACGTAGCGGGAGAAGACGGCGAGGTAGTGGGCGACGACGGCGTAGTCGGTGGGGCGCTGGGGGCGCGGGGCCTCCGCCGCGGCCGGGGAGGCGGCGAGGAGGATTGCGGGGAGCGCGAACGCGGCGATCCAGGCACGGAGGACGGAATGGAGACGGTGGCTCATCGGGCTGTGCTAGTGCCGCCAAGTCAGCTTCACGTAGAAGCTGCGCGGGATGGAGGCGTGGGCGTAGGTGGCCGCCTTGCGAAATTCCGGATGCTTGGAGTGGAGGAGGTTCTGGCCGACGAGAGCGAGTTCCACGCCGCGGCCCAGCTCGCAGGCCAGGCGCGCATCGGCTTCGACGTAGGCCGGGATTGTCTGCACGCGGTCGACGAAGCGTAGTTGCAGGTCGGTTTTCCAGCGCCGGCCGAGGTCGAGCGAGGAGCGCAGGTGGGCTTGGTGGGCGGGGATGCTGTCCTCCGTTCGGAGGACGTCGGCCATGCCGGCGGGCGGGGCGGAAAGATCGGCACGGCAGAGCGAATACCAGGCGGTCAGTCGCCAACAATCGGTGGCGCGATAGCCGAGGGCGAGTTCGCCGCCGTACACCTGGCCGGAGATGAGGTTGCGGGCGGCGACGCGCAGCGCGCCGGAGGGGAGGCGAGCGCCGTCGGGTACGGCGGCGATGACGTCGGCATAGTCGTTGTTGTAGGCGGCGAGGGAGAGGGTGAACCGGTCGTTGGTCTGGAGCCGGTAGCCGGCCTCGTAGGCGAGCAGCCGTTCGGCCCGGACGGTGGAGTCGGGGAGATAGAATCCGGGGCCCGCGGCGGTGTTGAGGGGATAACACAGCGCCGGGTAGTACTCGATCTCGCTCGGGGTGCGGAAGGCGCGGGAGACGGCGGCCCAGAGATGCTGGTTGTCCGAGGCGGCCACGGAGAGTCGCAGGCCTGGCTGCGACTCCCAGCCGGTCATGCCGTTGTGCTCGATCTTGCAGCCGGGGGTGAGCGCGACGCGGCCGGGGACAAGGCGGATCTCGTCCTCGACGAAGGCGCTGTAGAGGTGCGTGGTCAGCGTGTCGCGGTAGCTGACGGCCTGCGGGTCGATGGTGGTGTATCCACTATGCCCGAGATGCGCGCCCAGCCCCCAGAGCAGGTTGTGCCGGTCGCCTGCGGCTAGGCTGTACTGGAAATCCAGGTCGAGGGTGTGGTGGGTGTTCGCGAAGAGGGCGCTGTCCCGCCATGTGTAGTCGTAGTAGACCTGGGTCTCGATGCTGGAGGTGGGCGAAAGGGTGCGCTTGTAGCGGCCCAGGGTGTTGGCGCCGCGTGCGGACTGGTCGTCGTCTTCCGATTCGGTGCTGTAGGCGTCGCCCTGCCAGGTCCATTGCGCATCGTCGGGCAGTGCATGGTCGATGCGGAAACCGCCCTGGCCGAAGTGCCAGCGGTCGGTGCCGGGCTCGCCGGTGGCGCGCAGCGGGTAGGCGCCGGTCTGTTGGTAGAGGCCGTAAACGCGGTAGTACGTGTTCTCGCCCGCCTGCCCACCGACGCGCGCGCCGGTGGCGATCTCCTGCGGCCAGCCGCCGGAGCCGTAGGCGAGCGTCCCCTGGGTCTCGCGGGCGGATTTGCCGACGATGTTGATGACGCCGTTGACGGCGTTGGCGCCCCAGTGCGTGGAGCCGGGGCCGCGGATGACCTCGATGCGATCGAGGTCATCGAGCATGGCGTTCTGCTCATCCCAGTAGGTGAGCGAGAGTACCGGCGAATAGACCGAGCGGCCGTCGATCATCACGAGCATCTTGCCGGCGTACTCGCTGTTGAAGCCGCGGGAGGAGATGGCCCAGGAGTTGGCGTCGATCTGGCCGACCATCAGGCCGGGGACGGCGCGCAACGCCTCGGGGATGCTCGGGGCGCCCGAGCGCAGGATATCGTTGGCGGCGAGCACCGAGACCGCGGCCGGCGCGTCGGCGAGCGGGACGGGACGGCGGGAGACGGCGACAACCTGGATACGGCCGAGTTCGGCGAGATCGGTCCAGTCGTCGATGGCGGGTGCCTCCTGCGACCGGGCGGTCCCGAAGGCGAGGCCGGCCAGGGGCAGGAACCCGCGGAAACCCCGCAACGCGGCGCGGGAGCTCGGGCGGGGGGGGAGCGGCCAGCGGGGAGAAGGACGGCTGGTTGGCACTATGGGGGGAGGGGTGCGGGAGGGTAGTCAGGACTCGGGGAAATGCCAGTGGCGCAGCGGCTTGGCGGGCGTTGCTGGCGCACGCGGGCGGAGTCCCGGCTCCGAGCGCGCCTCGGGTATGGCGGCGGGACCGGCATGTGCGGATGCAGTCCTGTGTATATCGGCAGCTCCGGGCCGGAGCTGAGTCGTGGCGTTGCGGGCGAGAGCTGAGCCTCGGGGACGAGGACCGGACCGGCGGAGAGGCGATCGCATGTCGCCAGCGCGTTTGCCGCGCTGGTCTTTCGGCTCGCGTGGGCGGCTCGGCTCGTCTCAATGCTCCGCTCCGATGACCGCCGACCAAATCGCTTCCGCCCTCCCGGCCCGCGCCGTCACTTCGATCGAGGGCCTGCCGTTTCCCAAAATCGCCTCCGGCAAAGTCCGCGAGCTCTTCGACTGTGGCGATGCCATCCTGATGGTGGCCACCGATCGTCTCTCGGCCTTCGACGTCGTCCTACCCGACGGCATCCCCGGCAAGGGCATCCTGCTCACGCAGATCAGCAACCACTGGTTCAAGCTGACCGAGAAGATTCTCCCGAATCACCTTTTCCCCGACCAGATCGGCGAGATGAAACGCCGCGGCATCACCGACCGCGACCTCCAGCTGCGCTCGATGATCGTGCGCAAGCTCAAGCCGCTCACCATCGAGTGCGTTGTCCGCGGCTACCTGGTCGGCAGCGGCTGGTCCTCGTACCAGAAGAGCGGCCAGATCTGCGGCATCAAGCTCCCCGCCGGCCTTCGCCAGGCCCAGCAGCTCCCCGAGCCGCTCTTTACTCCCACGACCAAGGCCCCGAAGGGCCAGCACGACGAGCCGATCGACGACGCCCAGGGCGAGGCAGCCATCGGCGCCGCGCTCTACCGCAAGGTGAAGGCCGTGAGCCTCGAGCTCTACAAGTTCGGACGCGACACCGCCGCCAAGGCCGGGATTGTCCTCGCCGACACGAAGTTCGAGTTCGGCACCGATGTCCAAGGCAACCTCTTCCTCATCGACGAAGTCCTCACCCCCGACTCCTCGCGCTACTGGCCGAAGGCCGACTATCGCCTCGATTGCTCGCCGCCGAGCTACGACAAGCAGTTCGTCCGCGACCACCTGCTGGCGATCAAGTGGAATCAGCAGCCGCCGGCGCCGAAGCTGCCCGCCGATGTGATCAAGGGCACGCAGGACAAGTACCTCGCGGCTTGCCGCGAGCTGCTGGCGCTCTGAGCGCGCGCGACGCACTTCGGCATGGGGCGCCTGCCGAAGTGTTGCCGGACGGAGGCGCCCGCGAGCCCCTTGAGACGTATATGCACGACCCCAAACCCAATCCGTTCACCCGGGAGACGCTTCCGGATGAAGTCCTTGAGGAATGGCAACGCCTCATCGACTCGATGGCCAAGCTGTTCGGCGTGCCGGCCGGCTTGATCACGCGGGTCGACCGCGACCGGATCGAGATCCTCCTTTCCAGCGCGACGAAGGGGAATCCCTACAAGGCCGGCTGTGTCGCGCAGTATCCGGAATCCGGTTGGTACTGCGAGCGCACGCTGGCGAAGCGGACGCTCAATCTCATCCCCAATGCGCTGAAGAGTGTGCTGTGGCGGCGCAATCCCGCCGCCACCGAGTTGGGCATTGTTTCCTATATCGGCATGCCGATCTGCCTTCCCGACGGCGGCGAGTTCGGCACCGTCTGTTTCCTGGACGACAAGGACAACGCGCACAACGCCCTCCATGTGAAGATGCTTGAGCATGTTGTGCGGATGCTGGAGCTCAACCTGCGTGTCCTCCAGGCCGAGCGCGAGAACGCGAGGCAACGGCAGGTGATCGGCGAACTCAGCCGCGTGTTCCCCATCTGCGGCGATTGCGGCCGGGTGCGGAGCGATTCCGGCGAGTGGACCGAGGCCGGCCAGTACGCTCGGAACGCATCGAGCGCGCTGCCTGCCCGCGGCAAATGCCCGCAGTGCGCGAAGCGGCAGGAGCCGGAACACACCGCCCGTCGCGCGCACTGAATCGAAGCGCGTGGCCTTGCGGCCGGTATTGGCCATGACGAGCGCCTCGGGTAACGGGGCGGCGGACTTCCGGAGTTACGGGAGTTGGCGTGAGCAGCCGGGATCGACGGCCTCTGCCGGTCGCGCCGAGACGGTGCCGGAGCTAAACGGATATCCATATCTGCCGTGTCGGGTGTGCCCCATGGCAACCAATAGTTGACATGGGCGTTGGGCCGCGCGGCCAAGGGGCCGGAGTGCATGGGCATGGCGCAATCTGTCCGAAGGCGGACCGCACAGGCGCCGCTTGCCGGCCGCAGGGGCTTCCGGTACTCCGACGTTTCCCCTATGTTGCACCGCTCTCTCCGCCTGTTGTTTCTCGTCCCCATGCTGCCGTTCGTCGCCACTGCCGCCACGTCCGAACCCACGCCGCGCGAGCGCACGCTCTTCACCGCCGACTGGCGCTTCCAGAAGGGCGATGCGCCCGATGCCGCCGGCTCGCTCGCCTACGAGAAGATCAAGCCGTGGGTGCTCGCGACCGGCGTCGACCTGATCAACGCCGGCGTGCCCACCGCCGCCCGCCCCGCGCGGCCGACCTCCGGCGTCGAGCCGGGCGCGGGCGTGTCGTTCGTGCAACCGAACTTCGACGACACCGCCTGGCAGCGCCTGAACCTCCCGCACGACTGGGCGATCTTCGGGCCCTTCGACCAGAATCTGCCCGGTGAGACCGGCAAGCTGCCGTGGTCCGGCGTGGGCTGGTACCGGAAACATTTCCAACTCGCCGCGGCCGATGCCGGCACTCGCCTCGCCATCGAGTTCGACGGCGCGATGGCCTACGCGAGCGTCTGGCTCAACGGCCGCTACGTCGGCGGCTGGCCCTACGGCTACACGAGCTTCCAGCTCGACCTCACGCCGTATGCGAACTTCGGCGGCGACAACGTCCTCGCCGTGCGCCTCGACAACCCGCCGGAGTCCTCGCGCTGGTATCCGGGCAGCGGACTCTACCGCAACGTCTGGCTCGTGCGCACCGGCGAGGTGCGTGTGCGCCAGTGGGGCGTGTTCGTGACCACGCCGCGCCTCACCGCCGAATCGGCGCTGGTGAACGTCGATGTCTACCTTGAGAACCTCGGCGCCGCGAAGGCCGCCCTCGCGGTGACGACGCGCGTCTACGAGCTCGACGCCGCAGGCCGGCGCGCCGCGCAGCCGGTCGCCGTGTCGGAGCCGATGTCCCTCGACATCCCGGCGCCGAAGGCCCGCCAGGCGATGCGCTCGAATCTCCTCACCGTGCCGCAGCCGCGGCTGTGGAGCGTGGAGACGCCGAACCGCTACGTGGCCGTGACGACCGTCGAGCGCGATGGACGCGTGGTCGACCGCGTGGAGACGACCTTCGGCATCCGCACCGCGGTACTCGATGCCGACCGCGGCTTCCTGCTCAACGGCCAGCACGTGCCGATCCGCGGCGTGTGCCTCCACCACGACCAGGGCGCGCTCGGCACGGCGATCACCCCGCGCGCGCTCGAGCGCCAGCTCGAGATCCTGCGCACGATGGGCTGCAACGCCATCCGCACCAGCCACAACCCGCCCGCGCCCGAGCTGCTCGAGCTCTGCGACCGGCTGGGCTTCCTCGTGTTCGACGAGTCGTTCGACTGCTGGCGCCGCGGCAAGAAGTGGCCGGCGGAGCTGAAGACCGGTTGGGAAGGCCCGGTCTTCTTTGACTACGCGACAGTCTTCGACGACTGGCACGAGCGTGACCTGCGCGCGCTCATCCGCCGCGACCGCAACCACCCGTCGGTCGTGATTTGGAGCATCGGCAACGAGATCCTCGAGCAGTTCTATGCCGACGGCTGGCCGCTCGCCACGCGCCTAGCCGGCATCGTGCGTGAGGAGGACCGCACCCGCCCCATCGCCGCCGGCTTCAACGGCAAGGACTCCGGCTACACCGGCTTCCAGACCGCGGTCGACGCCGTGGGCTTCAACTACAAGTTTTTCGAGTACGAGCGTTTCCACCGCCGCAATCCCACGATCCCCGTCTTCGGCGCGGAGACCTCCTCGGTGCTCAGCACGCGAGGTGAGTATTTCTTCCCGCTCTCCGACGATTCCGAGAAGGGCTTCGCGAACTTCCAGGTCACCTCGTACGACATCGCGCACCCGACCTGGGCGAACACGCCCGACACCGAGTTCAAGGCGCTCGACCAGGCGCCCTACGCCGCCGGCGAGTTTGTCTGGACCGGCTTCGACTACCTCGGCGAGCCGACCCCATACAACAGCGACGCGAGCAACCTCCTCAACTTCTCCGATCCCGCCGATCGCGCTCGCGCCGAGAAGCAGCTCGCCGAGCTTGGCAAGCTCCCCGTGCCCTCGCGCAGCTCGTACTTCGGCATCGTCGACCTCGCCGGTTTCCCGAAGGACCGCTTCTACCTCTACCAGGCACGCTGGCGTCCGGATCTGCCGATGGCGCACATTCTTCCGCACTGGAACTGGCCCGAGCGGGTGGGGCAGGTGACGCCTGTCCACGTCTACACCTCCGGCGACGAGGCCGAGCTCTTCCTCAACGGCGTCTCGCTCGGCCGCAAGAAACGCGGCGCGTTCGAGTACCGGTTCCGTTGGGACGACGTCGTCTACCAGCCCGGCGAGTTGATGGTCGTCACCTACAAGGCCGGCCAGCCGTGGGCCACGGCGGTGCAGCGCACGACCGGCGCAGCCGCGCAACTCCTCCTCGCACCCGACCGCGCCACGCTCCGCGCCGACGGCTCCGACCTGAGCTTCGTGACCGTCACCATCGCCGACCGCGACGGCCAACTCGTGCCGCGCAGCCACAATCTGGTGAAGTTCACAGTCGAAGGCCCGGCCGAGATCGCCGCGGTCGACAACGGCAACCCGATCAGCTTCGAGTCGTTCCAGGCCAGCGAGCGCAAGGCCTTCAACGGTCTCGCGCTGGTCATCCTGCGCACGAAGCCCGGCCAGACCGGCCCGATCACGCTTCGCGCCGTTTCCGACGGACTGACCGCCGCCGAGGTGAAGCTGGAGGCGAAGTAGGCCTGTCGGTCCAGTCGGATCAGGTAGCTGGACGACGAAGTCGTTCAGCCTCTGCCGCGAAGCGGTTCAGCCGAAGGCTGCGCTAGTTGGGCTGAACGGCTTCGCCGTCCAGCTACGGGGATCAAGCGCCGGTCCGTTGGTTTCCGAGGTAGGGCGGGACCGCTGGGCCCGCCGCGTTGACCGACGGCCCGGCGGTCCGTTCCCTCTTCCGGCGTCCCTACTCCTTTCCGTCCGAACCCTCGGCGGAGGGCTTGACACTTGCGAAGGCCGCCGGCCAACTTCCCCCTCTTTTTTCCTTAACACCATGCAACCGACCTATCGTCCGCATAAGAAGAAGCGCGCCCGCAAGATTGGGTTCCGCGCCCGTAATTCCACCCGCGGTGGCCGCAAAGTGCTCGCCGCTCGTCGCGCCAAGGGCCGCAAGCGTCTCACCGTTGTCTGACGCCCCGCAGGGCCGCCTCCGCCTCGGATCGGCGCAGCGGGTCCACCGCAGCGCCGAGTTTTCCGCTGCCCGCGAGAACGGGCGTCGGATCGATGGGGGCTGGTTCTTGCTTTGGGTCCGCAAACGCGACGACGACCGGCCTGCACGGCTGGGCGTCGCGGCGTCGCGGGCCGTGGGTGGTGCGGTGGTGCGCAACCGCTGCAAACGCACGGTGCGCGAGCTTTTCCGCCGCCATCAGCACGAGATTCCGCCCGGTTTCGACCTTATCATCTCGGCCCGCCCTTCGATGACGCGGACCGATCCGGGCGAGTTCGAGAAACGTTTTCAGAAAACCCTCCGCAGACTTGCCGGCGAATCCCCAGTCCAGCAGTGAGCGTGCTGCCACGCTCTGGTGTCGACTCGGCCGGACGCTCTGGCGTATGCCGCGGCAGGTGGCGGTCGTTGCGGTGAGGGGCTACCAGCTGGCGATCTCGCCGGTGCTGCCGCTGCTGTTCGGGCCGAACAGCGGCTGCCGGTTTTACCCGACGTGCTCGCACTACGCCGTCGAGGCGCTCCAGCGCCACGGCCTGCTCGCCGGTCTGTGGTTGGCATGCTGCCGGCTCCTGCGCTGCCACCCGCTCCATCCGGGCGGCGAGGACCCTGTCCCCGATACTTTCCACTGGCTGCCGCGCTCTGCGCGTGTGGCCGTCCCCTACGCAATCCCTTCACGGCGGGAGAACCGCACTCATGGATAAGAAGAACACCATCATCGGCGTTGCACTGCTGCTCGCGGCATTTGGCGCGTTTTATTTCAATGCCAGAAACCAGCCGAAGCGCCTGCCCCCGCCGCCGCCCGCCACTGTGCAGGCACCCGCAGCTCCGGCCTCCGGCACGGCCCAGCCCGCTCCGGCCGCCACTGCGACCAACGGCTTGTACGTCGGCCCCTCCGCGCTGCCCGAGCAGGCGCAGGTCGTCACTCTCGCCAACGGCACCGTCGAGGTCGCCTTCAGCGATTTCGGCGGCTCCATTCGCGATGTCGCCTTCCTCAAGCACCAGGCGGTCAAGGGCCAGCCGGCCCCGTACGTCTTCAACGGCGTCCATGCCGCGCCCATCCTCTCGTTCACCGGCGTCCCCGGGCTCGATGCCTCCACCAAATGGGAGCTCGTGGAGAAGGCGGCCGACCGCGTGACCTTCCGCGCCGTCGCCGACGGCAAGCTGGAGGTCACCCGCACCTTCGTCCTCCCGCAGCCCGGCCAGCCCGGCGACCCGTACCGGCTCCAGGTTTCCACCACGCTGCGCAACGTCTCCGACTCCGCCATCGCCGCGCAGCGTCTCTCGCTCAATCTCGGCACCGCCACCCTTGTCGACAAGAACGACACCGGCCTCTACCTCAACGCCGCCGGCTGGGACGGCGACAGCATGACCTACATTGGCCGCGACAAGCTCAGCGGCGGCTCCGGGTTCTTCGGCATCGGCGCCAGCGACCCCAAGAGCTCGGTCGAGCACGCGGGCACGGTCGTCTGGGGCGCGGTGAAGAACCAGTTCTTCGCCTCCATCTTCACGCCCGACCAGCCCGGTACCGGTTTTGTCGTCCGTCGCGTGAAGGTTCGCTCCGATCTGCCCGATGTCGCCACCGCCGCCTTTGGCATCACGAGCGACCTCAACATCGATGTGCCGCGTCTCGAGCCCGGCGCCACCGCCACCCTCGGCGGCAAGCTCTATGTCGGCCCGAAGGAGTATTCGCGCCTCAAGGAGTTCGAGAAGCGCGAGGAGAAGGCGATGCAGTTCGACGCCTATTTCTTCAACAAGATCTTCCTCGCGCACTATGTCGCGCCGTTCCTGATCTGGATTCTCTCCGCCTTCCACGGCGTCCTCGGCAACTGGGGCTGGTCCATCCTGTTCGCCACGCTCCTGCTCAAGGTCGTCACGCTGCCGCTCACCCTGAGCGCCGCCAAGTCCTCGAAGCGCATGGCCAAGATCCAGCCGCGCCTGAAGGAGATCAACGAGAAGTACGCCGACAACCCGCAGAAGAAGCAGAAGGCCACCCTCGAGCTCTTCAAGGAGGCCAAGGTCAATCCCGTCGGCGGCTGTCTCCCGATCCTCATCACGATGCCGTTCTTCGTCGGCTTCTACGTGATGCTCTCCACCTCCTCCGATCTGCGCTTCGCCGAATGGTTCTGGATCAAGGACCTCGCCGCGCCCGACACCGTCGGCCACATCTACGGCTTCCCGATCAACATCATGCCCCTGCTCATGGGCATCTCCTCCATCGTCCAGATGCAGCTCATGCCCACGCCCTCGGTGGACAACGCCCAGGCGAAGATGATGAAGTTCATGCCGCTTCTGTTCGTGATCTTCTGCTACAACTTCGGCTCCGGTCTCGCCCTCTACTGGACGATCTCCAACATCTTCACCATCGGTCAGCAGATCATCATCAATCGCATGCCCGACCACGATCCGCTGCCCGCCGGTCCCGGCGTGAAGAACGTGACCCCCGCCGGCAAGCGCCCGAAGAAATAAGCATCGCCGAGCACCGCTTTTCTCCGCTCAACTGTTTCCCTCACTCTCACCCCGAACCCATTCCTCATCATGTCAGGTCATAGCAAGTGGGCTACAATCAAGCGCGCCAAGGGCGCGGCCGATGCCAAGCGCGGCAAGATTTTCAGCACGATCGGCAAGGAAATCACCATCGCCGCGCGCTCCGGTGGCGGCGATCCCGACACCAACGCCCGTCTCCGCACCGTCCTGCTGAAGGCGCGCGAGGCGAACATGCCCAACGACAACATCGACCGCGCCATCAAGAAGGGCACGGGCGAGCTCGGCGGCGCCGCCATCGAGCAGATCACCTACGAAGGCTACGGCCCGGCCGGCGCCGGTGTTATCGTCGAGGTCACCACCGACAACAAGAACCGCGCCGCCTCCGAGGTCCGCTCCACCTTCACCCGCTACGGCGGCAACCTCGCCCAGTCTGGCGCTGTGTCGTTCCAGTTCAGCCACTGCGGCCAGTTCCTCATCGGCAAGGACAAGACCACCGAGGACAAGCTCATGGAGATCGCCCTCGACGCCGGTGCTGACGATGTCCGCACCTCCGACGAAGGCTTCGAGGTACTCTGCCCGGCCAACGTCTTCTACACTCTCGCGGGCGTGCTCGAGAAGGCCGGCATCAAGACCGAATCCAGCGAAATCGTCTACCTGCCGAAAGTCCCGCTCGTCGTCAGCGAGGCCGATGCCGGCAAGATCCAGACGCTGGTCGACGCCCTTGAGGAGCTCGAAGACGTGAAGAACGTCTTTACGAGCCACGAAGTCGCTGGTTGAGCGTCGCGCAACGTCACCGTTCTCCCAGGCCGCGTGGAGAAATCCCCGCGGCCATTTTATGTCCGTCTCCGGCGCCTCGCAGGTGCGCGTTTGCCGCGCCCTTCTGGGAATCGCGTCACTCCCGCTTCGCCACGAACCCGCAGGCGTGGTGCCAGACCGTGCGCGACAGCTCCGAGGAGAACGGATTCGGCCGGCAGAAATCCGGCAGCCAGTCCGACCCCGGCACGAGCTCCTGGTAGAAGCCCTCGCCGAGTCCCAGCTCGTCGATTAGCGCCACCAGTTCCTCGTACTCCGCTTGGCCCAGCGCGTCCTTCGGCGCCGTGCGGCCGGCGAGCGCGGCGATGGGCGTGTACTGCGTCATGATCGAGGGCAGGGCGCGGTCGGCGAGTTGCTTGGCGAACCAGGTGAGCACTGCGCGGCTGTCGGCCAGTTGCCCCGGCAGCACCAGATGCCGCATGATCACACCGCGTCGCAGCAGCCCGTCCGCATCGTAGCCGAGCGGGCAGTCCTCGGCCATCGCGAGGATCGCCGCCGTGGCGACCTCTGGGTAGTCGGGCGCCGCGAAATACCGCTGTGCCGCCTCTCGGCTGAGCGTCTTGAGGTCCGGCAGCCACACGTCGACGGTGCCGCGCAACGCCGCGACCATCTCCACGCGTTCGTAGCCCGAGCAGTTCCAGAGCACGGGCAGTGTTAGCCCCGCCGCGCGAGCGGCGGCGATGCCCTCGACGATCCCGGGGATGAACTGCGTGCCGGTCACCAGGTTGATGTTCGCCGCGCCGGCCGCCTGCAGCGCCAAGCAGATCTCGGCGAACTCGGTGGTGCTGACCTCGCGCCCGAGCCCCTGCTGCGAGATCTGGTAGTTCTGGCAAAACGCGCACCGCAGTGTGCAGCCGGAGAAGAAGAGCGTGCCCGAACCGCGGGTACCGACCAGCGGCGGTTCCTCGCCGAAGTGCACCGACGCCAGCGCCAGCCGCATCCTGCTGCCCTGGCCGCAGAACCCCGCCGCGCCCGACTCGCGCCGCGCATCGCACAGCCGCGGGCAGAGCCGGCACGGTTCGTAGCCGAGCGGCTCGGGAGCGGATGTGTTGGCGGTGGACTGGGCGGGCATGCGGTGGTGGATCGGGCCCACCAGACGAGGGCAAAACCCCGTGGGATTCAATGGACTTGTCGGCCCCGTTGCGCCCCTGGCGCCCATGCTTGCGCCGAGCTCGTCCTCGACCCATCTTCCGCCCCCGCCGCCATCGGCATCCACGGATCATGACCTCGTACACCCGCCCGCTGCCCGATCTCACCAAGCGCGACTGGTCGTCGCTCCGCGACGATTTCCCGATCCTGAGCCAGCAGGTGAACGGCAAGCCGTTGGTCTATTTCGACAGCGGCGCCTCCGCGCAGCGACCGTTGCAGGTGATCGAGGCCATCACCCGCTACTACGAGCACGACCACGCCAACGTCCACCGCGGCACCCATGCGCTGAGCGAGCGCGCCACCACCGCTTTCGAGGCCGCCCGCGACCGTGCCGCGAAGTTCTTCAACGCCTCCCGCCGCGAGGAGATCGTCTTTACCCGCGGCGCCACAGAGGGCTTCAACCTCCTCGCCCGCGCTTGGGGCGACGCCCACATCGGCGAGGGCGACACCATCCTCCTCACCGAGGCCGAACACCACAGCAACCTCGTGCCCTGGCAGATGCTCGCCGAGCGCCGCAAGGCCCGCATCGCCTACGTCCCGGTGAACGGCTTCGAGGGGAAACTCGATGCCGACGCGCTCGACCGGCTCCTCACGCCCGACGTGAAGCTGTTCTCCTTCGTCCACGTCTCGAACGTTTTCGGCGCCGTCAATCCCGTCGCCGATTTCTGCCGACGAGCCCGCGCCAAGGGCGTGACCACCATCGTCGACGCCGCGCAGAGCGCCGGCCACATGCCGGTCGACGTGCAGGTGATCGGCTGCGATTTCCTCGTCTGTTCCGGCCACAAGATGCTCGGGCCCACCGGCAGCGGCGTGCTCTACGGCCGCTACGAGAAGCTCCTGGAAACGCCGCCCTTCCACGGCGGCGGCGAGATGATCGACGTTGTCCGCTACGAGGGCAGCACCTACCGCCTGCCGCCCGGTCGTTTCGAGGCCGGCACGCCGTCGATCGCCGAGGCGATCGGCCTCCACGTGGCGATGGACTACCTCGACGCCGTCGGGCGCGAGCGCATCCACCAACACGATGCCGAGCTGGTCGCTCTCGCGCGCAAGGGCCTCGCGTCGCTGCCTGGCGTGCGGTTGCTCGGCCCAGCGCAGGGTGGGACGGGGCTGGTGACCTTCGTCGTCGACGGCATCGCTCCGTACGATTTGGCTACGTTCCTCGACGGCCGCGGCATCGCCATCCGTAGCGGTCACCACTGCACCATGCCGCTGCACCACAAGCTTGGGCTCACCGCCTCGGCCCGCGCCAGCTTCCACCTCTACAACACCCCTGCGGAGGTTGAGTACTTCCTCGATGCTACCGAGGCGGCGATCAAGTTCTTCGGCGCTTGAGACGGCGCGTCATCTCCGATCCCGAAACCAGCCATGCGAAAGCTCCTGCTTTTCATCCTCTCGCTAGCCGTGGCGCTCGGCGCCTCAGCCGTCCAGCTCGGCGATACCCTTGCTTCTGTTCTCGAGGAGAAGGGCGAGCCGCGCAGCCGCCTCGAACGCGGCAACGTGATCATGCTCACCTACGAGGACGGCTCCATCCGGCTCGAGAACGGTGTTGTCGTCATGCAGACGCTTCCCGGCTCAGGCCGCTCCGAGCGCCCGGCGCCGGCTCGCGGCACGGGCGGGCGCGAGAACGGCCCGGGCATGCTTGGCGAGTGGACGACCGACTACCAACTGGCCGTTGACGCAGCCCGCGGCACGCGCCGCTCGGTGCTGCTGTTCTTCACCGGCTCCGATTGGTGTGGCTGGTGCAAACGCCTCGAGGCCGAGGTGCTGGATACCGAGGAGTTCAAGACCTACGCCAGCGGCAACCTCGTGCTGGTGAAACTGGATTTCCCGCGCCGCATCGCACAGTCGGAGTTCACCAAGCGGCGCAACCGTGAGCTGGCGCAGAAGTACGGGATCGAGGGCTATCCAACGATCGTCGTGCTCAACGACTCGGGCGTGGAGGTCGGCCGGCTCGGCTACCAGCCCGGTGGTCCCGGGCCGTTCATCAAGAAGCTGCGGAAGATGTGACCGCGTTGCCGGCCGACAGACCGTAGGGGCGCCGTCATGCGGCGCCCTTTTCGTTTCGCTTGGCGGCCGTCAGCCGTGCCGCCCGCCTCCGTGGAAACGCGGACCGCCGGACGGCCCAGGGCGCGGCGCGAATCCCTTGTGGGGCATGTGCGGTGAACTGTGGCCAGCTGCGCGCGGCGGAGTGTCGCCGAGCAACGGTTTGACGAAGCGCTCCAGCCCGAGCCGCTGGAGCGTGGCGCGGATCGAGTCGCGCAGCTCCGGCTTGTACCAGAAGAAGAAGCTGCGTTGCGCCTCCTTTTCCTCGCGTGTCCGGGCAACGGGCACGGGCTGGCCGTCGTACGGGTGCACGCC
>CAZXHR010000034.1:0-27276 GCA_964640465.1 uncultured Opitutaceae bacterium
GCCACCTCGTTTGCGCCGGAGGCGAAAACGAAACGCAGAAGGCAGACCGGAGACTGCGGAAGTCCGGAGGCCGGAAAGCCGGGCTCCCGCAGGTCGGATTTCGAGAGGCGCCGAGTCGCAAGACCGGCGCCTGCTTTGTTTCCGCCGTAGCTGGATCGCGCAGCGATTCAGCTCACCCGAACTTCGGATTGGTGGAACCGCTGATGGACGCTGATCGCAGAGCGGAAAACTCTGGATTGGACACAGAGAGCGCTGAGGCGGAGGAGGGCACAGAGATCGAACCCGGATGAGATGGAACCACTCATGCACACTAATCGGCACTAATGGATCGGGACGTGGCCCGGAGCCTTGGTCGCCTTCGGCGCCGCCTCTGGCGGGTGAACTTCCGGCCCGGGCCTTCCGGCGTAGCTGGACGGCGCAGCCGTTCAGACCTCCGATCCCCGGATTGGTTAACCGCAGAGAACGCATAGATCGCAAGGAACGGAGGAGTGATCGGTCTTCCTCCAAAGTTCTGCCGCACAGCAGAAAGGGTTCTTTGCGCTCGTGGGGGTGAACCTCTCCGTCGGCGTTGTTGTAGCCGGCCGCGTCGAGACCGGCCCGACGACGTCGGAAAACGAACCGCCGGGGTCATGGCCTCCGGCTACAGCCGATCCGCTCAGCGCGGACAGGCCGGTGCGGAAGTGGGAGGGCGAGGCGGCCCTGCCGAGCCGCATCCCGGTTCCACGGACGGCTCACCGGGGACGGTTCGCCCTACCTGGAGCCAATGCCCGACAACACCCTTGCCCGCATCGGAGCCGCTGCTACGCTGCCCAGCCGTGAACCCCGCCGCCCCCATTGTCCCCTCCGGACCGACCAAGCCGTCAGCGAGCCGGTCTTTGGGCGAGAAGGGTTCCGGTGTAAGGCTTACCCGGTGGGTTCTTCACCGACTTCCCTCAACCCGCAACCCCAGTACCGAGTGCTGCTGAATCCCACTGTTCGGCGAAATAAGTACACACGACATGAATGCAGAGACACTCGCTTCGCTGTCACCTGAAGAACAAAAGGAGGTATGGGCGTTTGAGAAGCAGTTCATCAAGGCGGTACGGAATACCAAGCTAGGTGATGGCTTTGCGTTCGCCCGTCGTTTCCACATCAAGCAAGAAGCTGGGTACAATGTCTGTTCAGACGGCACATCGTCACTTCCAGGGATTAGGACGAAATCAAAGAGATCCATGGAAGCCTTATTCGCTGATGCCGTTGGGAACTACGGAAGATAGGGAGAAGCCGAACCCAGAGGGTTGTGTTCGCACGGAGCGAAGCGGAGCGGTGAACCCGCCGGTTGGTGAACAATCCCGGAGCGGACCGGAGTCGCCGCATCAACCGCCGCCGGACTGATCGCCGTGCTCGGCGGTGAGAGCGCACCTTCGTGGCCTCACCGGTCCTTCTTCTCGGGCCAGCCGATGCGGCCGGCGACGGCGGCCAGGGCGATCTCGGTGCGCAGCGGCGCGTTGAACTCCAGCGCGTCGTGCTGCATGCCGTCGGAGAAGATCACGCCGCCCTCGGCGTTCTCGGACTCGATGACGAGCGGCTCGTCGCCTTTCACTTTACCGAAGACGAGGCCGGTCTGCGTCCACTTCGAGGGGAACGCCTCGCGTACCGAGAAGATCAACTCGCGCGCGTCCCAGGGCATCTGGATCGTGCGCCCGCCGGGCGCCTCGCGATGGTCGAGTAGGGCGGCCACGGCGCTGGCGGTGGTGACGACTGACTTCAGCCAGCCGGTCGCACCCAGACCGGTGGTCACCAGCACGCCGCTCGAGCTCTGCCGCTCCTTGCGCTTGCCGAGCGCGAGCCGGTAACGCGACGAGCCGTGGTCGCGCAGGCCGATGAACAGGTCGTTGACGGCGCGCAGCGACTGGCCGTCCGAGAGTTTGGCCTCCGCCATCGAGACCTTGCGGGAGGGCAGGCGCTCGTCGAGGGCTCGGACGGCGTCGGCCACGAGGCGGTCGGTGTCGCCGCCGGTCCAGCCGAGCAGGATGCCGTCGAAGCGTGCCGGGTCGGGATTCACGCCGAGCACATACTGGCCGGTGGTGTACTTGAGGCTGTTGGCCACGAGGCCGTCCTGCCCGACGCACACGAGGATGTCCTGCGGTCCGAAGACGTGCGTGGGCAGGTAGGCGCGCTCGAGCGTCACCACGCGGGCATGGGCGGCGAGCCGGCCGCGCAGGGTGTCGAGGGTGCGCTCGTAGCTGGCGTGCTCGGCCTCGACATCTGCCCAGTCGCTGCCCTCCGCGCGGGCGCGGAAGCGGGCCTGCGACAGCGTCGAGTGCCGCGCCACCATCTCCTTGAGACGGGTGCGGCGGGTGACGACGACGAACTTGCGCTCGAGACGCTCCTGCATCGTGGCTCGGCAGCGTCAGGCGCCGCGTTGGCCTCGGGCGGCGGGGGCGCTGGGTTGCGGTTGTTGCAGGAGCGACTGCAGGAGATCGGGGGAGATGTTGAGCTGGCCGATGGTGCCGGCGCGCTCGGCGAGCCGCTGGAAGGCGTTGGCGATGGAGGCGCCGGGCTGGGCGCCCATGAGGGCGAGCGACTGGAGCTGCTCGGCCGACAGGCTCTTGAGCGCGCCGAACAGCACCTCGGTGCGCGCCTTCTCGGCCTCGGCGTCCTTGCGGGCGACCTCAAGCCGGGCTTCGGCGAGCTGCTTCTCCTGTCCGGCGAGTTCGAGCGCGCCCTGCATGGCAATCTGGTTGCGCGTGGCCTCGGTGCGGGTCTCGCCGAGCTTCTCGGACTGGACTGTCTCCACTTCGCGGGCGCGGCGGGCGAGGTCGGCCTGCTGTTTCTGCTCGGCCATCTGGATGGCGTGCTGCTGCTCGAGGCGGGCGTGGTTTTCGCGCGTCTCGGCCACGGCGCGGGAGGCCTTCTCCTTGGCGAGCTCGTTGTTGGCCTCGCGTTCGTTGAGCACCCGCTCGTTCTCCAGGGCGGAGAGGCGGCGCTGGGCGGTGGCGTCGTCGGACTGTTTCAACAACAGTTCGCGCGTGGCGGCCTCGAGGGCGCGGCCGACCTCGGGCTCCGGCTTGATCGCCAGCAGTTCGACCGAGATGGCCTCGATGCCGAGGCTTTGCAGATAGGGTTCCTCTTTGAACGCGGCGCGCAGGGCGTCGCCAAGGGTGTCGGCCGCCTTCAGCGCCTCCTCGAGTCGGAGCGCCTTGAGCGTGCGTCGGCCGAGGACGGCGACGAGGTTCTGGAGTTTCTCTTCCAGTTTCTGCGGGTCCTCGGAGAGGTGCAGCCCGGCGGCGTTGACGGAGAAGTTGAGCAACTGCGCCGCCTTCTCAGGCTGCACGATGCGCCACGTCAGGATGCCCTGCACATGCACCGTCTGGTAGTCGCTGGAACGCTCCTCGAAATGGAAGTCGGTGTTCACGACGCCGGTGGGCACGCTGACGACCGTGGTGCGATCCGGCAGGTAGTAGAACGAGATGCCGAGCCCCTGTTTGCGAATGGAGCCGTTGGTGATCTTGCAGACCCAGTTGGTGGGACCGCCGTGGAAGAAGCGCCAGATGAGCATGGGTGACGAGGGGTGGAAAGTTGCCGGTAACTTGACCTGCCAGCGGAACGACGGCGAGGCCGCGGCCCCGTGGGCGAAGGATCGAGAGTCCGACGCTGGCGGGGAAGATTGGATATGTCAATTGGCCCCGTTGTGGTTGCGTGACCTATCGCGGGGCGCGCCAATGGAGTTGCGCCGGTAGCCGGCTCCACTGTGGAATGCCGGACGATGCATCTGCCGGCCGACTCCGACTTGCGTGCCGCTGCGGCGGCACTGGGCTCGGCGTTCCCTGTGACGGGCTGGCCGGAGCGGCTGCGGGGCTGGGTGGAGACGGAGGCGCGGGCCGACGAGCCGTGGTGCGTGGCCCTCTCCGGCGGGGCGGATTCGGTGGCGGTGCTGCTGACGCTCGTTGGATTGCGGACTGCGGATTGCGGATTGCGGAATGATCGAACCGAAGCCCAGAGCCCGGAACCCGCAGCTCAAGAACTGACGACTTCGACATCTGAAGTTGCAGCAGCGCAGTGGCGCGTGGCGGCGGAATCCGTGCGGGCTTCTGAATTCCGCGATCCGCATTCCGCGATCCGCAATGATGCGGCTCCGGAATCCGAGGGTAGGGCGGGACCGCTGGGCCCGCCGCCTGAACGGACGGCCCAGCAGTCTGTGCCCACCTTGCTCGCGCTGCATTTCAACCACCGGCTGCGCGGAGCGGCGGCGGATGGCGACGAGGCGTTTTGCCGGGAGCTGTGCGCGGCGCTGGGCGCGGAGCTGCGCGTCGGTGCTGCGGAGTGGGCGCCGGGCAGCGATGTCTCCGAGGCGCAGGCACGCGAGGCGCGGTTCGCGTTCTTCGAACGGGCGATGCGCGAGAGCGGCGCTCGGGCGCTCTGGCTCGGCCACCATCGCGACGACGTGGTGGAAACGATGCTGCTGCGGCTCAGCCGTGGCAGCGGGGCGCGCGGGTTGGCGGCGCCGCGGCCGGTGCAGCGCATGGCCGACGGCACGGTGCGGCTGCGTCCGCTCCTCGCGGTGCCCAAGGCTGAGATCGTGGCGGCGTTGCGCGCGGCCGGAGTGCCGTGGTGCGAGGATGCGACGAACCACGGCGAGGCATATTTCCGGAACCGGCTGCGCAACCGTGTGCTCCCTGCGTGGCGCGAGGCGGCACCGGCGGACCTCGCGGCGGCGGTGGCGCGTTCGCGCGAACTGCTCGAAGAAGAGGACGAGGCGCTGGAGCGGTGGGTCGATCGTATCCTGCCGGCGGAGCTCGGTGAAACGCTGCCGCTGTCAGAGTTGCGCGCCGCACCGGTGGCGGTGACGCGACGCGCGCTGCACCGTTGGCTGGGCGCACAGGAGCTTGGCGGCGTGCTGTCGAGCGCGGCGTTCGAGGAGCTGCTGGTGGCCGTGCGTACGGGACGTGCGACGCGGTTGAGCGCCGGCGATGCCGAATTTCTGGAGACGGCATCGGGTGCGCTCCGTTTTGTGGAGGCTGCGGAGGTGCTGCCGGCTCCGGAGTGGGGCGGTGCGCTGTTGCCGGTGCCCGGCGCGGTGACGTTGCCCGATGGCGCGGTGTTGCGCGCGGCGGTCGTCGCGCTCGATGACGAGCTGTGCCGTCGGATCTGTGAGGGCGAGTTCGACGACGGCCGGACGGCGTTTCTGGCCTGCGCGGGACCCTGCGCCGCATATTTCGTTCGGCAGTGGCGGGCGGGCGATCGCTACCGACCGCTGGGTGCGGCGGGGGTGGCGAAGTTGCAGGACCAGTTCGTCAACCGGCACATCCCCCGCGGGTTGCGCGGGCGGTTGCCGCTCGTGTGCGCGGGCGACGGTGCGATCCTCTGGGTGCCCGGTTTGCCGCTGGCGCACGAGGCGCGGATCGGCAAGGGAACCGCGCGGGCCGTTCAATTGACATATTCCCCCGGCAACTCACTCTCCGGCTCCACCGCACATGTCTGACAACGAAAACTCCAAGCGTCGTCCGTTGAAGAATTCCCGCCCCGATGGCTTCCAGCCGAAGGTGTGGTTGATCTGGGCGGCGATCATCGGCCTGGCGGTCGCGGTCGCGACCATCCCGCAGGGCAGCAAGGCCAAGCCGGTGCGGCTGACGATCCAGGAGGTCGTCGAGAAGGCCGAGAACCACGAGATCAAGACCGGCGAGATCAAGGCCGACCCGGCCGGCGGCCCGTTCTACTCGACCATCACTGGCGAGTTCACATCGCCGCAGAAGAACGCCGACGGCGCCGAAAGCATCCGCTTCACCGCGGCCGGCCGCATGATCGACGAGAACATGGCGCGGTTGCAGAAGACTCGCCTCTTCAATGAGCCGGCGGCGGAGACGATGTTCACCAATCTCTTGGCGAGCGTGCTGCCGTTCGTGCTCATCCTCGGCGTGCTGTATTTCCTTTTCATCCGCCAGATCCGCGCCGCCGGCAAGGGCGCGATGAGCTTCGGCAAGAGCCGCGCCAAGCTCCTCACCCGCGATCGCGACAAGGTGACTTTCAAGGATGTCGCCGGCTGCGACGAGGCGAAGGAGGAGGTCAGCGAGGTCGTCGAGTTCCTCAAGGACCCGAAGAAATTCCAGAAGATGGGTGGCCGTATCCCGAAAGGCGTGCTCATGGTTGGCCCTCCGGGAACGGGCAAGACTCTCCTCGCTAAGGCCGTGGCCGGCGAGGCCGACGTGCCGTTCTTCTCGATCAGCGGTTCCGACTTCGTCGAGATGTTCGTCGGCGTCGGCGCGAGCCGCGTGCGCGACATGTTCGAGCAGGGCCGCAAGAACGCGCCGTGCCTGATCTTCATCGACGAGATCGACGCCGTGGGTCGCCAGCGCGGCGCCGGCTTGGGCGGCGGCAACGACGAGCGCGAACAGACGCTCAACTCGCTGCTCGTCGAGATGGATGGTTTCGACACCACCGAGGGAGTCATCATCATCGCTGCGACCAACCGGCCCGACGTGCTCGACAGCGCGCTGCTGCGCCCGGGCCGTTTCGACCGTCAGGTCTTCATCGACCTTCCCGACATGATCGGCCGCGAGCAGATCCTTCGCGTGCACGCCAAGCGCATCAACCTGGACGACGACGTGGACCTCGCCGAGATCGCCCGCGCCACCGCCGGTCTCTCTGGCGCCGAGCTGGCGAATCTCCTCAACGAGGGCGCGCTGCTCGCCGCCCGCCGCAACAAGAAGAAGGTCGAGCGCATCGACATCGAGGATTCGCGCGAGAAGATCCTCTTCGGCCGCGAGCGCCGTCGCATGATGGACGACGCCGAGAAACGCATGACCGCTTGGCACGAGGCCGGCCACGCGCTCATCGGCGCGGTGCTCGAGGACGAGAAGAACCAGCTTCACAAGGTCACCATCCTGCCGCGCGGCCGCGCGCTGGGCATGGCTATGTACGTGCCGAAGAAGGAAGTGCTCAGCCTCGGCAAGAAGGAGATTCTCAACCGCATCGCGATGGCCCTTGGCGGCCGCATCGCCGAGGAGCTTGTCTTCGAGGACATCTCCAACGGCGCCTCCAGCGACATCCAGCAGGTCACCAAGCTCGCCCGCCACATGGTATGCGACTGGGGCATGAGCGAGCTCGGCCCGATCGCCTACGGCGAGAACAGCGACACCGTTTTCCTCGGACGCGAGATCTCCCGCACGGAGAGCTTCAGCGAGGCCACGGCGCAGAAGATCGATGCCGAGGTCCGGCGGATCGTCGACGAGCAGTACGCGCGCGCCACCTCGATCCTGAAGGATCGCCGTGCGGCGCTCGACGGCATCGCCGAGGCGCTGCTCCAGTATGAGACGATCGAGGGCAAGCACGTGATGGAGATCATCAAGGACGGTCACATCTCATCCCCCGTCGTGCACACGCTGCCGCCGGTGCTCGACGAGAAGGAAGCGAAGCGCGAGGACGACAAGAAGACTTCGTCCACCGACCTCAGCTCGCCTGGATCGGCGCCCGCACCGACTCCGGCCTGAACCTGCTGCCACTATCGCGGTAGCCACAATTCGAACGGCGCAGACTGCGAGGTCTGCGCCGTTTCGCTTTGGTAGGGCGGCGCTTCAGCCCGCCCTACACGACTCCGTCGGTGGGGCGGATGGGAGCGCGCCTCCACCGCGAGGCGACGCCCCGCCGTGTTTACTCGGTCGGACTCCGCCACCGAAGATCCACGCAGATGCGCCATCTTGCGGCAACCGTTCGAGCCAGTCGCTGGCCTGCAACATCCAACAGGCGGCGCACGCCGTCGCCTCCAGCAGAGGATCGATGGCGCTCTGCCGTGCGGCAGAATGGGCCCGCCCTACCTCGGTCAGTCTATCGCTCGTCCCTCGGCACTCGACTCTCGTCCGCTTCGGCGGCTCAGGCGTTGGCGAGCTTCCAGGCCTTGAGGGTGTTCTTCATCAGCATCGCGACCGTCATCGGGCCGACGCCGCCGGGGACCGGCGTGATCTTCGAGCAGAGCGGCGAGACGCTGGGGAAGTGGACGTCGCCGGTGAGGCGGTAACCGGTTTTCTTGGTCGCATCGGGCACGCGGTTGATGCCCACGTCGATGACGACCGCGCCGGGCTTGACCATGTCGGCGGTCACGAACTCGGGCTTGCCGATGGCGGCGATGAGGACGTCGGCCTGGCGCGTGATGGAGGGGAGGTCGGCGGTCTGCGAGTGGCAGACGGTGACGGTGGCGTTGGCGAAGGGCTTGCGCTGCATGGCGAGCAGGGCGACGGGCTTGCCGACGAGGAGGCTGCGGCCGAGCACGACGACGTGTTTGCCGGAGAGCTTCACGCCGGAGCGCTGGAGCAGCTCCATGATGCCGGCGGGCGTGCAGGAGACAAATCCGGTGTCGTCGTCCTGGGCGATCTTGCCGATGTTGACGGTATGAAGACCGTCGACATCCTTGTTGGGCGAGATGCGGCGGAAGACGACGGACTCGTCGATGTGGCGCGGCATGGGCGACTGGACGAGGATGCCGTCGACGGAGAGGTCGGCGTTGAGCTGGTCGATGAGGGCGAGGAGCTCGGCCTGCGTGGTGGAGACGGGCGGCAGGATGACGCGGCTGGTGATGCCGATCTCGGCGGCGGTCTGGTCCTTCTTCTTCACGTAGGAGACGGAGGCCGGGTCGTCGCCGACGCGCACGAGGGCGATGCAGGGCTTGCGGCCGGAGATGGCCGAGACCTCGGCCTTGAGTTCGGCGACGATCTGCGCCGCGGTTTTGTTGCCGTCGATGAGTTCCATAGGATGGGGCGGCGATGAGAAACCGGCCGGGGGCCGCAGGGCAAGGCGGATGGTGCAATCGCCGGAAGGAGACGCCGCCCGCGCGGTAACTTGACCCTCGTTTGGGGCGTCTCATCCTGCGAAGTCATGCTTTGCAACCCTAAGTCTGCCCGCTCGCGGCGCGCCGCGTTCACCCTGTTCGAGATCCTCATCGTTGTGGCGCTGATCGCGCTGCTGGCCGGCGTGGCGGTTGTCAACGCCGACAAGATATTCGGGCAGAGCCAGGAGCAGATCGCCGGGATCGCGATCAAGGAGATGAAGGTTCCGCTCGGCGCCTACAAGATTGCCATGGGCGGCTACCCGACGACCGAGGAGGGGCTCCAGGCTCTGGTGACGGCTCCGGCCGGCGACACCGGCCGCTGGCGCGGCCCATACCTCGAGGACAACAAGGTCCCCGTCGATCCGTGGGGCACTCCCTATTTCTACCGCTGCCCGGGCACGCATAACACCGACCGCTACGACCTCTGGTCGGCCGGCAAAGACAAGAAGGACGGCACGGCCGACGACATCGGCAACTGGTGATTTTGACTCCACAGGACGGAGGCACAGGGCGGGTGCGGACGGCGGAAGCTGGCCCCCGATGTGCGACCTGCGGGCTGCGACCAGCGTCGTGGCGCGGGTTCACGCTGCTCGAGGTGATGCTGGTCGTCGCGTTGATCGCGGTGGCGGGCACCCTGTTTTTCGTGAATCTCGAAGCGTTGGGCCGGTCGTCGCCAGCGGACGAGTTCGAGGGAGCGTTCTGGCGGGCGATGGCGCAGGCGCGCGTGCGGGCGCTGGCCTCGCGCCGCACCGTCGAGCTGCGCTGGGATGGGGAGTCGAAGGCATTCCTGCTTGAGAGTGCGGCTGGTCCCGCGAGCGTGCCTGTGCCGGCCGAGGCGCAGCCGCGCAACGCCGAGTGCGCGGCGTTGTTTTCCGAGGAGGTGGCCGCCAACGACTTCATCCTTGTGCGCGGCGAACTGGTCACGCGCCGGACGGTCTCCGCAGTAAAGGTTTTTCCGGACGGCACATGCCAGGCCTTTGTGGTGGAGTTCCAGCTCGGCGAACACCGCCACCGGGTGAGCATCGATCCATGGACGGGGGCCGAGATGCTTCCGCTGGACACGGCGCGGGCGGGAGGCCGGTCGTGAGCGTGCGCGACCCCAGATCTCGTCGCTGGCCCGGCGTGCGGTATGCGGCGGTGAGCGCGAGCCGCGGATTCACGCTGCTGGAGACGCTGCTCGCGTTGGCGCTGTTCTCGATGGCTGTGGTCGTGCTCACTTCGTCGTACCTCAACATCGTCGGCGCGCTGGCTTCGGTACAGGCCGACCGCGAGTTCGAGCAGGAGGTCCGCTGGGTGCGCGAGCAGGCGCTGCTCCAGCCGGAGCGCGAGGAGCTGGAGAAGGGCGGTGAGCTGAAGACACCTGCGGCGAAGACGTTGCGCTGGAGCGCTTCGGTGGAGCCGGGGCCGATCGCCGACCTGTTCATGATCGATCTCAACGTCGAAATGGCCACTGAGAAGGGCGCGGCACGCGAGTATCGCGAGCGGCTCACGGTGTTGCGGCCGGCGTGGTCGGAGCCGGTGGAGCGCGCGAAGCTAGCCGAGGACCTGAAGCGCCGGATCGAGGAGGATCGGCGCAACCGCGGCATCGCAGCGGAGAAACGCACATGAGTTGGCACGCGCATCCGAAATCCGCTGCCGTCTCCACCTCCCATGCAAGGCATCGGAGGGGCCTGTCGATGCTCGAGGTCCTGCTTGCGATCACGCTGGCAGCGATGCTCCTGGTGGCGGTCAATTTCTTCGTCCTCTCGATGGGCGAGCTTTGGAGCGCTGGCTCGGAACCGCGGCTTTTCGAGCGCCACGTGCGTGGTGTCGCCCGCTTCCTCGACTCGCTCGTGCAGCAGTCGGTCGTGCCGGATCAGGACACGAAGCGTCCTGTGGCCGGTGCGCCGCAGGCCCGCATCGGGCCGCGGCGTGTTGCCCCAGCGGTCGTTGCGGCAGAGCCGGTGGCTGCGAGCGCGCCGCCCATGGGGCTGGCGGCGCTGTTGGCCTCCGCGCGAATCCGACTTTCAGATGCGATTGAAACAGCGTCCGGCGCTCGTCTGTGCATCGCGTTGGGCGGGCGCGCCATGCGGGGGCTCGTCCAGTCGGGCGGGCCGGGTGGCGGCGGAGTCGGCAGGCTGCCGCCGGGCGTGCGCAATGCGGACGCCAAGCATCCGCCCTCCGGCAGCGGCGATGCCCGTCGCCGCTCGGACTCCCGCAACGGCAACTCGGTTTTCGTGACGTCGGGTATGCGTTTCAGCCTTGGCACGCCGGCCGGCTACGAGGGCTCGGCGCCGATGCTCATGTTCGAGATCGACGAGGCGCCGGGGCAGTGTGTGTGGCCGGAACGCCCGTTGCCGCAGGTCGAATGCGCGTTGCAGGTCAATGCCGACGAGGGTCTTGTGCTCCTCTGGAAATCGAAGTTGGAGGACGACTACGGCACTGCACGCCCCCGCAAGACCCAGCTTTCGCCCTTCGCACGCCGCATCTCCTTCGACTACTACGATTCGGACCGACAGACGTGGACACACACCGAGCAGCCGCAATCCGACGGCAACGGCGGCTGGTTGGTGCCGCAGCGCATCCGTGTGGCCTTCGCCTACCAAGGGCTGGAACGTGAGATCTCGGTCGTGCTGCCCGACATCCCGGAAGGAGTGCCGCTGCGATGAGCGTCCCGGTCACCGCGCAGGCAACACTCCCGCGCCCGCACCGCCGAGGCTCGGTGTTGCTGTTCGTGCTCGTGCTCGTCGTCGTCACGGCGGCGGCGGTGTTGAAGTTCAGCGAGCGAGCGCTCGGCGAGATGGCCGGCGAGGGCTACTACATGCAGCGCGAGCGGCTGCGCGGCGAGGCCTACTCCGCGCTGGAGGCGACGCTCGCCGTGCTCGCGCAATTCCGCGAGATCGACGGGGGCCTATATGCGCCGGCGCAGGGCTGGGGCGAACCGCTCGCGTTGGCCGGATATGAACCGGCTCCAGACCGTTCCGTGAACGTGGAGTTTGCCGACGAGAACGCCAAGCTGCCGCTCACCAACGCCGAGTGGTGCGAGCCGGCGCTGGCGGCGCTCTTTACCGATCTGGGCTTCGAGCCCGGCGAGGTCAATGTGCTCACCGACAGCCTTCTCGATTGGATCGACGCCGACGACAACCCCCGGCCCTACGGCGCGGAGAAGGACGACTATCTGCGGAGCGATCCGTCGCACGTCGCCGCGAACCGGGCACCTCGCTCGTTCGCCGAACTGGCTGCGGTGCAGGTGTTCGCCGACCTGATGTTCACCGAGGCGGGGCGCCCCAACGAACGCTGCGAGCGGTTCATGCGCTGCGTGAGCCTGTGGAGCGATGGAACCATAAATCTCAACACCATGCCCGATGCGCTGATTCGAGCCTCGGGTCTGGTCGACGATCGCCAGCTTGCCTCGCTCGTGCGGGCGCTCGACACGGTCGACGGCGACCGCGGCACGGCCGGCTCCCGCTACTACCGCTCGCTCAACGAGCTTGGCGACCAGGTGGGACCGATCCCGGGCGGCGGCATGTTCGGCGTGCAGACGGAGGCGCTCGGCATCGTGGTGACGGTGCGCGAGCGGCAGGCGGAATTCCGCCTGCGGGCGGTGATCCGCACCGACTCGACGGGGACGAAGCGCTCCACCGGGGCCGGGAGCCGGCAGTCCGCGCAGAATGCCGCGGTTGGCGGAAATGCCGCGGTTGGGCCCTCGGCGGGACGCGTTGGCGGCGTGAACGCGTCGATCGAATACCCGTTCAAGTTTCTTGAGCTTGTGGAGGACCCACCCCCTTCTAGCATCGCCCCTTCGCAAACAACCCCCTGAACGACGTGGCGGACACTTCCACAGAACCCAGAACGGACGGCGTGCGGCGCCTCCCCGAGCAACCGGCGATCCTCGTCGCGGGACACCACTTCTTCACGGCGTTTGCGCCGCTGGCGGCCGGCACGGCGGACAAGGAGCTGCCGGGCTTGGCGGCATTGGCGCTGGAGGCCGATTCGCCGTTTGCGGACGAGCAGCTCGCGCGCGGCTACTACGCCGCGCCGCAGGCGGGCGGCTTGGTTGTCTTCGCCGCGGTGCGCCGCAAGTTCGCTGCCGCCCAGGAACGCTGGGCGCAGGCCGGCTTCGTCGTGCCCGATTTTGCCACTTGGCTGCCGCGGAGCGGCGCGGCCTCCGGCATCGTGATCCTGGAGACGTCCGAGGCGGTCACGGCTCTGGATTTCGCGCCCGGTGCCGCTTTGCCGCGGCGGATCGTGAGCCGCCCAGTGCCGGCCGAACCGGCGGGGGAGGACGGAGTCACGCTGGCCCGCGAGCAGGTGTTGGCGCGGGTCGAAGTCGGCGGACGCCGGGTGTGGCGCTACCGGCTTGGCGCGGTCCCGTGCACGGTGAAGGGGGGACGCTATCGTTTTCACTGGGAGCCACAGGGATTCGCTGCTGGAAAGACGGACGACGACGCCACGCTCACGGCGGCCCAGCTTTGGGCGATGGATCTGCGAGAGCCCGAGTTTCTCCGTGTCCGGCGCCGCGATTTCCAGTGGGACCGCCGTTCCTGGGGCGCGTTGGTTGGATTGGGTGCCGCGGCGGCCTTGCTCGTGGCGGCCGAGGTCGGCCTGCTCGGCGGCCGAGTGCTCCTCGCTGGCCGGCAGTCGCGTATCCGGCAGCAGGCGGCTGCGGCGCAGCGCGCGGAGGCCGATAGCGACATCGTGGATCGGCTGACCGGCTACATCGACCGCAAGCCTCAACCGCTCGAGCTGCTGGCCTACGTCAACGATCTCCGTCCGCGCGAGATCTACTTCACGAAGGTCTCCGTTGAGGGCGGTCTGCAGCTGTCGATCGATGCCGCGACGAGCTCGCTCGCCGTCGTCAACGAGTTCGAGGCGGCGCTCAAGGGAGCGCCGGCGTTGGCCTCGGTCGAGGTCAAGAACACACGCGCTCGCGAGGGCGGCGGCACCTTCCAGCTTTCCCTCGCCTTCCGCCCCGGTTTCGCACCCGGAGTGAAGCAATCGGCGGACGTTTCGCGGCAATCGTCGCCGGGAAATGGAGTCTCAGCTCCGCCGCCGCCCGCGGGCGAGGGGATGCTTCCCGCCGGAGTTCCCCCCGCGCCGTCTGTCGCCGGCGATCCGCGCCGCGCTCCAGGCCGCGGTTCCTCCTCGGCGGCACCGGTGCGGCCGCGCGATCCCGGCATGCCGCCGCCGGACATGGGGCCGCCCGGTGATGCCCCCATGCCGCCGCCAGATGCGAACAACCCTCCTGCGCCTCCCACACCATGAGAGCCTTCTTCTTCCGTCGCAGTTGGCGCGAACGCGTACTGCTCCTGATCGTCCTCGCGGTGGGCGTGTTCATCTGGCTGTTTTCCGTGCTCGGCCGTGCCCGCGCGGTGCAGGACCGTTGGGCCGCCACGGGCCGCGAGCTGCGTGAGCAGCGGCAGTGGCTCGACAACGCCACCGAGCTGCACGAGCGCCTTCAGTCCCGCCTCGAGCAGGTGCAACAGGGCCGTTCGCTCAACGCCAATCAGCTTGTCGGCCAGCTCGATGCCCTCGTGAAGCGCCACCGCTTCGCCTACCGGCTCGATCCGCCGACCTCCGAGCGCAGGCCGCCGGTGGTGCTTCACACTGTCTCGCTCGCCATCGACAAGGCCGATCTCCCCGCCTTTGCCGCCTTTGCCGACGATCTCCGCACTAGCCTGCCTCTGGTCAACATCGAGCAGCTCGTCCTCACGCCCGACCGCCGCAACTCCGCGCAGCTCGATGTGCGTCTGAAGCTCTCCGGCCTCGAGCTGCTCCAGTAACCATTTCCTGAAAACACTCCGCTCGTGTCCCGCTCTCGACCTCTTTCCATCATGAAACCCCGTCGCTCCTCGCTCCTGCGCCTTGTGACCGGTGCGCTCGCCGCCCTCGCGTTGGCCGGGGCCGCGCCGTCCGCATCCGCCCAGGCCCCTTCCGCAACGCCGGCCGACGGACAGCCCCCCGTGCCCGCCGCCGCGGCGCTGCTGCCGATTCCACCGGCCGGCGACGGGGATGCGATGATCGGCTCCCTCAAGCTCAGCGACGACGACCTCCCTCGGGTCCTCGACGTGATTGAGACACTCACCGGCCGCTCGGTTATTCGCCCGCAGCAGCTGCCCACACCGAAGTTCACCTTCAACAGCCGCGGCCCCATCTCCAAGCGCGACGCCATCATCGCCCTCGAGTCGCTGCTCAGCCTCAACAACATCGCTGTGGCGCCTCTGGGCGAGAAGTTCATCAAGATTGTCGTCATCACCGCCATCAAGACCGAGGCGCCCGAGCTGGTGCTCGGCACGCTGCGCGATTGTCCGCCCTCCGGCCGGATCGTCAGCAAGCTCTTCCGCCTCGAGCACCTCGACACGAACGCCTTCCAGACGCAGGTCCAGCCGTTCCTCAGTCCGGGCTTCGGCGCGGTGGTCCCGTTCCAGAATTCCAACACGCTGTTGGTCACCGACACGATCTCCAACCTCCAGCGCCTCGAGTACGTGCTCGAGCAGGTCGACAAGCCGCGCGACCTCGTCACGAAGTTCTACACCCTCAAGTTCGCCCAAGCGCAGGCCGTGGCCGAGAAGATCAAGAGCCTGATCGAGACCACCCGCACTGCCTTCAACCGCCAGGGAGTGCAGGGCACCGCTGCCGCGGCCGGTGCGGCCACGCCGCAGAGCGTGACGCCGCCGACCACAGGAGACGGCTCCGCCGACAGCGCCGCGGCCGGCCTGGGCGCCGCGCTCCTCTCCGCCACCACCAGCATCAACTTCGATGAGCGCACCAACCAGGTCATCCTCGTCACCGATTCCTCGAGCGTGCAGTTCTACCAGAACCTCATCGAGAAGCTCGATGTGCAGGCCGACCCCTCCACCCAGATCGCCGTCATCCAGATCCAGCATGCGCAGGCGACCGATGTCGCCTCGCTGCTGAGCACGTTCATCTCCGGTTCGAGCAGTTCGGTTTCGCGCAGCAGCTCCGGCACCAGCAGCAAGACCTCGCGCAAGCAGCGCAGTTCCGAGACGTTCCCCGGCATCGGGCGCAACGAGGCAGGCAATCCGTCGTCCCAGACACGCCAGCCTCCCGCCATCGCCGCCGCGGGTGCCTCGGTCGAACGCAATTCCCAGTTCAGCGATTTCATGACCATTATCGCCGACGAGCGCAGCAACGCGATCGTCGCCTCCGGTACGCAGGACGACCTCAACCTTGTCCGCTCGCTCATCAAGCAGATCGACGTCGTGTTGCCTCAGGTGCAGATCGACGTGCTCATCGCCTCGGTCACACTCAGCGATACTGTCCAGCGCGGCATAGACGCTTTCACCGGCATCAAGGTCGAGGGCAACAAGGTCGTCGGCATCCTCGGCACCGCGGCCACGTCCTCGGCCAGCGCCGTTTCCGGCGTGACCGGCCCCGGCTTCGATATCTCCCAGATTCTGGTAACGGGCAAACAGTCCTTCACCGCCAACGTCGGCACGCCGAATTCCAAGAGCAACATCCGTGTCCTCTCGGTCCCGAGCATCACCACCACGCACAACCAGGAGGCCACGATCACCGTCGCCAAGGCGGTTCCGATCATCACCTCAGCCTACAGCGACACCACCGCTGTTACCACCGCGCGCAACAGCTACAGCTACCAGAACATCGGCCTCGAGCTCACCGTGAAGCCTCTCATCGGCTCCGACGGCACCATCCAGATGGAGATCGAGCAGAGTGCCGACGAGATCGAAAGCTACAACGCCGACGACCAGCCCCTCATCTCCAAGCGCACTGCCAAATCCTTCATCAGCGTGGGCGACGGCGAGATCATCGTCCTGGCCGGCATGCAGAAGGACTCGAAGGGCAAGACCCGCAACGGCATGCCCCTCCTCAGCGAGATCCCTCTGCTTGGCGCGCTCTTCGGCAGCAACAAGACCGAGAAGAGCCGCGACGAGATCGTCTTCTTCATCCAGCCGCACGTCATCCGCACCACGTCCGACGGCGATCGCCTGGCGCGCGAGCAGATGGAGAACTCGTCGTCAAAGAAACTCGTCGAGAAGCGCATCCAGCGCACCGCGGTGCTGCCTGCTGATCCGGCTGCCAAGTAACTCTCCTGCCGTGCCACGTCGCCCCACCAGTCCCGCCCTCTGTGCCGCTGCGCTCTTTCTCGCCGCTGCTGGCGTAGCATGGGCTGTCCCCGAGTCGCTCCTGCGCAACTCGCCGTTCGTCCCCACCGGCGGAGCTTCCACCGCGCCGGCCCCGCAGGGCGCACGTCTGGAGTTGCACGGCATCCTCGTCATCGACGGCAAACCGCGTTTCTCGATTCTCGATACGAGCACTGGCCGCGGTGCGTGGCTCTCGGTTGGCGAAAGCGAGGGCAGCATCCGCGTCGCCGCTTTCGACGCCGCGGCCGAGGCCGTCACCGTCGAGTGCGAGGGGCAGTCCACGCGCCTCACCATGAAGGTGGCCGAGATTGTCAACGTGGCGGTCACGCTACCCGCGGCGGCTGCCGTCAATCCCGCTGCCGGCGGTGCACCTGCCGGCGTCAATCCCGCCCCGCCCGCCAACGAGCAGGAGATCCAGGAGCGCCGCGCCAAGATCATCGAGGAACTCCGCCGCCGCCGCGCGCTGCGCCAGCCCGGCCAGCAGCAACCCCCGCCGCCCCGCCAATGACCCGCCCGCCCGTCATTTTTCCTTCGCTCGCCCAGCTTCCCGAGGAGGCGCGTGCCCGCGTGCTCGAGGCTCCGCGCGCCGACCGCATTGCGCTTCTTGCCGCCGCGCTGCGTATCCAGCCTGACCAGGCTTTCGCCCAGCTCGCCGCCGAGTCTGGGATGCAAGCCGTCGACCCCGAGCAGTTCAGCCTCCAGCAGCTCGAGCAGATGCCCGTGCGCCTTGTCCACGAGTATTGCTGCGTGCCCGTCGCGACCGACGATCCCGCTACACTCTGCCTCGCCACTGCCTGGCCGCCCGAGGGCCGCATGGACGACTGGGTCTTCGCCGCCTGCGAACGCGAGCCGCACTGGGTGCTCGCCGCGCCCGACAAGATCGCGAAGTACCTCACCGACAACCTCGGCGTCGGCTCCGATTCGCTCGACGGCGACACCACTGTGGCCGAGACCGTCGCCGAGGAAGAGGAGGACGAGGACGCCGCCGTCATCCGCTTCGTCAACAAGGTCGTCGCCCAGGCCGTGACCGACGCCGCCACCGACATCCATTTCGAGCCCCAGGAGGACTCGCTGCGCATCCGCTACCGCATCGACGGCCTGCTCGTGCCCGTCCCCGTGCCCGACAATCTGCGACGCTTCCAGGACGCCATCACCTCGCGCCTGAAGATAATGGCGAAGCTCAACATCTCCGAGCGTCGCCTCCCGCAGGACGGCCGCATCGACTACCGCGCCGGCGACACCCTGCTCGACATCCGCCTCTCCACCATTCCGACGATGTACGGCGAGAGCGTGAGCCTGCGTCTTCTCAACAAGAAGAACAACGCGCTCACCCTCGACCAGCTTGGCATGAGCGCCGAGGACCAGGAGAAGATCGACGCCGTCCTCGGCCTCCCGCACGGCATCATCCTCGTCACCGGCCCGACCGGCTCCGGCAAGAGCACCTCGCTCAACGCCTTCATCCGCCGGATCAACTCCACCGACAAGCGCATCATCACCATCGAGGACCCGATCGAGTACGAGGTGCCCGGCGCCAACCAGATGCAGGTCCGCCCCGAGATCGGCCTCGATTTCGCCGAGGGTCTGCGCCACATCCTCCGCCAGGACCCGAACGTCATCATGGTCGGCGAAATCCGCGACCGCGATACGGCCGACATCGCCATCCGCGCCTCGCTCACCGGCCACTTGGTCTTCTCGACGATCCACACCAACGATGCCCCCGGCGCCATCACGCGCCTGACGGACATGGGCATCGAGCCCTTCCTCATCGCCTCCGGTGTCGAGCTCGTCATCGCGCAGCGGCTCGTGCGCCGGCTCTGTCCGCACTGCTCGCGCCCGCAGCCGATCTCGCGTCACCTCCTTCTCGACCACCTCAGCGTGCTCGGCCTTCCCTCCGCGCTGGCAGACGGCGTGCACGAGCTGCCGGCGCCGGTCGGCTGCGAACAGTGCCGGGGAACCGGGTACAAGGGCCGCGTCGGCGTCTTCGAGATCCTGCGCGTCGAGGACCGGCTCCACGACCTGATCGTCAAGCGCGAGTCCGCGCGCCTGATCCGCAAGGAAGCGATGGAGGGCGGCATGGTGCCGCTCGAGTTCGCCGGCTGGAAACAGGTCCGGGCCGGGCACACCTCGCTGGAGGAGATCGTGCGCGTCCTCTCGATGGCGGAGGGCAAGGGCACATGAGCGAGCCCACCGCTGCAGGTCAGGTCGTCGACCTGGCGTCCCCTGCCGAGGAAGGGC
Organism: uncultured Opitutaceae bacterium; assembly: GCA_964640465.1. Lineage (GTDB taxonomy): Bacteria > Verrucomicrobiota > Verrucomicrobiia > Opitutales > Opitutaceae > CAJCBL01. The sequence goes on from CAZXHR010000034.1 coordinate 19,141, forward strand.
GCTGCAAGACAGCGCCCCTACGGGAATACCGTGAACGCTGCGCCGTCGCGCCTGCGGTAGGGGCGTTGTCTTGCAACGCCCTCTTTCGGTTCCGCATTCCGCATTCTGCGTTCTGATTTTCCCTCGAGATGCCGACTTTCCACTACACCGCTCGCGATGCGAAGGGCGCCGAGACCTGGGGCCGGCTCGAGGCCGGTTCGCGCAAGCAGGCGCTCGCGCAGCTCCGCGCCCGGCAGCTCACGCCCTCGCAGCTCGACGAGGGCGCCGCGCCAGTGGCGCAGGCGGGCGAAGGGCTCTCGATGGTCGTCCTCGGCGGCAAGGGCGTGAAGCGTTTCGGCCGCGCGCATGCGCTGCCGTTCCTGCGAGCGCTGATGGGACTGGTCACCAGCGGCATCCAAGTGGCCGATGGCGTGAAGCTCCTCGGCAAGCGGTTGACCGACCCCACGCTGCGCTCGCTCGCCGCCTCGCTGTGGGACCAGCTCAGCCAGGGGCGTTCGCTCTCGCAGGCACTGGCGGCGCACGGCGCTGTGTTCGACGAGTCGACGGTCAACCTTGTCGAGGCGGGCGAGGCCACGGGCCGGCTCGGCGGCGTGCTGGAAAAGCTGGTTGCCGACATGGAGGAGCGCGCGGAGATCCGCTCGAAGCTGCTCTCGGCGATGGCGTATCCGGCGCTGATCCTAGGCATGGCGGTGGTCGTCATCCTCATCTTCCTGTTCTTCCTGCTGCCGCGTATCGAGACGCTGCTCGCTTCGTTGCAGGGCAACCTGCCGCTGGCCACGCGGCTGCTGGTCGCGTTCGCCCATTTTCTCGTCGTCTACGGCTGGTTCGTCGCGTTGGCGGCTGGCACGGCTGCGACGATCTTCTGGCGCTGGCGGAGCAAGCCCGAGGGTCGGCTCGCCTCGGACCGCTGGCTGCTGAAAGTCACCGGTGTGGGTGCGTACATCGTCGCCAACGACATCCTACGGATCAGCCAGGCGCTCGGTCTGCTCCTCGAGAACGGCATCAGCACACTTCCCGCGTTGGCGATGACGGAGCGCACGATCCACAACCGCGTTTTCCGAGCGGCCTTCGCCGAGGCTCGCGGCAAGATCGCCGAGGGCGCCGGCATCTCCGCGGCCCTGGCCGGCACCGGTTTCCTGCCGCCGCTGGTGATCGACGTGCTGGCCGTGGGCGAGAGCACCGGCAACATCGTCCCCAGCCTGCACCAAGTCGCCTGCGACTATCGCAAGCGGATCTCCAAGCAGGTGGGCGTGTTCGTGAGTGTGATCTCCATCGGCGCGCTGCTGGCCGCCGCGGCGTTTGTCGCGCTCGTCGCCTTCGGCATCATCTCCGCCGTCTTCCAGATCAGCGCCAGCCTGAAAGCGGGCTGAAGTTGGGAGCCGGCCTTGCCCGTTTCGCACGCTCTGCGGAGATGCAGGCCGAGTGATGTAGCGAATTTCGCCAGAATTTCGATCTGCGATCCCAGTCGAAAGCCTTGGCGGTTTTCGCTACGAGCGAACTCCAGGCTAGAGCCGCTTTACCGAGTGCAGCGGGCGGCGGACGGCGTGGGTGTACTCGGTCGCCGGATAGCCGAGGATGATGATGAGCGTCGGCTTGTGCCCGGCGGGAATGCCGTACGCCGCCGCCAGCCTGCGGTTCATTGCCAGCATCGGTGGGACGCAGCCGATCATGCACGTGCCCAAGCCGAGCGATTCCGCCGCGAGCATCGCGTAGGTGCCGACGATCGTCGCGTCGCTCGCCTCTGCCCAGGGCGAGACATGGAAGATCAGCGCGGCCGGGGCTCGATAGAGCGCGAGATCTTCGCCGCGCTTGTCGGCCTCCACGATTCCACGACCGAGCGGAAGAATAAAGGAGCGGAGCTGGAGGGAAAACTTCCGGCTTACGAACGGCCGCAGCAGTGCGAGCAGCCACTGGCGGCCGAGGAAACGGAGCATGCCCGCGTAGAACTTCACCGTAGCCCGCGCCAGCGCGGCGACATGCTTGCGGTCGGGGAGAATGACGACGCCGACCTCCGAGGGCGGAATGCCCATCGGGGCCGTGGCGGCCGCGGCGACGATGCGGTCGAGCAGCTCCGCTGGCACCGGCTTGTCCTGGAACTTGCGGATGCTGCGTCGCGCACGCATCAGCGCCTCAAGCTGCTCCGGCGTGGCGCGCGCCTCGCGTGGCGGCAGCGGGGCGAGATCGGCGGGGGAGAGCCCGCGGCCGTTCACCCGGATGGCGCCGGCGGTGCAGGCCATCATGCAGTGGGCGCAGGCGATGCAGCCGAAGCTCGCCGTCGGGTCGATGCGAACCTCGTTTGTTGCGGCATCCAGCGTCAGGACACCGGTGGGGCAGGCCGCGGCGCAGTCGCCGCAGCGGATGCAGGAATCGCGGTCGATGACCGGCACCCCGGAGACTTCGCCGAGGCTGGAGATGACGCCCATGTTTCTTCCCTCGTGGATGTGTGTCAGTGAGCGGTTGTGGTGCGGCGTTTCCGCGACTGGCCGATGGCGTCGGCGGCGAGCATGGCGTCGAGGACCTTCTCGGGCGTGACGGGGCAGGCTTCGTGGTGGATGTACTCGCCGGGGGCGCAGGCCTTCTGCGCGGCGGTGAGAAGGTAGCTGCGGTCGGTTTTGCCGAGGCCGAGGTCGGCGAGCGCGGTGGGTAGGCCAATTTCCTCACAGAACGCATACACGGTGGAGACCTCCGCGGGGTCGGCGTCGGTGAGGACGAGCCCGGCGAGAGTGCCGAAGGCGACCTTCTCGCCGTGGTAGAAGGCGTGGGTCTCGGCGAGGGCGGTGAGGCCGTTGTGGATGGAGTGCGCGCTGGCGAGTCCGCCGCTCTCGAACCCGACGCCGCTGAGGAGGATGTTGGCCTCGACGATGTGTTCGAGGGCTGGAGTCACGAGGTGGCGCTCGGCGGCGAGGCGGGCCGCGGGGCCGTCGCGCAGGAGCGTCTCGTAGCAAAGCTTGGCGAGGCCGAGGCCGGTCATCGTGCCGAGCCCGCCGCACTCGTTCTGGGAGTGGGCGGCGGCGCATGAGCGCGCCTCGAACCACGTCGAGAGCGCATCGCCCATGCCGGAGACGAGGAAGCGCGCGGGCGCCTCGGCGACGATCCGGGTGTCGACGAGGATGACGGCGGGATTCGCCTTCTGGTAATAGACGGACTCGAACACGCCCGACTCGGAGTAGAGCACAGCGCAGCCGCTGCACGGGGCGTCGGTCGAGGCGATTGTGGGGACGATGACAACGGGGATGCCGGCGCGGTCGGCGGCGATCTTGGCGGTGTCGATGGCCTTGCCGCCGCCCATGCCGACGAGGACGTCGGCGCGGTTTTCCGCGATGGCGGCGGCGAGGCGGGAGATCTCCTTTTCGCAGCATTCGCCACCGAAGCGCAGCGAGGGCAGGGCGCGTACCTCGGCTGGCGCGGTATCGCGAGTGAGGATGCCGTGCGCCGAGGGTGAGGCGAGGACGAGACCCTGCTTGCCGAACTGGGCGATCGTCTTTGGCAGCTCTGCGAGGGCGCCGGCGGCCTGGAGGTATTTCCCGGGGAACTGAATCCGGTTGAGCATGGGCGCCATCGTTGCTGCGGACGGGGGCGGATACAACCCCAAGGGCGCGGGCGATGGGGCGTTTTTTTTGGTGTGGGTGCGGGATTGGTCCGTTGGGTGTGTTGCAACTTCAACAATGAACCCGAACGAACCGCCAGATATCGACCGAGGCGACAGCGCCGGAATGCCCCGTGCCGTCGCGACGGGGCCGGAAGGTGCGGCACGGGCTGGGGACGGTGCGGAGCCGCAGGCGGCTCCCGCACGCGACGAGGCGCGCGAACGGGGGGCCGGCGGCATGGCGATTCTCCCCGCGCACCACAGCACGCTGCGGTTCCTGGGATGAGACACGCTTTTACCATGATGACCCAACTGACCGAGGCCGAGCTCCCGCTCGCCCTGGATTTCCGCTACCGGATGATGGAGGAGTCCGGCATGGTCCCGCTGCTGGCCGACGACTGGCGCGAACTCACGCACGCGCTCTACGCCGAGGGCTACCGCGCCGGAACCATCGCGCACTTCGGCTGGCGGGAGGACGGCGCGATCGTCGCCACCGCCGGCGTGATGATCCGCGCCGATTTTCCCGTGAACACCCTCAAGCCGCGCCGCTACGGCTGGATCATGGATGTGTACGTGCTGCCCGAGCACCGGCGCCACGGTCACGCGCGACGCTTGACGCAGGAGACGCTCAATTGGCTGCGCGCGAAGGGCGTGGTCTTTGCGCGGCTCGTCGCTTCCGAGCAGGCCAAGCAGGCGCGCCTGTACGAGAAACTCGGCTTCACCTTCGCCAACGAGATGCGGCTGAATCTCACACCGATGGCGTGCGACGCGAGTAGTGCAGTTGCAGGGCGTTGCGCGCGTAGCACCTGAACCCGTTTTATTAATCCGGCAAAATGATAGCGCCTCTTCGAGAAATGTGCTGTGCTTGAGGTCATGAAGGACGACGGACGCAAAATGACCAAGGAACAGCTCGGCTCGGCCCGCCGGCGCGCGATGCAGCTGGTCGACGAAGGCTGGCTCCAGGCCGATGCCGCGAAGGCCGTCGGGGTGCATGTGCGCACCGTGCGGCAATGGGGCCAGCATCGGCGCGAGCACGGACTGGCATCGCTGGTACGCGACGAGCGCGGGCGCGCGTTGGGCGAAGGCCGCACGCTGACGGCGGTGCAGGAGAAAGAGTTGCGCAAACTCATCACCGACAAGATGCCCGACCAACTCAAGCTGCCCTTCGCGCTGTGGACGCGTCGCGCTGTCGCCGAGCTGATCGAACAGCGCTTCGGGCTGAAGCTACCGGTGCGCACGATGGGCGAGTACCTCAAGCGCTGGGGCTTCACCCCGCAGAAGCCGCTGCGCAAAGCCTACGAACAGCAGCCCAAGGCCGTGCAGGAATGGCTGACGACGAGCTACCCGGTCATCGCCGCGGCGGCCAAAGCCGAAGGCGCGGAGATCTTCTGGGGCGACCAGACCGGCGTGAACAACCAGGCCAACGCTCCACGCAGTTATGCGCCCCGCGGGCAGACGCCCACCGTGCGACAACAGGCCAAGCGCTTCGGCTTCTCCGTGATGAGCGCGGTGACCAACCGCGGCAGTGCCCGGTGGATGGTTTACGAAGGCGCCCTGGACTCGGCCCGGCTCATCGAGTTCCTCGTGCGGCTGGTGCGGCTGGCCGGCGGCCGCAAAGTCTACCTCATCCTCGACAACCTGCGCGTGCACCACAGCAAGCCGGTCAAGCAATGGCTCGCCGCCCACCGCGAACAGATCGCCGTGCATCACCTGCCCAGTTACAGCCCCGATCTCAACACGGACGAGCGCCTCAACCGCTCGCTCAAGAGCAAGCTGGCGCAGTTGCCCGCCCCGCGCGATGTCACCCAACTGCGCGAGCAGACCATCGGCCAGTTGCGTTCCTGCCACCGCCAGCCCGCGCTGATCCAGTCCTACTTCCAGTCACCAACCACTGCCTACGCCGCCTGATGCGCTGTCTTATTGCCGGATTAATAGCAAGGTCTTCGGACTACTTTGGAAGACCAAATGCCCATGCGAGGAGAGGGCCGAACCAGTGGCTTGCCATCCATGGCGCTAGACGAAACGCAACAAGCAGAAGTATCGCGTATACAACAATTGTGACGCCTAGAATGCCTAGGTGCCAGAGCTTCGTTCTCGGATTGAACGTCAGCCAACGGTACACCGCAACCGTGCCTGATGATATGAATAGCAAGGCACTCAAGGTTGTGATCGCGGCAAGGGTTAGGCTCAGGATTCTGACGCCAGAGATGGAACTCAACCAGTCTCTCGTGGAGAGAAGTGTCCATCCGGTGATCGAGGCGAGCGAACCGAGGATGTTTAGCCACCAAAGAGCTCGTTCACCGCGGGTCGAAGCAGCCCGTAACGGAACCGCTTGCTGGGGTTGGTCCCGTTCGTCGCATAGCCAGAGGTCATTTTCATCCCTGCCACCGAATGCAGTCACCTCTTGAAATCCAGCAGTGTAGAGTTGGTGGTTTCTCAGATGAGAGTGGAGCAGTTTTGTGCTGAGTCGATGTACCAAGCGGACCGGGGCGTCGAGTGCCCATACGTCGCCAGTCTCGGGTTCAACGAGCCACTCGTCATTCTCGTCTCCGACACCGTCTCTGCCGAATGCGGTCACCTCTTGTTGGCTGACTTCAATGGGCGGCGTTTTACCGATGTGGCTATGTAGATTTCTCCTTGTGACGAGGTGTTCGAGGCGGATCACATCCCCGCGTCGCACAGAGGTGGCGGGTAGGTTGTGGGCTCCCTCCTCCTGCGCGCGTTTGACGATCCAGAGTGTTGAGTCATCCCGTTCGTTTGCGGCGACCACCATTTGTTGCCCTGACGATCCCGGATGGATGTATGGACGATCCATCGATTTTAGGAGCTTCCCTGTAAGCTTGTGCCGGAGGCGTACAACATCTCCGTACCGAACGGTCTTTTGGTCCGAGTTTGTCATCGAGGGGCGCGCGAGATCTATCCGCGAAATGGGGTTAGCGGCGCATTGCTACTCTGGAGCGGCTGCCGCATCAAGATTCTCATGCGCGCCCGTTCTGTGGCTGAGCAGAACGAAGGCGACGGACGGCTCGGAGAGCCTTCTCTCCCAACGCGCGTTGCCTCTCACGCTTCGTAGCCGAGGTAGGGGGAGAGCCACTTCTCGACTTCGGCGACGGGGCGACGGCTGCGGGTGGCGTAGTCTTCGACCTGGTCGTGGGCGAGTTTGCCGACGGCGAAGTACTTCGACTCGGGATGGTTGAAGTAGAACCCGCTGACGCTGCTGGCGGGTTTCATCGCGCAGCTCTCGGTGAGATTAGCGGACCTCGATCAGGCGGGTGCCGTTGGCGAGTTGCTCGGTGAGCGCGGGGAGGGCGGCGGCGAAGAGCGCGAGGAGCGCCGGTGTGCGGCAGTTGCCGATGCGCAGCCAGACGACCGGAACCGGCTCGGGCCGGAGCGTCACCATCTGGGCGAAGTCCTCATCCTTGGTCACGATCACGGCGTCGTGCTCGGCGGCGTAGTGCCAGAGGAGGCGGTCGGGCGCCTGGGCCAGATCCAATTCCAGCGCGTGCTCGGCGACATGCCCTTGGTCGCGCAGCCAACCGGCGAGCGCCACGGGAAGTTGGTTGTCGACGAGGAAGCGGCTCACGACGCGCGCAGGATCACGCGGTCATTCTGGGAAGCGGCGAATTCGAGGCAGGCGCGGATGTCGTCGGCTTCGAGAAACGGGTAGTCCTTCAGGATCTCTTCCCAGGACGCGCCTTGGGCGAGGAGTTCGAGCACATCCTTCACGCGCAGGCGAAAGCCGCGGATGCAGGGACGTCCGCCACATTTGCCCGGTTCGACGGTGATGCGGGAGAGGAGCGTGCTCATGGCGGAGACCCTAGCTGGCGGCGTTGGAAAGGAAAGCGCGGGTTTGGTACGGTTGCGAGGTAGGCGGTCGGTTGACTTGGGCGAGGTGGCCGGCAAGCCTACTGACATGTCGGCGAACAAAATCGGTTTCACCTATTGGCAGGATGGCGGCTTCTGGGTCGGCCATCTCGACGAGTTTCCCGACTATCTCACACAGGGCACCTCGCTGGAGGATCTGAAGGAGCATCTGGCCGATCTGCATCGCGAGCTGACTTCGGGGGCGATCCCCAACGTGAGGCGGCATGCGGAACTCGAGGTCGCATGAAGCGACGAGACCTGATCCAGCGCATTGAAGCGCTCGGGGCGGTCTTCATCCGCCACGGTGGCAAGCACGACTGGTATCAGAATCCGACCACCGGAATGGCCCAGCCAGTTCCGCGGCATACCGAGATCAACGAGATGCTCGCGAAGAGCATTTTGCGGAAGCTGGGCGGGCAATAGGCCGTCGAGGTAGGGCGGTTTCTCCGAAACCGCCGTGGTCGTTATCCGCAACGGATCGCCGCTCTCGCGAGCGGCGCCACAGCGCAACGAGTGCGGGGCCTGCCGCGGGCGGAAGAGCCCGGACGTTTCGTTCTGCCGTCCGGCAGAATCTGCGAGAGATCCGTCCCTACATGAGGAACCTCACGCCTCGTAACCGAGATACGGGCCCAGCCACTTCTCGACTTCGGCGACGGGGCGACGGCTGCGGGTGGCGTAGTCTTCGA
>CAZXHR010000035.1:0-26666 GCA_964640465.1 uncultured Opitutaceae bacterium
CCCCCCCCCCCCCCCCCCCCCCCCCCCCCCGCCCCCGATTTCATCGAAGATGTAATAGGTGTTGCTTCTGCGGTGCGAAAGGCATTTCTGGATGTAACACCTCTTACATTCAATGAGCATCCCCGAGAAGCGAAGCCCAGCTCAAGGAACGGCCACAGAACCGGGCACTTCGCCTTTTCTCAATCGCACCGTTGCCGGGGCCGGGGTGACCAGCGCGCTCGGCGACTTCTCGTACGAGACGACGACGGTCATTCTTCCGGGTTTTCTAGCGGTGCTCGGTGTGCCGGCGGCCGCGCTCGGCCTCATCGAAGGGGCGGCAGATGCCTTGGCGAGCTTCACCAAGATGATCGCCGGCTACATCGCCGACAAACTGGGCCATCGCAAGGCGCTCGTGGTGGTCGGCTACGCGTTGACCCCAATCGGGCAGGCGCTCATCGCCCTGGCGGGAGGCTGGCCGCTGATCTTGCTTGGGCGTCTGGTGTCGTGGTTTGGGAAGGGCATGCGCGGCCCCTTGCGCGATGCGATCGTCTCGCAGGCGATCTCACCGGAGACGCGCGGCCGAGCCTTTGGATTCCATCGGGCGATGGATACGGTTGGCGCGGTCTTCGGTCCGCTGCTCGGGGTGGGGTTGCTCGGCTGGGCGCAGCAGTGGCGCTGGCAGGACCAGACCGGCCCGTTCCGGATGGTGTTCTGGCTGACGTTGGTGCCAGGCGCGCTGGCCTCGCTCGCCTTTCTTTTCTTGGTCAAGGACCCACGCCAGGCGCCGAACCCAGCCCTCAAGTTCTTTTCGACGCTCCGCGGACTCCCAGTCCGGTTCAAACGCTACCTCGGTGCGGTCGGTATCTTTGGTCTCGGAGATTTCTCGCACAGCCTCCTGATCCTCGCCGCGACGCAGTTGCTGACCCAGGAGTGGGGTGTGGTCAGGGCCGCCCAGATCGCGGGTTTGCTCTATGTCGGTCGCAACGTGGTCCAGGTACTGGCCTCGTACCCGGTCGGTATGTTGGCCGACCGCGTCGGCGCCCAGCGGGTGCTGGTGGGCGGATACGTCCTAGGCGTGCTCATGGCTGTGCTGACGGTGCTGCCGTTCCTTCTCGGGACGGCGAGTCTCGTGCCGCTCGGTGCGATCTTTCTGTTGGCCGGCCTCTACATGGCAGTGCAGGAAGCGCTCGAAGCGACAGTGACGGCGGAGTTGGTTTCTCCCGAGGTCCGGACCATGAGCTACGGGGCGCTCGGCACCGTGAACGGCGTCGCTAAGTTCGCTTCGAGTGCCGCAGTCGGAATGCTCTGGACCGCGGGGTCGCCGGTCTTGGCGTTCACTGTGGCGGCTACTCTCATGGCGGCTGGTTCTGTCGCCATGTTTCGCGTTGGCACTCGCTGAGGGCCACCCACAGCGCCTGCCCCCTAGCCCCGATTTCCACCCATTTCCAGAACCATGAAAATCCTGTCCTATAATACACTCTTCGGCGGCTTCGATGGCGCGGCGAAGACGCGCTACGATCTCCTTGTCGAGGTCATCCGCGAAGTGCGTCCCGATGTGCTCCTCGCGCAGGAACTGAAGGGCTACCTGGCCAACGGCGAACGCCACGCACTGCAGTTCGAGCGCGACATCGGCATGCGCAGCTTCCTCGCCGCCGCGCCGCATACCGGTCAAAACACCGGGATCTTCATCCGTCCCGAGATCGAGCCGCTGAGTTTCGAAGCGGACAGCGTCCATTTCCACCACGCGGCCTCGTTTCTGGAGGCGCGTGTGCCGGGATTCACCAAGCCGGTGACGTTCGTCAGCGTCCACCTCTGTCCTTTCTCGCCGCATGTACGATTGAGCGAGGTCGGCTATCTGACGAATCTTGCCGCACCCGATGGACTTGTCGTCATCGGCGGCGATTTCAACTCGGTGATTCCTGGCGACCCCGAACCGGATTTCGCGGCATTGCCCAGCCACTTCCGCGCGCGCTACACCGGCGTAGATGGCCATTCGGACCGCCGAGCACTGGAGCAACTCATCCATGCCGGTTTTCGCGACAGCGCCGCAGGATTCGCAGAGCGCGCAAACCCCACCGTGCCCGCAGCTGCTTTCGTAGGCACGGAGTTCGTTCCCTTCCGCTCCGACTACCTGTTGGCGAGCGCGGCGCTTGCGGAGCGGGTAACCAACTATCGGGTGGTCCGCAGCACGGCCACCGATCACGCATCCGATCACTATCCGATCCTGGTGCGAACTCGCACTGCCGACTGAATAGGTGCTGCCGCCCGAAAGACGCCAGCGTCTGCGCGCCAACCTCGGGGCACACGGAAATTGAGAACATGCTTCATGCCTCCTCAGTGAGGGTGACTCACCTGCTGCCTTGAATCGTACAGCCCATCGCTCAAACCTCGCCTGCATGGGTTGGCTCTATCTCCTCTGCGCCGGATTGTGCGAAATCTTCTATGCCGCGGCGATGCCGCGCACGGATGGCTTCACCCGCCTTGGCCCGAGCTTGTTTTGCTGCGTCTTCATCGCCGGCAGCATGTACCTGCTCTCCTTGGCGACCCGCACCGTGCCTATCGGCACTGCCTACGCGGTCTGGGTCGGCATCGGAGCGATCGGTACCGCCACCTACGGCATTCTGGTGCTGGGCGAGGACCGCGCTGTGCTGCGCCTCCTCTGTTTCGCCATGATCTTGGCCGGCATCGTCGGCCTGAAACTGCTCAGCAGACGCCCCCTCAGCAACATTGCACCATGAGCACCTCCAACACGCCGCCGCCTCGCCCCCGCTGGCTCAATTCAACCGTGCTCGGCATCGGGCTGGCGTCGCTCCTCAGCGATTGGTCGCACGAGATCGCCACGACGGCGATGCCGGCCTTCCTCGCCACGATGGGCGTCGCCGCGGCGTGGGTGGGATTGATCGAGGGCGTTTCGGACGGTCTCTCCAGTTTCGCAAAGTTGGCCTCCGGGCATTGGACCGACCGACTCCAGCGCCGCAAGCCGATCATGGTCGCCGGCTACGTCGTCACCGCGCTGGGCACCGCCAGCTTCGGTCTCGCGACGACGGCGTGGCACGTCCTGCTCTCGCGCGCCACCGCGTGGCTCGGCCGTGGCACGCGCACACCGGTGCGCAAGGCGATGCTCGCCGCGGCGGTCACGCGCGAGACCTACGGCCGCGCCTTCGGCTTCGAACGCATGATGGACACCTGCGGCGCCATCGTCGGCCCGGCGACGGCGTTCTTCCTGATCGGAGCGCTGGGCCACAACTACTCGAGGCTGTTTGCGTGGACGCTGGTACCCGGCTTCGCAGCGGTGGCCTGCCTCGTGTTTCTCGTCCGCGAAAAGCAGCGCACAACGGTGGCGAGCGTGTCGTTTCGCGAAGGCCTGAAACGCCTGCCGGCGCGCTACCGTCGCTTTCTCGTGGCCGTGGGGATTTTCGGGGCGGGCGACTTTGCGCATACTTTGCTGATCCTGCTCGCGACCCAGCGGCTCGCCCCCTCGCTCGGCACGGCCGGAGCGGCGAGTGCGGCGATCGGCCTCTACGTGGCGCACAACGTCTTCTACGCCGCCTTCGCCTTTCTCGCCGGTTGGCTCGCCGACCGGGTGAACAAGGCACGGCTGCTCGCAGCCGGCTACGCGCTCGCCGCGCTCATGGCCGTGCTGATCGGCGTCCTGCCGCCTAGTATTTGGATGCTGGCCATCGTCTTCGTGCTCGGCGGCATCTACGTGGCCGTGGAGGAGACACTGGAGGATTCGCTCTGCGCCGAGCTCGTGCCGGCCGAGCAGCACGGCATGGCGTTCGGCGTACTCGCCACCGTCAATGGCGCGGGCGACTTTCTCTCCAGCGTGATCGTGGGTGCGCTCTGGAGCGCCTGCGGCACAGCAGCGGCCTTCGGCTACAGCGCAGTACTGTTTCTGGCCGGAGCACTACTGGTGCTGCGCGCGACCGGCGCAGAATCAACTCTGCCAACACCCGGCCGTCGCTGAACACACCGGGCTTAGGTTCCCGGGAAGACGTAACCTTCGAGTCAGGCTCACCATCGCGATATCGCGCAAGGCGCACGCGAGCTATTGCGCGCCAGTGCAAGCTTGCCTCGCAAAGCCGGAGATTGTGCTCGATCCCGCGCACCGCTCCGCTCTGCTTCCCCACTCCCTCGTTTGTCCAACACGCGAACAGAAGTACCCACAGCATCCTCTCCTCATGGTCCGGGAGGGCGAGATCTCCGTTTCGATACGGTGAGGGGCGCCCTATTGGTGATCATGTCGATCAATCATATGGGGTCGGACCTCAGCAACGTGCTCGATCAACCGTTTGGGTTTGTGAGCGCAGCGGAGGGTTTTGTCTTCCTCTCCGGCATCCTCACCGGCCGGATCGATCACACCGAACCCGATTTCGCCATTCTGGCGCAGCGCGCCCGCCGCCGCTCGATACGTGCCTACCTCTGGCATGCCGTCGGACTACTCGCCGTTTGGTTGTGGGTCCGCGGCTGGCTCGCTGCGGGAAATGGTCGCCCTTGGGCTCTACCCGTTCTGTTTCACGAGGGCAGTGGGGCTACAGGCCTCCTCGCCGGCCTCGGGTTGATCTACCAGCCGGGTCTTCTCGACATCCTTCCCATGTACGTGGGGTTTCCGCTGCTCGCCCCGCTGGTGCTGCGGCTGCATGCCCGAGGAAGAGACCTCACCGTGTGGCTGGCCTCCGGAGGAATCTGGGCGCTCGACCAGTGGCTCGCACCACCGCATCCCTTCATCTGGGGGCCGATCAATACGGGAGCCTTCCATTTTCTCTCCTGGCAGTGGCTGTTCGTCACTGGAGTCCTGCTCGGCGCCGAGCCTCGATGGGAGCGCAAAGCCATTTCTCACCCTCGCCGCTGGACGCTGCTCGCCGCGGTGGCCGGGGTGCTCTTTCTCTGGATGGTTCGCCGCCCCGAACTGCCCGACTGGTGGGATGCCGACTTGCTCACGTCCCTGACCGAGAAAACGCCGCTGGCACTTCTGCGCATCCTGGATTTTGGGCTGCTAGCCTACCTCTTCGCCGTGCTCGGTTCGCGTCATCCATCATGGCTGACCGTGCGTCCCTTGGCACTTCTCGGCCGCCACTCCCTGCCGGTTTTCACAGCTGGAATCTGGTGCGCTCAGATCGCTCTGTGCTACCCCGAACTCGCGGATTCCGCCCCCGGTCGCTGGTTAAAAACGGTATTCGCCCTGCTCGGCATCGTCGGCACCGCGATCGGTTGCGAACTCCTCCACCGGAGGCGAACCTCACGTTAACGACCCGGGGCGCTCACCAGCCCCAGCTGCCGGCGACACCGTTCTCCTGGCCGAGCTGACGCGACACGGCCTGCAGGACCGCCTCGCCGCTGAACGGCTTCTCCAGGATCGGGACTTTCGCGAGCTTCTTCAACCGCGCCACAAGCGGCGACTGCCCCACGCCGGTCATCGCAACGATCGGCGGGCAGTAGCCGGGCAGAAGCCGCAGCTGCCGGATCAACTCCACGCCATCCATCCTCGGCATGAGCAGATCGGCCACGACAACCGATACGTCGGCACCATGCTGCTGGAAACGTTCCAGGGCGTCCTCGCCATCGCGCGCCTCGACCACCCGGTAGCCGTGGCGTTCGAGGATCAACCGCGTGGCATGGCGCACAGCCCGTTCGTCGTCGACGAGCAGGACCAGTTCACCGTGTCCCTTCGGGCCGTCGACAGGCTCCACTGGCACGCTGGATTCGAGCTGCGCACATGCCGGCAGAAAGATGCGGAACTGCGTGCCGCTGCCGACTATGCTCTCGATCTGGATAAAGCCGCCGTGGCTGTTGACGATACCCAAGACCGTCGAAAGCCCCAGTCCGGTACCCTGTCCCACCTCCTTCGTGGTGAAGAACGGGTCGAATATCTTGTCCAAATGCTCGGGGGCAATGCCGACTCCCGTGTCGGCCACCCGGAGCATCACGTGGCGACCGGGATGCGCCCCGGTGTTCGCGCGCGCCATCGCTTCGTCGACCATGCAGTTCTCCACGGCCAGGAGCAGGTCGCCGCCACCGGGCATCGCATCGCGTGCGTTCACGCACAGATTCAGGATGACCTGGTGGAGCTGGGTCTGGTCGCCGCGCACCGGCCACACCTCCGCAGGGATCATGCTGCGCAGGTTGATGCTCTTCGGAAACGTTTCCCGCATGATGCTGAGCATCTCATTGACGAGGCTGGGCAGTTGCACGGCCACGCGCTCGCCCTCGCTGCCGCGGCCGAACGTGAGCAGTTGGCGGACAATGTCGGCGCCGCGCCGCGCGCTCACCTCGATCGAGTCGACGATGTCGCGCGACAGGTCGTCTTTGAGCCGCTCGCGCAGCAGACCGGGCGAGATGAGGATCGGCAGGAGGATGTTGTTGAGGTCGTGTGCGATGCCGCTGGCGAGCCGGCCCAAGCCGTCGAGCCGCTGGGCGCGCAGAAGCTGCGTCTCGAGTTTCTTGCGCTCAGTAATGTCCTCGACCGTCCCTTCGAGATGCAGCGCACCGCTGGAGTTGCGAACACTCCGGCAATTGAGGCTCACCCAGGGGCGCCGTCCGTCGGGGCAGGTTGCCAGCGTCTCGAAGCCAGTCACCAGCCCCTTGGTTTCCAAGGCGGACCGCAGCTCCTGTAGCCGCGCCGGTTCGGGGCAGAGCTGCACGAGGATATCGTCGACCATCCCGATGGTTTCCTTCGTCGAGGCAAAGCCGAGCACGCGGGCCAATGCCGGGTTGGCCGTGATCAACCGTCCTTCGGGTGTCGCTTGGAAAATGCCTTCGATGGCGTTCTCGAAAAGTCCGCGGTAGCGCGCCTCTGCCTGCAACAACGCCTCCATCATCGTCCGGTGCTCATGGCGCAGGCGGCACTGCTCGATCGCGTGCTCGATCACCCGCCCCAGGCGCGCCAGGCGAGTCTTCGGCAGATAGTCGGCCGCGCCATCGCGGATCGCGCTCACAGCAGCCTCCTCGTCCACTCCGGACGAGACGATGACGAGCGGTATCGGGAGCTCCGATTCCTGGAGAATCCTCAGCGCCTGCGTGCAATCGAATTGCGCCAGATGGGTGCTACACAGGATCACGTCGAGCCCTGAGGGAAGCTGCGCGCGGAAAGCCTCCTCGCTTTCGACACGCACCCAGTCCGGCGCATAGCCGGTGTGCATCAGGTGCCGCATGATCGACTCGGCATCGTGCAAGTTGTCCTCGACAATGAGCACCCGCAGCAGTCTCGCCTGCGAGGAGCGCAGGCCCGTGCCCCCCATGTTCAGGCCGCTCACCGCCGCCACACTGTACCCGTGCCCCTGCTCATGCAGGCTGCGATGATCGACCGCAATGGGCGCTGCGGAGTCCATGCCTCTCAGACCGACATTCGGGTTAGCACGACAGGGGAAGGTTTCTCGATCCGGAGCCGCGGACACTAGGGAAGAAGTCTCGAAACGCCAGCATCGATCCGGTCCCGCCTTCAAAACGTTCGTAACGCCACCCGACTTCGGCAGCGGCATGGTGGGCATCCTATCCTAACGTAGTGCCCTCCCCCGCGCGCCAAGAGCGGTTCCGAACCGGCATCACTCGCCAAACAGCGGCACCTCTACATCCGCGACATCCACGACGCGGTGGGGCGGCAGCTGCGTGCGAAACCACGTGCGTTGCTTCTTCACCAGCGCGCGGGTGTTGCGCACGATCTCGCCCTCGAGCGCCGCGAGCGGCTTCCTACCGTCGAGATAGTCGAGCACCTCACGGTAGCCGATCGCACGCGACGCGCTGGCGTTCTCGCGCAATCCGACCGTATCGAGCCGGCGAACCTCGTCGACAAGTCCGGCATCGAGCATCGCGCGTACCCGAGCCACAATCCGCCGCTCGAGCGTCTCGGCAGAGCAGTCCAGACGAGCAAGCCGCACCTCGAAATCGGCGAACGCCGAAGGTTTCTCGGCAAATGCCGCCGCCAGCTCGACCAGCGGCCGTCCGCTGGCCCGGCAGCGCTCCAGCGCCCGCACCACACGCCGCGGGTTCGCCGTGTCCAGAGTCCCAAGTCCAGCGGGGTTGAGCGCGCGCAACTCGGCCACCAACGCCGGCAATCCTTCCGCCGCAAGCCGGGCCTCGAGCTCCGTGCGGAGCGCCGGGTCGACTTCGATGCCGTCCGACATCGGCGCGAAGAAGCTGCGCAGATAAAACCCACTGCCGCCTACGACCAGCACCTGGCGCCCGCGCTGCACGATGGCGTCGACGGCAGCGCGCGCCGACGCCACGTAGCGCTGCACATCGTAGCGCTCGCGCGGCTCCACCACGTCGATGAGGTGGTGCGGCACCCGGGCGAGCTCGGCAGGCGTCGGCTTCGCCGTGCCGATATCCATCCCGCGGTAGAACAACAGCGAATCGCAGGAGACGATCTCGGCTCCGTGCCGCTCAGCCCAGTCAAGTGCCCGCGCAGTCTTGCCCGACGCCGTGGGGCCGGTGAGCACATAGAGGCTGCGCTTAGGATTCGTCGCCATCGCCCGCCAGCCTCGCCCGACCGCCTGCGAAGACAAATCCGAAGCAGCGACAAAAGCCCGGACGGCGCATGGCCATCCGGGCTCGGGAATTCGGAACTCTGCTGCGATCAGAACGTCACCAACATCTCGGCGCGCAGGAAGGTCATGTCGTCGGTGTGCGTGTAGTAGCCGCCCATCGGGCAGTACTCGGCGAGGACAGTACCGCTGAGCTGCTTGGTGAACTTCTGCTTAACGACGACCTGGACCAAATGGCCGCGGAAATTGCTGTCGCGGCTGAACAGGGCGCTTGTGGTACGAGTGGGCGAATCCTCGATGGCAAAGAGCGCGTTGTAGGTCGCGCTCACACTGGTGTTCTTCGTCGGGGCGATGCTCCAACTGGCGCCGATGCGGAAGAGGTTGTTCCACTGCGATCCCCTGTTCGCCACCTCCACCGGCAAGGCCACTGCCCAAACCTCGCTGATGCGCGGCCCGCGGCCCCAGAGCATATCGAACATCTCATCCTTGCCGGTGCCGCTCTTGTCGCCGGAAAGGTACTCGCTGACGAGGCTGAGCTGGTTGTTGAGCGAATCCTTGAAGAGGTAGGTCAGCTTGGCGTTGAAGCCGAAGGCGGAAACATCGCGGGAGAGGCTGCCATATGCCGTCAGGTTCTTCGCAGCGGTGAAGCTGCCGGAAGCGTCGTTGCGCCGTCCCCACTGGTAGGCACCTTCGACTGTGTACTGCCAGTGCTCGGCGGGAGTCCCGGAGATGCGGCTGCCGAGCGTGTAGATGTCGGCGTTGTAGCCCTTGGTGATCTGCGGGATGCTGTTGTCGGACTTGTAGATGAAGTAGCCGTCGATCTGGGTGTTCTTCACCGACTTGTTCGAGGCGTAGAGGATCACGCCGGTTTCATCCTGATCGGTGAGCGATGCGAGTTTGCGATCGCTGCCGAGAATCGGGATTCGGTCGCCGCACAGTGCCTGCTGGTTGAGGACGATGACGTCGAACTTCGTCTTCAGATCCTTCGCGTCGATGCTCACGCGGAGGGCGTCGTAGAAGTTGGTCCAGGAACCGTCGTTGGGCGTGCCGTCGCCGATGACCCACTGGTCGCCGAACTGGATATCCTGGCGTCCGACAGTGACCGTCAGCGGCATGCCGCCAGCCTCGGGGGTCCATTTCGCGTACAGGTTGTCGAAGATGGCGTGCTTCCACTCCTCCCCTTCGGCCGCCTTGCTCGCCGCATTGAACCAGTAGCGAGGCTCCGCCGCCACGCGGCCAAACAACGTCAGCTCGGGAAACGGGGTGGTCGTCTCCCAGAGGCGCAACCGGGCGCGGAAATAGTCGCGCACATGGAAGGCGGCGGCGTTGTTCAGCGTCTGGGCGCTATCGTACGCCTCGTAGCGGAAGCGGAAATCGCCAGCCCACTGGAACACGGGCTTGTCGGACGTCGCCGCAGCGGAGGTCTGGGCCGATGCGCCGGATATGCCGGCCGCGACCCAAAGAGCGGCGACCAGACTGCGTTTGAGGTAGTTTGCCATATCGGGAGAGAACTGAGCTCGGAGTGATTGTTCGAACACGCGCTGCCTATCGGCCCGCGGACAAAGGGCCTGAAAGAAAACTTCAAGTCGCCGATATGCAACCGTCTGGAGGAACTCCACGCCCACTCCTTCCAACCCGGCAGTCCGACAACGATACCACCGGGCCCCGGTGGCATCACCAATCCTGCAGCCTGCTCTCGGTCGGATGCGCCGGATCCAGCCGCTCCAGCACCTCGCCGAGTAGGTATAGCGAACCGGTAACAACCACCGTCTCGCCCGGGTCGCCCACGGCGCAGCGGCCCGGCTGCGGGAAAACCGTCTCCAGCGTCGCGCGCCGCACCGTGCCTCGAAACCCCGCCGGTACGCAGCGCTCCAGCACCTCGTAGGGCATCGCGCGCTCCTGATGCGGTACGATGAAATGGATCTCGCGCGCATGCTTCGCCACGGCGGCGAGCACCGCCTTCGCGCGCCGTTCGCCGGTCGCACCGGTCACGACCACCGGCGCCCGGCCGGTCTCGGCCACGAGCTTGGCGAGGTTGGTGTCAAGCTGCGCCGCGCCTTCCGGATTGTGTGTGGCATCGAGGATAACCGGTGTCTCGCCGACTCGGATCCGCTGCCAGCGGCCCGGCCAGCTCACGTCGCCCAACCCACGCGCGACCACCTCCGGCGTGAGCCGCCAACGCTCCGGCATGAGCCGCGCGACCAGCGCCGCTGTGGCGGCATTCCACCGCTGGTAATCGCCATCGAGATTCGTCGTCGGATAGCCGGAAAGGTCGCTGCCGAACTCCCGCTCGACCGAGTACAGCGGCGCACCGCGCTCGGCGGCCACACGCGCGATCTCGTCGAAGGCCTCCGCCGGCATCCGGCCAACCACGACCGGCCGCCCGGGCTTGATGATGCCCGCCTTCTCGAAGGCGATCTTCCCCAGCGTGTCACCGAGCAACTCGCAGTGGTCGAGGCCGATCGAGGTAATCACCGCAATCTCCGGCTCGACGATGTTGGTGGCGTCGAACCGACCGCCGAGTCCGACCTCCACCAGTGCGATGTCGACCCGTTTCCGGGCGAAATGCAGGAATGCGGCGCCGGTCATGAACTCGAAGAAACTGGGATGATCCTCGATATCGCGCGCCGCCAGCGCATCGGCGTGGACCTGCAACTCGCGCGCATAGGCGACGATCTCGTCGTCGCTCATCGGCACGCGGTCGACCTGCATCCGCTCGCCCAGCCGTACCAGATGCGGCGAGGTGTAGAGTCCGGTCCGCCAGCCCGCCGAGCGAAAGATCGACTCGAGCATGGCGGAGACGGAGCCCTTGCCGTTCGTTCCCGCCACATGGATGCAGGGGTAGCGCCGCTCGGGATTGCCGAGCGCCGCCGCCAACAGCCGCATGCGGTCAATCCCCAGCCGCACCCCACGGATCTTGATGCCGCAAAGGTAGGCCTTGGTGCTCTCGTAGTCGGTAAGCTCAGGAATCACGGGAAACGCGGTGTTGGTCGGTGCCGACTCATCCGTGCCCGAAGGTCGCCACGTCGATGGTCACGGCACCGGCACGGCGCAGAGCGTGCGCGCAAGCGTTGAGCGTGGCCCCGGTCGTGAAGACGTCGTCGATCAGGACTAGGCGGCGGGCCGGATCAAGCCGCCGCCCGGAGGCCGGCGCAAAGGCATTTTTCAGGTTCTCCTGCCGCGTTTTCCGGTCGAGCCGCGTCTGCGTCGGCGTGTCGACCACGCGGCGCAACGGTTCCTCCACGCGCGTGCCGCCGCCGGCCGCACGGGCAAACGTCTCCGCGAGCAGCTGTGACTGGTTGTAGCCGCGCTCGCGCTGTTTGCGCGGATGCAGCGGTACCGGCACCAGCGTCGCCCCGCGCAGGTAGTCGAGAAAGCCCTCCGCCTCGCGCGCGATCAGCCCGATCTCCTCGAAGAGGTGCAGCGCACCGTGGTACTTGATGTCGATCACCAGCGTGCGCGCCGGACCGCGCAGCAGCACCGCCGTGCGCCCCTCGCGAAATTCCGGATCAAGTTCGAAACAGTGCTCGCACACGCGGTCCGCCTCCGTGTCACCGAAAAACGGGTAACCGCAGATCGTGCAATGCGGCCCCGCCACGCGCTGCAGCCGCCGCGCGCAAGGTTCGCAGAGGTGGTGCCGCCGCGCAGGATCGACCAGCCCGTGGCAGTGCGCGCACACCGGAGGGAACCATGTGTCGCGCAGCCCGCGCAACCACGTCCGCCAACTCCGGACTCTATGCTCCGGCTCCATACCGCCGCCGAGTCTGCACCGCCGTCGCCACGACGTGAAGCCGCAAAGCGTCCCGGTCGCGAAACCGGCCCTGCCACCGGCGCGGTCTCCTACCGCTTCCGTCCGTACTCCACGCGCCAGAGGAAGAGTCCCTGCGCCGGCGCGGTCTCGACGAGGTGCGTGCGCTTCCGGCCGTCGAGCAGCGCGGCGACCTGCTCCGGCTTGAGCTTGCCGAGCCCCACCCCGACCAGCGCGCCGACAAGCGTGCGCACCATCTTGTAGAGGAACCCATCGGCCTCGGCCACGATGCGCAGCTTCTGCCCGCGCCCGAGCACGTCGAGCCGACGCAGGGTCTTCACCGTATCCTCGCGCTCCTCGCCATTGAAGGCGCTGAACGCCCGGAAATCGTGCCGTCCCACCAGCAGTCTCGCCGCGGCGCGCATCGCCTCCACATCGAGCGGCCGTCCGCCCAGCGACCAGCAGAACGGATCGTCGAACGGATCCGCGCGCCCGCGGTGCAGGAAATAGACGTAGCGCTTTCCCGTCGCCGAAAAGCGCGCGTGGAAGTCCGGCTGCGCCCGCCGCAGCCCGCGGATCTGGATCGCGTCGGGCAGACCGGTCGCGATCGCCCGCTCCAGTTTCTCCGGGCCGTGTTTCCAGTCGGCGTCGAAGTGGAAAACCTGCCCGCGCGCATGCACGCCGGAATCCGTGCGCCCGCTACCGTGGATGCGGATCTGACGGCCGAAGATCTGCGCCAGCCGTTTCTCCAGGAAATCCTGCACCGCCCGCTTGCTCGGCTGCGCCTGCCAGCCCTCCAGCTGCGTGCCGACATACTGGCACACCGCGCGCCAGCGCATCTCCGCCGGCTTCTCGACGCGTGCGGCCTGCGTTTCCGCGGCTCCCCCACTCACGGCTGGTCCTCCGGCATCTCCGGCAGCGGCGGCGGGAAACGCTGCGCAAGGTAGTCGCCAAGGATGATCGCCGCCGCGCGCGAATCGACCACGCCCGAGCTGCGGATCTGCCGCAGCTTCTTCTTCGGGATCGTCTGCTCGGCCAAGTGTGACGTGAGCCGCTCGTCGACGAGGTGCACCGGCAACCCGAAGCGAGCACGCAACTCGGCCGCAAACGCCTCCGATTTCTTCGCCGCCGGGCCGGTCGTGCCGTCCATGTTGAATGGACACCCGACCACCAGCTCGGTGATGCGCTGCGCCTTCACGAGCGCCGCCAGCGCCGCCCAGCGGTCCTCCGGCTTCGTCTGCACGATGGCCGGCAACGGCGAGGCGATGCCGAGGTCGTCGCCGACCGCCAGCCCGACGCGCCTCTCGCCCGGATCGATGCCAAGGAATCGCATGGTCGTACTCCACCGCCTGCCCGGCAGGCGGCGTTTCAGAGAAACCGTTTCAGCTCCTCCGCCGACTCGCAGCGCTTCAACAGCGCCTTGATGTCCTGCGCACGATCCTTGGGACAGACCAGCGTGGCGTCTGGCGTGTGCACGACGATCAGGTCCTTCACTCCAAGCACCGCGACGAGGTGGTCGCCCGAAGAGACTACGAGATTGCCTGCCGACTGTTCGACGGCGCCCAAGCCGCGCACGACGTTGCCGTCCGCGTCCGCCGGGAAATGCCGCATGATCGCCGGCCATGCGCCGGCATCGTCCCAGTCGAAATGCGCCGGGATCACCGCCACGTTGGTCGCCTTCTCGATAAGCGCGTAGTCGACGGAAATCTTCTTCAGCGTCGGGTAGACGGCCTCGAGCGCGGCGTCGAGCGGTTGCCCGCCGGAAAGCGCGGCGTCGAGCCGGCTGAGGTCCGCCCACAAATCGGGCGCGTGCTTGGCGAACGCCTCGGCCACCACGGGCACCCGCCAGATGAACATGCCGGCATTCCACAGGTACTGATGCGTGGCGAGGTAGCCGAGCGCCACCTCACGCGTGGGCTTCTCCACAAAACGGATCACATCGAAGAGCAACGACTCGCCGGCATGCGGCGCACCGCGATTGATGTAGCCATAGCCAGTCGCCGGCTCCGTGGGCTTGATGCCGATCGTGACCAGCAACGGCATGCGCTCGGCGGCGGAGAATGCGCGCTCAAGGTCCATGCGAAACGCGACCGAATCGTGGATCACGTGGTCGGCCGGCAGCATGGCGAAGGTCGCCTCCGGATCGCGCCGCCGCACCAGCAGCAACGCCAGCCCCACAGCCGCCGCGGTGTCGCGGCCCATCGGCTCGGCCACGACGTTCTCCGCCGGCAGCATCGGGCACAGCTTGCGGATCGCCGGAGCCTGCTGGCGGTTGGTGATGATCAGCACCCGCTCGGCGGGAATCATCGGCAGCACCCGCTCGATCGTCTGCACGAGCAGAGCTTGCTCGCCCACGATGGGCAGCAGGTGTTTCGGGGTGGCCAGTCGGCTCTGCGGCCAGAAACGTTCGCCGCGGCCGCCGGCCATGATGACAACGTAGCGATTCGCCATGTGCCCAAGGCTCCGTGACCCCACGCCGCGGTCAATGGCGAAGTGCTCGGGCCGCGAATCGCCGCCGGATAAACCCCGGGAAACATGCCCCAGACCGAACCCGGTCCTGCCGCCGGGCCGCTGGAGGTCACTTCGCCTCGGTAGTCGCGACCAGACCGACACCTTTTGCCGCGCCGAAACGCCGCACGATGGCGTTGTGGATGTCCTCCGGCGTCACCGGCTTGCTCACATAGTCGTCCATGCCGGCCTCGCGGCACCGCTCGGAGTCGCCAGCGATGGCATTGGCCGTCAACGCGATGATCGCCGGCTGCCGTCCCGGCGGCAAATCGGCCCGGATACGGCGGGTCGCCGTCAGCCCGTCCATCACCGGCATCTG
This sequence comes from uncultured Opitutaceae bacterium, assembly GCA_964640465.1. Taxonomy (GTDB): domain Bacteria; phylum Verrucomicrobiota; class Verrucomicrobiia; order Opitutales; family Opitutaceae; genus CAJCBL01. The sequence goes on from CAZXHR010000035.1 coordinate 15,035, forward strand.
CACATCCATGAACACAAGGTCGTATTCCTGCTCGGCCAGCGCCTGCAGCGCCTCCGCGCCGTTGTTCACCGCCCGAGCCTCGTAGCCGAGCCGCTCGAGCAGACGCAGCGCGACCTTCCGGTTCACCGGGTTGTCCTCGGCGAGGAGCACGCGCAACGGGATGCGCTCTGCCAATCGCTCCAGCGCGGTTTCCTGCGGGGAGACTTGTGCACCGGAGATCTCCGCCGCGCACATCATCGACGCAGCCGCGATACGGTCGTGCAGCGTCTGCCGCCGCAACGGTTTCACGGCGAAGCTGCGGATGCCAGCAGCCGCGAGCTCGTCGCGGACGGGCACCTGTCCGGCGAGCGAAACGAGCAACACCGGCATCTCGGACTTCGGATACATCTCACGCAACGAGGCCGCCGCGGCCACTCCGTCGCCATCGGGCAGTGTCTGGTCGATCACGCAAAGATCCGGTGTGGAGGAGCCCTCCAGCCCGCTGCGTGCCGCCGCAAGCGAATCGAAGCAGCGCACCAGATAGCCCCCGGCTTCGAGCACCTGCACGGCGAAACGTTGCGCCACAGGATCGTCGTCGATCAGCACGGCGCGACGCCCCGAGAAAGCCGGTGCTGGTTTGGTCGCGCCCATAGGGGCCGGGGCGGCAGCCGCCTTGATCGTGAAGTGGAAGACCGAACCCGATCCGAGCTTGCTCATCACCCCGATGCCGCCCCCCATCAGCTCGACCAGCCGCTTGGAAATCGCCAGCCCAAGGCCGGTGCCGCCGTAGCGCCGCATCGTCGAAGAGTCGCCTTGCTGGAACGGCTGGAACAGCCGCTCCACCTGCTCAGGCGCGATGCCGATGCCGGTGTCGGTCACGGTGAACGCCACCTCGTCGGGCGCCTCGCCGGGCCGCACCTCCACCGACACCCGGCCGGCAGGCGTGAACTTCACCGCGTTGCCCACGAGGTTGATCAGCACCTGCCGCACGCGGCCGATGTCGCCCACAACCGTCTCCGGCACCCCGGGTGCGACCCAGTACGCGAGCTCCAACCGCTTCGCACCGGCCGCCACGGCGAACAACTCCAGCGCTTCCTCCACGCAGTCGGCAGGGCAGAAAGGATACCGTTCCAGCTCCAGCCGCCCCGACTCGATCTTCGAGAAATCCAGGATGTCGTTGATGATCGCCAGCAATGCGTCGCCGGAGAGCTGGATCGTCTGCACCAGGTCGCGCTGCTCCGGCGACAGCGGCGACTCCAGGAGCAGCCGCGCCAAGCCGATCACGCCGTTCATCGGCGTGCGGATTTCGTGGCTCATCGAGGCGAGGAACTCCGACTTCGCCCGCGTCGCCGCCTCCGCCTGTGCTTTCGCCCGGCGCAACTGCGCCTCGGCCTCGAGCCGAGCCGACATGTCGTGGAATACCGCCACAAATTTCTCGATCTCGCCCCGCTCTCCCAGAGCCGGCTGGATCTCGCCGAGCAGATGGAAACGACGCCCCTCGGCAGAAACCGTCGCCACCTCGACCTGCGTCGGCAGTCGGCGGATCAGCGCCTCGCGCAACAGTCCCACGGGGGCCGGCTCTCCTGGAAGCGGCGGCAACAGTTCGCCCAGCGGACGTCCCACGATCTTGGCCTGGTTGCATGCCATCTGTCGCAGGAAGCTCCCGTTCGCCCACTCGACCGCGCCCGACGCATCGGTGATGAGCACCCAGCTCTCGGTGATGCTGGCCACGATCGCCAGCTTGCGCGCCTCGCGCTGGCTCGTGCGCAACGCCTCCTCCGCCTGCTTGCGCGCGGTGATGTCCTGAAACGTCCCGGCGATGCGTCGCGCCGAACCGTCGTTGGTGAAGGCGACCGCCTTCGATCGCTCGAGAATCCAGCGCCACTGGCCCAGCAGATCGCGCACCCGGTACTCCGCCTCGCGGTAGCCCGGCCTCGGTCCGCACGGGTATTCGCGCTTCACCGCCGCCGCATCCTCCTTGTGCACCAGCGCATCCCACTGCGCCAGCCGAGCGATCGGCGGCACCTGGGCCGATTCGTAGCCGAGCAGCCGCCACACACCGCCGCTGAACATCGTCTCGCCCGTGATCAGGTCGCTGTCGAAGATGCCCACCTGCCCCGCCTCCATCGCAAGGACCAGACGCTCCTCGCTCGTCCTCAACCGCAGCTCGGCCCGCCGCCGCTGGCGGTCCTCGACAGCGATCCGCTCGCCGGCATGCTCGGCCAGCCACTGCCGCCAGCGGGCCTTCGCCGCCAGATCGACGACCAGCCCAAGCAGCAGCGTAAACGCCACTCCGGAGCCCAGCACCACCTGCGCGAGCACGGAGCCGCCGGGGACTACGAACGCCACGCGCACCCGCTGCCCCATAATCTCGCTCTCGCGATCGTACGTCGCCGACTCGGCCGGCGGCGTCCCGAGGATCGGGATCGCACCCAGCGCGAGCGAGAGCGACTCGCTCGCCGCGGCGGGCAACCGCGCCAGAGACTGTCCGGCCCACGCTGTCGCCGAGATCTGGGCGGCCAGAAATCCATTCGAGGCGCCGCGGTGAAACGCCAGATACACGATCAGCTCCGGCCGCGCCTTCTCGCGCTCGGCCGGGCCCAGCACCACAATGCGGCCCGAGGCCAGCGCCCGTTCCAGCGCCTCCTTGCGGCGCGGCACACCGAGGTGCTCGAACGAACCGGCGGCCACCTCGCCTTCGCGGGCCCACGTCTGGACCGGCCTCATCTCCACATCCAGCCAGGACACGCGCTCCACCTCCGGAAAATCCCGGAGGATCGCCTGCGCGTCCATCCGCCGCATCTGCAGCGTGTATTCGATTCCAAGAGCCTCGTGCGCCGCGATCCGCTCCAGCGCCCGCGCCGGCCGTTCCAGCTCGACCGCCAACGCCGAGAGCACCGCCGCACCGCGGGCATCCAGCGCGGCGTACCGCTGCTCCCGCTCGCGCTGCCGCAGCGCCGTCCAGACGATCAGCGTCGCCGCGAGGCAGCCGAGCATCATCGGCGCCGGCAGCCACCGCGCCGGCCGGGCATTTTCCGGCCGCGACTCGAGCGCAAGCGCCACGACACACACACCCAGCACGAGCAGGCCGAGCGCCAGCGGCGGCGAGATGGTTCCACCCGCCACGGTGCCCGTCACCGGTTCCAACCCCGTGACATGCCCGAGCGCAGCCGACAACCCCGCCCCGCCCACCAGCGAGCCGACGACCGCCAGCAGGGCGACGCGCCACCGCGAAAACCGCTCCACCGCAAGAGTCGCCACCGCGAGTCCCGCGGCGGCAAAGCCCACCGCCAGGACCGGCACGAGCCGCCCAGGCGTCGCCGTCTGATCGAGTCGATGGGGAACCAGCCATTCGTCGAAACCGCCCGGCAGCAGCGACCAGCGCTCGCCCAGGCTCCACAGTCCGGCCAGCGCCGGCAACAGCCCCAGCAGCGCCCACCAACGGCCGAAGCGCTGCCAGCCGAGCATGGCCAACGCGAAGACCATCAGGCCCAGCGCGGCGTTGGCCTGAGCCGGCGCTCGCGCGACGCCCCAGTTCACCAGCACGGCCGTGCCGGTAAACCATCCCGCCAGCACGCTGGCGCCCAGCATCAGCAGCACAGTCGCGCTTCCCGCCGGCAAATTCCGTATCAATACATCGCGTTGGGGCTGTTCCGCAGTCACGAGCCGCGTAATCTGGAATCGCTCCCCCGTGAAGCAACTGGTTTCCCTCGCAAACCGTAGTTGGAATCAACGTTACGAAGCGTTTACCGACGGCCGCGATCCGCGCACCGTGCGTGATTGCCGCGCATCATTCCCTCCCGTATCGTCCCCGACATCCCATGAAAGCCCCCTATCTCGCCTGTTCCCTCCTGTCCGCCCTGTTGACCTTCTCCTCCGCCGCCTGCGCCGCCGATTCAGCCACGGTCTTTCCCGAAGTCGACGTCTCCTCCGTCGAGAACCTCCGCCCCGCGCTCCCGAAGATTCCCGAGCGCATCTTCAGCCTCGCCGACTTCGGCGCGGTGGGTGACGGCGCCACGATCAACACCGCGGCGTTCGAGAATGCCATTGCCGCCGTCAAGAAAGCCGGCGGCGGCCGGCTCATCGTCCCGGCCGGAGTCTTCGTCACCGGCCCGTTTGCGCTCTGCTCCAACCTCGAGCTCCACCTGAGCGAAGGCGCCACGATCAAGGCTCCCGAGACCTTCGCCGCCCTCGGCCTCCCCGATCCGGCGACGTGCAAGACTCAGGACGAGCTCAACGCGAAGTTCACCACGCCCCAACCTCTGATCAGCGGCCGCAACCTGCACGACGTCGCCATCACCGGCACCGGCATCATCGACGGCAGCGGCGAGCATTGGTGGGCCTGGTCCGAGCGCGCCGCACGCAAGCTCGCCAAGGCCCAGCCCGGCGCGACACGCCTCGTCATCAAGCGTCCCCACCTCGTCGTGATCAACGGCTGCGAGCGTCTCCTCGTCGCCGACATCACGCTGCGCAACTCCCCGATGTTTCACCTCGTCCCCGGCGCCATCACCGACCTCACCATCGAGCGCGTGAAAGTCCGCGCGCCGTTCGACGCCCCCAACACCGACGCCATCGACCCCGGCCCCGGCACCAACTTTCTCATCCGCGACTGCGACATCGACACCGGCGACGACGACATCGTCATCAAGCGCGGCGCCACCAACATCCTCATCGAGAATTGCACCATCAAACACGGCCACGGTCTCTCGATCGGCTCCGGCACCGACCTGGGAATCCGCAACATGCTCGTGCGTAACTGCACCCTCGACGGCACCGACAACGGCATCCGCATCAAGTCCATGCGCGGCGCCGGCGGCCTCGTCGAAAACGTGCGCTACACCGGCATCCGGATGCGCGGCGTCCCGCACGCGCTGCTCTTCGATCTCAATTACGTCGACAACAACCGCCCCGACTTCAAGGGCGACCCGACCAAGATCCCCGCCATCCGCCGCATTCTCATCGATCACGTCACGATCGAAGGGTCCGAGCGCGCCGGTCGCATCGTCGGCCTGCCCGAGAGCCGCATCACCGGCATCACCCTGCGCGATGTGACGATCTCCGCCGAGAAGGATCTGGTCGTGAAGGACGCCGACGAGCCGAAGTGCGAGAACGTCACCCGCGACATCCGCCCCGGCGTCGCCCCGAAGCGCACCGAGTACGTCGAATAGGCCGCGATACCGCGCCGACTGCAGCTCCGCCCGCTCAACTCGGGCACGCACTGCGCGGACCAAAGTCCACGCCCATCACGCAGATGTCGTCGGCGAAACCGGTGGCCGTCGCCGATGAGCCGAACGCCTTCACCGCCTCCAGCAGCGCGTCCAGCAGGAGCGACGTCGCGAGGGTGGCCCGCGCGCCGAGCGCCGCTTGGAGCCGCTCGTAGCCGAATTCTTCGCCGGTCGCGTCGGCCGCCTCGTAGAGCCCATCGGTGAAGACGAAGATACGGTCGCCGGGTTTCAGCGACACCGTGGCGGCTTGGTAGTGCTCGTCCGGAATCATGCCCAGCGCCGGGCCGGAACCGTCGGCGCCCACCAACACCTGCTCCACCGAGCCATCCTTGCGCAGGAGCAGCGGATGCGGGTGGCCCGCGTTGGCCAGCTTCATCTCCCCGCGCGAGACATCGATCACGAGGTAGACGGCCGTCACGAACACCAGGGCGCCCGCGCGCTCAAGCATGCCCTGCAGCCCGCGGTTGAGTTCGCTGAGGAAACGCTCGGGGTTGCCCGCCAGCGCGCGATGCTCGCGCACCAGCCCGTGGATGAGCGCCGCCACCAGCGCCGCGCGCACGCCGTGCCCCATCACATCGCAAAGCAGCACCGCGGCCGACATCGGCACCACCGGCAACACCGCGAAAAAATCCCCCGCCACCGCGCTGCTCGGAATCCAGCGGTGGCAGAACCGCACCAAGCTGTGCTCCGCCGACACGCCCGCCGGCGCCACCGGATACTGGTGAGGCAACAGCGCCATCTGCACCTGCCGCGCCATCGCCAGATCCGCCTCCATCTGCGAATTCTTGCGCCGCAACTCCGCTGTCGACTCCGCCAGCCGGTCCTCCAAGTGCCGCCGGTCCAGCGCGCTCAAGATCGCCCGCCGCAGCTCGGGCAGGTGCAGGCCGGACTTCACCAGATAGTCCTTCACGCCACGCTTCATCGCCTCCACGGCCACATGCTCGCTGCCGCCGGCCGTGAGCATGATCACCGAGGGCCGCAGCCGCTCCGGCATCGCGTTAAGCTCATCGAGCACGCTCAGGCCGTTCATGTCCGACAACTGGTAGTCGAGCAGCATCAACGCCCAATTCCCCGTCCGCGCTTCCTCCAGCGCCGCCGCGCCGGTGCGCACCCATTTTGCCGTGCAGCGCACCCCCTCCCCGATGTTGCGGAACAACCCCTGCAACACCGCCCCGAGCATCGGGTCGTCGTCGACGATCAGCACCGGGATGGGATTTTGAGGCATAGTGGGACCGCGACTGTGCACGGCTCCGTCTCCCATCGGCGAAACCCGCCGCCGGTTTACCGCATTCCGCGATCCGCCCCTCCGCCCAATCGCAAATCGGAAATCCAAAATCGAAAATTTCCCGCCCCATTCCCGCCTTGCCCGACCGCGCCCGCTCCGCCTCCATTCCGCCGTGGTCGCGCCCATCCCCGATACCGATTATCGCATCAAGCTGCAGGTCTTCGAAGGCCCGCTCGACCTCTTGCTGTTCCTCATCCGCAAGAACGAGCTCGATATCTACGACATCCCCATCGAGCAGATCACCAAGCAGTACCTCGAGATGCTCTACGCCATGGGCGAGCTCAAGCTCGAGCTCGCCGGCGAGTTCTTCGTCATGGCCGCCACCCTGATGGAGATCAAAAGCCGGATGCTCCTCCCCAAGAACCAGCAGGCCGTCGACCCCAACGCCACCGAGGAGGACGAACTCGACCCGCGCTGGGAACTCGTCCACCAACTCATCCAGTACAAGAAGTTCAAGGATGCCGCCTCCGGCATCGCCGAGATGATCGGCACGCGCCAGGCCATGCTCGAGCGCGCCCAGATCCAGCAGAACCTCGCCGCCCAAGAACGCCCCCTTCGGCCCTCCGACCGCATCGAGCTCTGGAACGCCTTCAACCAGGTCCTCCGCCGCCTCGCCGAGAAACTCGTCGTCGGCGACATCAAGGACGACAACCTCACCGTCGTCGACCAGATGGAGATGATCCTCAAGCGCATCGCCTTCGAGCCGCGCTTCACCTTCTCCTCGCTCCTCCCCGCCAAGACCTCCCTGCGCAACCTCGTCGCCACCTTCATCGCCGTCCTCGAGCTCACGCGCATGCACAAGATCCGCGTCTCGCAGGACAAGCACTTCGAGGACATCTTCATCGACCGCCGCGACCCCGAGCCCGCCAAGGAAGGCGAACTCCAGTTCGACGCCCCCGCCGCGCAGCACCCGACCGCCCCCACCGCCGCTACCGCCTCCGAGGGCCCGGCCGCCGCCGCGGAGCCAGCCACAAGCGCCGAAGTCCCGAACACTCCCGCCGAACCGTCGCCCGCCACCGGCAACACCGCCGCCACCGAGGTAACTTCCACGCCCGACCATTCGGAACCGTCGCCGTCCACCGGCGACACTTCTGCAAACCCGCCGCCCGCCGGCCCCCAGTCCTCGTGAAGAAGCACAAGCCCGCCGACGCCCACCTCCTCGGCCTCGGCCTCGACAACAAGGACGGCCACAAGCGCATCACCACCGGCGAGCAGTTCACCCTCGTCGGCGGCTCGCAGGAAACGCATGAGCGCATGACCGAGATCGTCGTGAAGACCTTCGAGGACCTGAAGCACCGCGGCAAAAACCTCCGCACCGTCGAACCCCAGGAGCTCGGCGACATCCTCAAGAAGAACACGCCGAAGGAGTAGCCCGCCCGCGGGCGATTTCGCCGTGGCGAAGGCCGCCAAGGCCTTCGATCCGTCCCCTTAGCTGAGCCGCTCAGCTCAGCCAATCTGGACGACAGAAGACAACGAAGTGAACGACGCCCGGCCTAGCGGCAGCGCTTCACCACCGAGGCGGTCGCGTTCACAGAGATCGGATCGCCCGAGGTAGGAGCCTACTTACAGGCGGTCTTCCCGTTAACGCGAATTCCAGCTCGGTCCTTCCGCCCCATCCTCACTGCAAAGGCCACAACAATCGCAAAACCAATCCGTCCCCGCTGTCTCACGTTCCGGGTCCACCTTACCCGTCATCGCACCGCCCTCTCCGCCCAGGGAGTCGCCCGTCGTCGCCGTGTCCGGACAACGAGCAACCTCCGTTTGCCGACCGCACCGGGGCGATTATCCTCCTGCGCTCCATGCTCCCACCCCAGCCGTCCCCGCCGACCAGCGCCTCGCCCGCCCCCGGCACACCGGCAGGCCAGCCTGCGGCCGAACCAAGAACCGACCCGAAGGACGCACGTCTCCGCGCCATCATCGAACACGCGCCCTTCGGGGCGCACAGCTACGAGCTGACGCCGGACGGTCGGCTGATCTTCATCGGCTTCAACCCGATGGCCGAGTGCATCGTCGGCAGCGACCACGCCGGCCGGCTCGGTCTTCCCATCGAGGAGGCGTTCCCGTTTCTGTGCGGCTCCGCCCTGCCGGAGGCCTACCGGAAGGTGGCCGCGACCGGCGAGCCGCTGGAGACCGTGCACGTGGTGCGCGACGGCGGGCAGTTCGCCAGCGCGTACGAGATCCACGGATTCCAGACCGCGCCCGGCCAGATGACCGCGTTCTTCCGCGACATCTCCGAGCGCGAGCGGGCCGAGGAGAACCTCCGCCAGGAACGCGTATTCACCGACGCCGTCCTAGACAGCGTGCCCGGCCTGCTCTACCTCTACGACGCCGAGGGGCATCTCGTGCGGTGGAACCGCCAGCACGAACGGGTGACCGGCTACACCGCGGAGGAGCTCGCCCGGATGACGCTGCTCGATTGGTACAAGGACAGCCCCGAGGACATCGCCCGCATCACCGCCGGGGTGCAGCAGGCGCTCGCCAAGGGCTACGCCGAGGCGGAGGGCAACCTCCAGATCAAGGGCGGGCGGCGCATTCCGTTTCATTTCAACGCCGTCCGGCTCGAGATCGCCGGGAAGCTCTATTTCGCCGGGATCGGCATCGACATCACCGAGCGCAAGCAGACCGAGGAACAGATCCGCCACCTGAACCAGACGCTCGAACAGCGGGTGGCCGAGCGCACCGCCCAGCTCGAGGATGCCTATCGGGAGCTCGAGGCCTTCAGCTACTCCGTCTCCCACGACCTGCGCGCCCCCCTGCGCACCATCGACGGCTTCGCACACCTGCTCACCGAACACCGCAACGCCGCGCTCGACGACGAGACCCGCCGCTACATCGCCAACATCCGATCCGGCACCCAACGCATGAGCCGGTTGATCGACGATCTGCTCCGGTTCTCCCGCCTCGGCCGCCAGCAACTGGTCCGCGCCCGGGTCGACATGGCGGCGCTCGTGGGCGAAGTGATCGACGAACTCTGCCCGCCCGCGGAACGCGCCCGCGTGGAGTTTCGCGTCGGCCCCCTTCCGCCGTGCGAAGGCGATGCCGCCCTGCTGCGCCAGGTCTGGGTCAACCTCATCTCCAACGCGCTGAAGTATTCGCGCCCCCGGGAGCGCGCGATCATCGAGATCGAGAGCACCGGCGGGGGCCAGCCGGTCACCTACTGCATCCGCGACAACGGAGTGGGCTTCAACATGCAGTACGCGTGCAAGCTCTTCCACGTCTTCCAGCGCCTGCACCGCGAACAGGAGTTCGCCGGTACGGGAGTCGGCCTCGCGATCGTGCAACGGATCGTCGCGCGCCATGGCGGTCGGGTCTGGGCCGAGGCCACCCCCGATCGCGGGGCCACCTTCCGATTCACGCTCGCCGGAGAACCCTCCCACTGAGCCGCTCTGCCCGGGTCGAAGCGACGCGGTAAACACGAACGAGATTATCGATGCTCACGCATAGGCTGCCCGAGGTAGTGACGGCCCGCCGGGCCATCCGCTCGCTCGGCGAACCCAGCGATCCCGCCCTGGCATCAGGCGTCAGGTCAATCCGCGAGGCTCAATAATCGGCACGGGAATGACGGAGCCGTTCAGTCGCAATCGCCGTCCGGCGGAGGAGGCCGTCCGGCGAGTCGACTGCGGCGCACGGGCGCCGCTTCGCCTCATGCCATGTAGAGCAGCTTGCTGGCGAACTCCGGATCGCTGGTGGCCTGCACGCCGAGTTTGCGCAGCCCGGCGGAATCGCCGGGGCTGGGGATGTGCGTGAGGTGCAGATCGCAGCCATTGAGCTCCTTGAGCTGCTCGATGGCCATCGCGGCCGCGGGGTTCATCGTGGCGCTGATGCTCAGGGCGATGAGCGTCTCCTCAAGGTCGAGACTCATCACCTTGCCCTTGAGAACGTCCTTCTTGAAGTGCGTCAGGGAGGTTGTGACGATCGGCGGCAGGAGGTGGAGGTTGTCGGGGATGTCGGCCAGGAGCTTCGCGGCGTTGAGCACGACGCTCGCGGCGGCGTGCATGTGCGGCGAGTTCTTGCCGGTCACGATGCGGCCGTCCTTCAGCTCGATGGCGGCGGCGCAACAGATGCCGTCGCGCCCCTTGCCGGCGGCGCGTCCGGCGCGCGCAGCCTCGTGGGCCTCGGCCACGACCTTGCGGTCCTTCGTCGAGAGGCCGTGGGCGTTGAGCAGCAGCTCGACGCGCTCGACGGTGGCCTTGTCCACCAAGCCCATCGCGTACTCGCAGGCGTAGCTGTAGTAGCGGCGGATGATTTCCTGGCGGCTGGCCTCGCGGCAGGCGGCGTCGTCGACGATGCCGAAGCCGGCGCGGTTAACGCCCATGTCGGTGGGCGATTTGTAGAACGAGGACTCGCCGGTGATGCGCTCGATGATCCGGCGCAGCAGCGGGAACGCCTCGAGGTCGCGGTTGTAGTTCACGGCCTGCTGGCCGTAGGCCTCGAGGTGGAAATGGTCGATGAGGTTGACGTCTTTCAGCTCGGCCGTGGCGGCCTCGTAGGCGACGTTCACCTCGTGCTTGAGGGGAAGGTTCCAGATGGGGAACGTCTCGAACTTCGCGTAGTGCGCCTGCACGCCGCGCTTGTGCTCGTGGTAGAGCTGGCTCAGGCAGGTCGCCAGCTTTCCGCTACCGGGGCCGGGGCCGGTGACGACGACGATCGGCCGCTCGGTCTCGATGCAGGGGTTGGCGCCGTAGCCGGCCTCGCTCACGATGGTGTCGACATCGGCCGGGTAGCCGCGCGTGGCGCGGTGCGTGTAGACCTTCACGCCGCGTCGCTCGAGGCGGTTCTTGAAGGCGACCGCCGCCGGCTGCTCGTCGAAACGGGTGATGACGACCGCACGCACCAGGACGTTCCACTCCCGCAGGTCGTCGATGGTCTTGAGCGTATCGGTGTCGTAGGTGATCCCGAAGTCGGCGCGCATCTTTTTCTTCTCGATGTCGCCGGCGAAGATGCAGATCACGACCTCGGCCTGGTCGCGCAGCTTCTGCAGGAGCTGCATCTTCACGTTGGGGTTAAACCCCGGCAGCACGCGAGAGGCGTGGTAGTCGAAGAGCAGTTTGCCGCCGAACTCGAGGTAGAGCTTGCTGTTGAAGCCCTTCACGCGCTCGAGAATCGCCGCGCTCTGCTGTTCAAGATAACGTTCGTTGTCGAA
>CAZXHR010000036.1:0-4488 GCA_964640465.1 uncultured Opitutaceae bacterium
GGGCGGGCGGGGGCCGCGGCGGAGAGCGGCTCTGGCGAGCAGCTCCACTGCGGGGGCGCAAGCTGGGAGGGCGGCGCTTCTGCTCCGCCATTCCCGAGCCCGGCGCCGCGGAAGCGGCGCCCTCCAACAAGCAGGCGAAGTGCTCCGTTCGGTCCCTTGAGCGGCAACGAAGGGAACGAAGGACGAATGGGTGGGCCGAAGCCAGTCGAGCGACGGCTTTTACCCGGTAAGTAACAAAGATCCGGAATCGGCCCTAACACAGCTCTCCCGCTGTCCGTCCGGTCATTGTTCCCTTCGTTAACTTTTGTCGTTTCCGGAATCCAAGTCCGAGCGCCGTTCTCGCGAACGGCGCCACTGGGTACAGGTGTAGGCGGCGATGAGACCTGCCTTCTGTGCTCGACCTGTCGCTGGAGCGTGCAAAGGGCGGCGCAAGACGCCGCCCCTACATTTGAGAACTCGGTTGTCCCTCGCGCGCCGACTCAGAGCCGTTTCATGGCGTAGGTGAAGGCCTCCTCGATGCGGGAGAGATCGTCGTCGGAATGGAGGGCGGAGATGGCGGTGCGGATGAGGTCCTTGCCGGGCGGGACGGCTGGGGCGATGGACAGGACGGTGAAGACGCCCTTCTCCATGAGCAGCTGCCAGAAGCGATAGGCGTGCTCCTTGGAGCCGATGACGATCGGCACAGCGGGGGTCTCGCTGCCCCAGGTGTCGAGGCCGAGCGAGTGGAGGAAGGCGACGTAGCGGCGGGTGTTGGCCCAGAGGCGCTCGCGGTGCTGGGGCTCGGCCTGCATGACCTCGAGGGCGGCCTCGGCGGCGGCGGCCTGCGCGGGGCTGAGGGCGGCGCTGAAGATAGTGTGCTTGGAGTGGGTGCGCAGGTACTCGATGTACTCGCGCTTGCCGGCGACGAAGCCGCCGGTGCTGCCGAGGGACTTGGAGAGGCTGCCGACGGTGATGTCGATCTTGTCGGAGACACCGAAGTGGTCGGCGGTGCCGCGGCCCTCGCGGCCGAGCACGCCGAAGCCGTGGGCGTCGTCGAGGACGTTGAAGCACTTGAACTCCTCGGCGACGGCGATCAGCTCGGGGAGTTTCCCGATGTGGCCTTCCATCGAGTAGACGCCCTCGACGACGAGCATGCGGGCGGCGTCGGCGGGGATGGTCTTGGCGACATCGCGCAGGTCGTCGGGGTTGTTGTGGGCGAAGCGCTCGACGGTGGCCATGGAGAGGCGGATACCGTCCCAGAGGCAGGAGTGGATGTTCTTGTCGGCGAGGACGACGTCGCCCTTGGCGGCGAAGGCGGCGATGCCGGACATGCAGGAGAGGTAGCCGGCGGCGTGGACGTGGCAGGCCTCCTTGCCGAGGAAGGCGGCGAGCTTCTGCTCGAGGGAATGGTGGTAGGCGCGGGAGCCGTTGGAGACGCGGGCGCCGGTGGTGCTGGCGCCCCACTTGGCCATGGCGCGCTGGCCCGCCTCGACGACCTTCGGGTGGAAGGAGAGGCCGAGGTAGTCGTTGCTGGAGAGCATGACCAGGTCGCGGCCATCGAGGCGGATGCGGGTGCCCTGCTGGGACTCCATGGCGTGGTAGTACGGCGCGAAACGCAGCCGCGCCTTGGTGGCGGAATCGCCGGCGCAGCGGGCGGCGATGGCGTTGCGGGTGCTGGAGAAGAAGGGGAAGGCCATGAAGGGTGGAAAGGGAAGTGCCGTCGCGGCGGAGTGGCAACGGGAAAGCCGGGAGGAGAACGGAGAATGAAGAATGAAGAACGGAGAATGCAGAGCGATGAGTGCGGAGCGCGGTGCGGCGGAGAGGAGGCTTGCGGGGGCGGGTGTATCCGGGCGATATGCGGGAGGCCCGCGCTGTGCGCGGGAATTCCGGTTTCCGACTCCTGCCCATGATCGACCAAAGCAATCTCGAGGCCGCGATCGCGGCTGCCGCCGTCTATGTCGCGCTCGTGGCCGTGGCCCAGCTGCTGCGGCGCGTGCGCGGGCTGAACTTCCGCTGGACGTACCACTTCTTCGCCTTGGCGGTGGCGCTGCGGGTGGGCGCGCACCTGGCGCCCGAGTCGCTGCCTTGGCGGGCCGAGGTGGCGCGGCATCTCACGGCCGCCGTGCTCGTGCTGGCGGCGCTGCCGCTGGTCACGCTGCTCAACCGCATGTGCTGGATCCGCTTCGATGCGGCGGGCAAGCGGATCGAGGCGCCACGGGTGTTGATCGATCTGACCGGCGTGGGAGTCGCGCTGGCGGCCGTGTTGGCGACGATGCAGTTCGTCTACGACGTGAAGGTGCCGGGCCTGCTGGCCGGCTCGGGCGTGGCGGCGTTGGTGCTCGGCCTGGGCATGCAGGACCAGTTGAAGAACATGTTCGCCGGGCTGGCGTTGTACTTCGAGAAGCCGTTCAAGGTGGGCGACTGGCTGCTGATCGACGGCATCCACGCGCGAGTGGTCGAGATCTCCTGGCGCTCGACGCGGCTGCTCTCCAGCGCCGACGTGCAGATCGAGATCGATAACGGCAGCCTGCTCAACCAGACCATCTACAACTTCCAGCGCCCCACGCCGGACCACGCGGTGAGCACGATGATCGGGGTGCACTACGACACGCCGCCGGCGAAGGTGATCGAGGTGCTGCGGACGGCGGCGGCCTCGGTGCCGGGTGTGATGCCGGACCGGCCCCCGGTGGTGTATCTGAAGAACTACGCCGACTCGGCGATCGAGTACGAGATCAACGTGCGGATTCTCGACCACTCGCAGATGAACCGCGTGCTCAGCGACGTGCGGGTGCACAGCTGGTACGCGCTCAAGCGTGCGGGTATCGAGATGCCGTACCCGCAGATGGTGCTGCACCGGGCCGCCCCGCCGGACGACGGTGTCGCGGTGCGGCAGGCGGCGGCCGGGATGCTGCGTGCCCACAAGATCTTCGGCTGCCTGACCGCCGAGCAGTGCGAGGCGTTGGTGCAGGCCAGCCCGGTGGTGAGTTTCGCCACCCACGAGCAGCTGCTCGTGCAGGGGGCGGCGGGCGACTCGATGTTCGTGCTGGTGCGCGGCGCGGTCGACGTGCGGATCGCGAAGAACGGCGAGATGAAGAGCGTGGCCAAGCTCGGCGCCGGCGACTGCGTGGGCGAGATGTCGTTGCTCACCGGCGACCCGCGCACGGCGACCGTGGTGGCCGAGGGCGAAGTCGAGGCGGTGGAGATCGGCAAGGCGGTGTTCGGCGCGTTCGTGCGTTCGAACCCTGCCGTGATCGACCAGCTCGGCGAACTGCTTGCCCAGCGCCAGTTGGCGAACTCCAAGTTTGCGGCGGAGAACGCGGCGGCGAGCCACGAGCAGGTGCGCAGCGGTATCCTCGGCCGTCTGCGCTCGTTCTTCGCGCTGAACTGAGCGGCGAGGGCTAGCCGTTCGTCGCTCAGGATTTTTGGCCTGTTGGTGCCGGGGCGATGCCCTCTTGCGACGCTTGTTCGCAGCGGCCGCCTCGCTGGCCTGCTGCAACGACCGACGGGCGGTGCAAGACACCGCCCCTACCTCGGAAATAGCGTCGCTGGCCGAGCATTGGATCGAGGGTCGGGCTCGTGCGTTTTGCCTGGCTGCCGGGCAGAACCTGGTGTTGCGCACGCAGAAGCATGGCTCGTTAGCCCTTCGTTCGCTTCGTTGCCTTCTGTCGTTTCCCCCTGTGCTTTCCCGGTTGATCGCCGTTTCCAGTGCGCAAAAAAGCCGCGCCGGAATGCGGCGCGGCTTGGGGAAAACGGGTGCGTGCGGAGCGCTTACTGCTTCGTAGTGACGACGGGCGCTTCCTTCGTCGTCGCGTAGACGACGGCGCCGGTCTCGGCGTTGATGAGCTTCACGGTGAGCTTCGCGGCGACGCCGGCGATGGCGGGCTTCTCACCCTCGGCGGGGACGGCGACGACACCGGGGACGACCTCGATGAGGGCGAAGCCGGCGGCGGGCTGGGTCTGGCCGTAGGCGAGCTTCACGCCGGCGGGGGCGGAGGCGATGGCGGCCGGGGTGGTGAGGGAACCGACGGAGATTTCCTCGAGGCCTTCGGCGGCGACCGAGTGATACTGGGCGTTGCCGCCGACGATCGCGATCAGGCCCTTCTCATCGAGCTTGTTGGCCTTCACGTGGTCGAGGAAGGCCTGGCGCTCGGTGCGGAAGGCGGTGACGTGGGAATCGGTGGCGGCATCGGGCCCGACGATGGCGGAGGGCTGGATGACGAGGCGGAAGGGCGAGGTGGCGCTGAGGAGGTTGCGCTCGACCCACTCGGCCTGGGAGGGGCCCCAGAGCGACTTGCTCTTGTTGTCGGCGGCGTTGTTGGCGCTGCGGTAGTCGCGTACTTCGAGCATCCACAGGGCGAGGTCGCGGGTCGCCTGGATGGAGCGGAAGGTCAGGCTGGTGGCGTCGCGCGGATCTGTGACGGGGATCTGCTCGCGGAAGATGTTCGCGCCGCGCTCGGCGGAGGGCTCATTGCCTGAGGTGTAGTAGGCGACGGCGAAGCGGAAGTATAG
>CAZXHR010000036.1:4498-26610 GCA_964640465.1 uncultured Opitutaceae bacterium
CGGCGAAGGGCGCATTCCCCGCGACGGCGGTGTCGCCCAGCCCGGCGCCGGTGAAGGGCGGCCGCTCGCCGGCATTCCCGCCGAAGGTGACCGTGCCCCTCCCGGCGGTGTAGTCGGCGCCGGCGAAGCGGAAGTCGCGGTCGTTCTTGAGCCAGTAGGTGCCGGACTTGGCGAGGATCGCCTCGAGCTTGGGCTGGTCGAGGAGCGCGTGCCACTTGGCGCGCATGGCGTCGGCGGTGGTGGCTTCGGCGCCGGGGGCGTCGTAGGTCACGCTGTTGCCGGCGAAGACGACGTAGTCGGGCTTGGCGGCGGCGAGGTTGTCGAGCGCGGTGGAGAGTTTCGGCGAGGCGAGGTCGATGCCTTGGACGACCGCGATGCGGATCGCGCGGGAGGCGAGCGAGCCGGACATGGTCTGGAACGTGAAGACCGGGCTGGTCTTCAGGGACTCGTCGGCGGGGTTGGGGCCGAACTTGTAGCGCCAGAAGTAGGTTTTGCCGCCGCGGAGCGACTCGTAGGAGATGCGGCCGAACATGTACTTGATGACGTTGTCATTCTCCGGGTTGATCTTGATCCACTCGGAGACGACGGGGCGGTTGAATTCGAGATTGTCGGCGGCCTCGAAGCGGGCCCAGCCCTCGATCTTGTCGGAGATGCCGGCGGCGCGGCGCATCTCCGGAGTGATGCGGGCCTGGAGCAGGGCGGAGGAGGTGCCGATCTCGCCGGCGATGTTGGCGGCGGTCTCCTGGGCGATGGACGGGGTAACGAGAGCGCCGGAAGCGGCGGCGAGGGCAAGAAGGAGGGTGCGAACTTTCATGCTGAGTTGAGGGACCGAGAGGTTGGGGATTCGGTCGCTTGAGTGGCGGAGCATTCCTAACCGGAGGGGCGGCGTCGAGAGCGAATCTTGGTGAAATTCGCTCTAGCAGTTGAGCAACCGCGGCGGGGAGAAGCCTTGTCGGATATGCGGTGCTGGCGTCGCGATGGTGTTCGCGCCCTACTGCGGTTGCCCGGATGTGGAGATAATCCCTCTGCCCCTCCGTCGGCGCATCACGTGCTCCCCCGAGCGAGGGGGAGCGTGCCCATTCAAGTTCCGGTACGCTGCGCCGACATTGCTGAAACCATATGACACCAACCCCCACCATCAGGTCCCGGTCTGGAGCGCTCGTGCAACGAGCGCGTCGCTGTGCTGGGGCGTGGGGGCGTTTTGCGGTGTGAGATGCGCATGAACTGCGACGTGCCCGACTCACTCCCCTATTTCGCCGTCGGCTTCGGTTGCGCCTTGCTCGCCTTGGCGACCGTGACGTCGGGCACGTTGAGGCAACGGCTGTACAACCGGAATCTCTGGCTCTGCTCTGTGTACGGCTTGGTCCAGAGTATTGCCGTGCAGTTCTTCGATGCCCCGGGGCAGGAGTGGACGCATGTGCTCCTCAAGACGTTCGCCGCCTACTGCTTCTACCTCTTCGGTTGGCTGAATCTGCGCGATTTCGCGCTCGGGCGCACGGCCTGGTGGCACAAGCACATGCTGTATCTGCCGCTGGTCGGGCTGCCGCTGGCACTGCGGATCGAACCGCGATGGTTGGGCGTGGAGATCTTCGCCAACCTGGGCCTGTGCGTGACAGGTTGCGCGTTGGCTGTGGCGATGGTCGTCAAAGTCGGGATTCGTTCCCCGCGGCAGGCGATGTCGCAACTGCGCTACCGCACGGCAACGGCAGGAGCGGCGGCGGCGATCGTCGCCTTCGGCCTGTTCACGACACTCGATTCGTTTTCGCTGCTCAGGGCGGGGGCGGACTCGACCCCCATCGGTCTGTTGCGAAGCTCCACCCTGCTCCTGGCTTTGGTCTGTGTGGCGCTGATCCTGCGGCAGCTCAACGAGGAGACCCAGCATCGTGAGCAGTCTTCCAGTGTCGCTTTGGCGGCGCGGACCGCCGAGCTGGCCGTGCTCAATACAAATCTCGAGGAGCGCGTGCAGGCCCGCACCAAGGAGCTGCGCGAGACCAACGCCGAGCTCGAGCGCGAGATCGGCCGCCACAAGCGCACCGAGGACGAACTGCGCGAAAGCACGGCGCGGTTGCAGGCGCTCTTCGACCAGCAGGCTGTCGGTATCTCCTTCCTGAGCACCGATGGCCGCTACCTGCGCGTCAACGCCCGGTTTGCCCAGATGCTGGGGCGCCGCGCCGGCGATCTGGTCGGCCGGCGGTTCGCAGAGATCAGCGAGCCCGACGAACTGGCGAAAGACATGGTGCCGTGGAACGAGACCCTGGCCGGCAAACGCGGGTTCTTCACCCGGGAGAAATGCTACCTGCGGCCCGACGGCTCGCGCGTGTGGGTCGGCGCGAACGTCGTGGTTGTCTGCGACGAGCAGCAGCGCATCAGCCACCTCATCGGCATCTACGAGGACATCGGCGAACGGAAACGCACGGCCGACGCCCTGATCGAGAACGAACGTCGCCTGCAGCTCGCCCTCGCCGCCTCCGAGCAGAGCCTCGTCGAGCTCGCGGTCGGCACGCAGCTGCTGACCTTCGCGCCCGAGTATATCCAGCGGCTGGGCTACCGCCCCGAGGAGTTCCCGCTCGAGTACGAGCGCTGGATCGAGCTTGTGCATCCGGAGGACCGGCCAGAGCTGTTGGCCGTCGTGCGGGCCTGCCTGAACGACGCGCGGCCGACGTTGCTCTGCGAGTTCCGCCAGCGGACCGCGGCAGGCTCGTGGCGTTGGATACAGTCTCGCGGCAGCGTGGTCGAGCGCGATGCCGCCGGCGCCCCGTCGCGACTCCTCGGCACATTCACCGACATCACCGAGCGCCGCCTGATCGATTCGCGGCTGCGGCGCACCGAGCGCCTCGAGAGCATCGGCTCGCTCGCCGGCGGCATCGCGCACGATCTCAACAACGCGCTGGTGCCGCTGCTGGCCGGTGTCGCCTTCCTGCGCGAGTATGTGCCGGCCGAGGAGCAGGAGTTGGTGCAGGCGATGGAGACGAGCTCCCGCCGCGCCGCCAGCATGGTGCAACAGCTTTTGGTGTTCGCCAAGGGGGCGGAGGGCCGGAAGACGCCGGTCCAGCCCGCGGCGCTGGTCGAGGAGATGGAACGTTTCATCGGCAGCACCTTCCCGCGCACGGTGCAGTTCCGCAGCCGTTGCCTGTGCAAGTCGGCCTTGGTGACCGGCGACCCCACGCAGCTCCACCAGGTGCTGCTCAACCTCTGCGTGAACGCCCGCGACGCCATGCCGCACGGAGGCGAGCTCGGGCTCGAGGTGCGGCAGGTCGAGGTCGATGCCGAGCTCGCCGCGGAGCACGACGGCGCCGCACCCGGCCCGTACGTGCTGTTCACCGTCAGCGACACCGGGACGGGGATACCGGCGGCGATCCGCGAGCGCATCTTCGACCCGTTCTTCACCACGAAAGGGCCCGAGAAGGGCACCGGCCTGGGCCTTTCCACCGTGCTCGGCATTGTGCGCAGCCACGGCGGCTTCATCGTCCTCCAGACGGAGGAGGGCAAGGGCACCCGCTTCCTCGTCCACCTGCCGGTCGCGGGCGACGGCGTGGCCGAGCAACCACAGACCGAGGTGGCGCTGCAGCTCCCCGACTGCCGCGGCAAGCGGCTGCTCGTCGTCGACGACGAGGAGAACGTGCGGACGATGGTCGCGCGCGTCTTCGCCGGCAGCGGCTTCGAGGTGGTGCCGGCCTGCGACGGTGCCGAGGCGTTGGAGCGGCTGAATGCCCCCGGCGCGCGGTTCGATCTCGTGCTGCTGGACATGACGATGCCCAACCTCGGCGGGCGCGAGGTGCTGCAACGGCTCGGCGAACAGGGGCCACGCGTGCCGACCGTCGCCATGAGCGGCAACTTCGAGCGCCAGGATCTGGCGTGGCTGCGCGAGCGCGGCGTGGCGACGATGCCCAAGCCTTTTCACCGCGATGATCTCGTGCGCTGCGCGAGCGCCGCGCTCGGGCTTGGCGACTGAGCCGCCGGCAGCATCTCCGGTTTTGCCAAGGCCCCGGCGGCTCGCGCAGGATGTGGCGCTGTGTCCGTCCTCGCCATCGTCCTGCCCGTCTTCCTCGTCATCGCGCTCGGTGTGGTGCTCACGCGTACCCGGTTCATCGGGGCGGAGCTGATCGCCGAGCTCAACCGGCTCACCTATTTCGTGGGCCTGCCGGCGTACCTGTTTTCCAGCATCTCCGAGGCGAAGGTGGGTGGCGGGCGCGCGATGACCATCTTCGGCGTGATGGCCGGCGCGACGCTGGCCACGCTCGGCATCGCCTATGTGGTGGCGAAACTGCGCCGCGTGCCGCCGGAGTCGTTCGGCTCGTTCCTGCACGCCTCGATCCGCGGCAACCTCGCCTATGTCGGCCTGCCGGTGATCTCGCTGGCGCTGGCCGCCCGCGGCGCGAGTGCGGCGTGGCCGGTGGCTTCGCTGGCGATGGCGCCGCTTACAGTGATCGCCAACGCGTTGGGCGTGCTTCTGCTGCTCGTCGGCCACGGCAGGCCCGGCCCTGGCGCTTGGCGGACGCTCGTCGTGCAGATCGCCACCAACCCGCTGCTGCTCTCCAGCGCAGCCGGCGCGGCGGTGGCGGCCTCCGGTCTCGCGCTGCCGAGGTGGCTCGCGCAGTCGGTCGCCGTGACTGGCCAGATGGCGTTGCCGTTGGCGCTGATCTGTATCGGCGGCTCGCTGGTGACGATGCCGCTGCGCGGCAAACGCACGCAGGCCGTGCTCGCCTCGGTGATGAAAGTCGGCGCGGCACCGCTGCTCGGCTGGCCGCTCGCGCGCTGGATCGGGCTGTCGCCCGACGAGACGGCGATCGCGCTCCTGTTTTTGGCGACACCCACGGCCGCGGCGAGCTTCACTCTGGCCGGCAAGCTCGGTGGCGACGAGGCGCTGGCGGCGACCAGCGTGGTCGTGAGCACCGCGCTCTCGATCCTGTCGCTCACTGCGGTGCTGCTGCTGGTCTGAGCGGCGTCGGGAGGCCCTGCCGCATGCCGGCCTTGCGCTGCGCGGTGCCGCCGCCACGCTCCGGCCCATGCTTCGCCGCCTCGACCAGATCCTCGCCTCGCTCGGCCACGGCTCCCGCCGCGAAGTGCGCGTGCTCATCGATGCCGGCCGCGTGACCGTGGGCGGCGAAGTGGCCGACGATCCTGGCGCGAAGGTCGAGCCCGCCGCCGTGCGGCTCGACGGCGCTCTGCTGGAATTTCCCGACGGTGTTTTCGTGCTCTTCAACAAGCCCGCCGGCTGTGTCTGCTCGCACGACACCCGCGAAGGACAGCGCATCTACGACCTGCTCCCGCCGCGCTGGCTGGCGCGCAACCCGGCGGTGACGTCCGTCGGCCGCCTCGACCGCGACACCACCGGCCTGCTCCTGCTCACCGACGACACCGCGCTGGTCCACCGGCTCACGTCGCCGAAACACCATGTCGACAAGGTCTACGAGGCCACGCTCGACCGCGCGCCCGATCCGGCGCTGATCGAGGCGTTCGCGAGCGGCACGCTCCTGCTGGCCGAAGAGGACAAACCCTGTGCGCCCGCCCGGCTCGTGCTGCGCGGTGGTGTGGAGGTCGAGCTCACGCTCACCGAGGGACGTTTCCACCAGGTGAAACGCATGTTCGCACACTTCGGCTACGAGGTCGTGCGCCTGCAC
The DNA here is from genome assembly GCA_964640465.1 of uncultured Opitutaceae bacterium. Taxonomy (GTDB): domain Bacteria; phylum Verrucomicrobiota; class Verrucomicrobiia; order Opitutales; family Opitutaceae; genus CAJCBL01. The sequence goes on from CAZXHR010000036.1 coordinate 10,120, forward strand.
CGCAGCCGGTTCGGCGAGTACACGCTCGGCGAACTGCGCCCGGGCGAGTGGCGCGAGGCGCCGCGGCCGGTCTGACCGGCCGGCGGCGCCGGCATGTGCGTTCGGCACTTGAGCGTCGGGGAATAGCCGATTCATTGCCGCCATGCCCGCACCCTGCCGCGCTTTTCTCGCCACGTCGTTCGCCCTGGCCCTCGCCGCGTTTTCGCGCGCCGCCCTCGTGCTGCAGGCGCCGGGCGTGCCGGTAGCCGCGGGCGAGCCGTTCACCCTCGAGTTGATCGAGACCAATCCCTCCGCGGCCGCTTGCGCCGTCACGGCGCCGGACTCGCTGGCTCTCGCCGTTCGCGACAGCGCAGGGCGCACGGGCACCGTCACCTTCGGTGCGGGCTCCGCCGCCGCGCAACCGGCCGTGCTCCAGCCCGGCGGTTTTCGCAGTGTGACGCTACGCGGCGCAATCCCTGCCGGGTTCTCCGGGTTGGTGGTTCTCGATGCCACCGCTGCCGGGCTTGGCCGCGTCGCCGTCGAGGTTGCGCCGCCGGCCCCTGCGGACGGTGTCGCCGAGGCTCGGCCACAGGCGCCCGTCTCCGGTTGTGCCGAAGCCGGTACTGCTGGCGCCGCCGCCGCGCCTGCCTCCGGTGCGCGCCCGGCCACCGCGCTGTCGCGCAGCGATCTCGGGCTGTCGCCGCACGAGCCGATTTACTTTTCCGTCGGCTCGAAGGGCGGGCTGAACGCACGGTTCCAGCTCAGCTTCAAGTTCCGCCCCATCGGCCCGTCGGACGACCGCATTGCTGGCGATCGTTTCTGGGAGGATGTCTATGTCGCCTTCACGCAGACCTCGCTGTGGGACCTGCATTCGCTTTCCAAGCCGTTCACCGACTCCAGCTACCGGCCAGCCGCCTTCTACCATCGCTACGACACCGGCGTGGAGCTGCTCGGCGCGCGGCTCGGCTACGCCGCCGGCTTCGAGCACGAGTCCAACGGCAAGGGCGGCGCCGACAGCCGCAGCATCAACATCCTCTTCGCCCGCCCGACGCTGCGCTGGGGCGAGCGCGACGGCTGGCAGTTCGTCGCCTCGCCGAAGCTCTACTGGTACCTCGACAAGGAGGAGAACGACGACATCCAGCGCTTCCGCGGCTATGGCGACTTCCTCTTCGTCCTCGAACATCCGCGCAGCCTGAAACTCGCCGCCACGTTGCGCGCCGGTACCTTCGGCCACGGCAGCATCCTCGTCGACGCCACGTATCCTTTCGCCAAGATCAACGACTTCTTCCCCCTTGGCCTGGTCCACGGCTACCTGCACCTCCAGTTTTTCGACGGCTGGGGCGAGAGCCTGCTCCATTACGACGAGCGGGCCGAGACGCAGTTCCGCGTCGGGTTCATGGCCGTGCGCTGAGCCGGGCCGGTGCCGTTGCCGGTGGCGGCTCGCCGGTTCGCGACTCACGTTGGGATTTGCGCGGCTCGCGGGCCGTGGCTGCGGGCGGAAAAGCTTTGAATCGCCCGCCCGGTGCCGCGAGATTCCCCCATTCCATGCGTATGGGCCCCACCACCAAGCGTTCGCTGCGGATCGCGCTCGTTTATGCCGCCATTGCAGCCGCATGGGTTCTGTTCTCCGACCGCGCCGCCGCGGCCCTCGCCTCCGACGCCGCCATGCTGGTCCGCCTCGGCATGCTCAAGGGCTGGTTGTTCATCGTCGTCACAGCCGCGCTGCTCTTTCTTCTGTGTCGCCGACAACTGGATATGATTGTCCGGGCGACCCTCGTGCGCGAGAGGGCCGAGGTCGCACGCTCCCTCGCCGAGAAGCAGCAGATGCTGGCTTGCGAGGCGGCGGCCTCCGCGGCCAGCCGGCTTTCCGTGGCGGCGAGCGGCGCTCACATCGGCACCTGGGAGTGGGATATGGCCGGCGGACGCGTGCTCTTCGATGCTCAGATGCACGAGATCTACGGCCTGGCCCCCGGGGCGTTCGCCGGCACCACCGATGCGTGGATGCTGCTGCTGCATCCCGACGACCGGGAGCAGGTCCGGCGCCTGAACCGCACCATCGCCGACGGGCAGCGGGAGTTCCACACCCAGTTTCGCATCATCCGCACCGACGGCCAGGTGCGGCATGTCGAGATCCACGCCCAGGTGGCGCGCGACGGCTCCGGGCGCCCTGTGCGCGTGAGTGGTATCAATCTCGACATCACCGAGCGCGTCGTCGCCGAGCGGCGCTATCGCTTCCTCACGGACAACATCAGCGATGTGCTCTGGGTCGTCGACACCGACACGGGCTGCTACACCTACGTGTCCCCCTCCATCGTCCGCTTGCGCGGCTGTACGCCCGAGTCGCTCGTTGGCAAGTCCATCGAGTACGGACTCAGCCCCGCCTCGGTGGCGCTGATCCGGGAGCGAATGCAGCCGCTCCTCAAGGCCTTCCTGGAAGGTGATCCCTCCGTGGTCGCCCAGACCCATGATATCGAGCAGATCCGTGTCGATGGGACAAAGGTCTGGACCGAGGTCGCCACCACCTTCATCCGCAACGACCGTGGCGGCGTGGAGATCATCGGCGTCACGCGCGACATCTCCGCGCGACATGCCGCCGAGCAGGCGCTCCGCGCCAGCGCGGTGCGCCTCGCCCACGCCGAGGAGATTGCGGGCATCGGGCACTGGACGCTTCATATCGAGACCTCGCAGGTCGACGGTTCCGACAATGCCGCCCGCCTCATCGGGTTTCCTCCGGGGCGGCGGTGGTCGCTCGCGCAGATCCGCGATCTCATTCTCCCCGAGTATCGCGAACAGGTTTCCGCGGCGCTCCGTGCGGTGGTCGAGGACGGCAAACCCTACGACATCGTCTACAAGCTCCGCCGCGCGGACGACGGCGCGATCGCCACTGTTCATGCCCGAGGCGAGCGGGATGCGGCCCGGCGGGTGGTTTTCGGCATGATCCAGGACATCACCGCGCAGCGCCGTGCGGAGGAGCAGCGCCGCCTCCGTAGCGCCGCCCTCGATGCTTCCGCCCTTTCGATTACCATTGTCGATGCCGTGGGCTGCATCGAATGGGTCAACCCCGCCTTCACCGCTCTCACCGGCTACAAGGCCGAGGAAGCGCAGGGCAAGCATCTCAACGAGCTCCTCCGTTCCGACCGGCATTCCCCCGAGTTCTATCTTCAGATCCAGTCGACGGTCGCTGCCGGCAACACCTGGCACGGGGAGATGTTCGAGCGCCGCAAGGACGGCGCGCAGATCCCCGTCGAGCAGACTGTCACTCCCGTTCGGGACGACGAGGGGCGCGTCGCTCACATCATTATCATCGGGCAGGATATCTCCGAGCGCCAACGTTTGCAGGAGCAGGTGCTGCGCGCTCAGCGGCTGGACAGCATCGGACGGCTCGCCGGCGGCATCGCCCACGATCTCAACAACATCCTCTCGCCGATCCTCATGGCACCCTCGATCCTGCGGGAGACGGTCGTCGACCCCAGCGCCCGCGAGGTGATCGACACGATCGAGGTCAGCGCCAACCGCGGCGCCGCCATCATCCGCCAGCTGCTCACGTTCAGCCGCGGCAGCGGTGCCGGGGGGAACCGGCTCCCCGTGCAGCTGCTCGATGTGGTGCGCGACATGGTCGCCATGATCCGCGAGACCTTCCCGAAGAACATCCTCACCCGCACCGAGCTGCCCTGCACCCCCTGGCTCGTCGAGGGCGACGCCACCCAGCTCCACCAGGTGCTGATGAATCTGTGTGTAAACTCTCGCGACGCCATGCCCGAAGGCGGCATCCTTACGCTCTCCGTCGAGAACGCCGAGCTCGACGCGGCCGCCGTGGCCGGACATGCCGGCGTCGCGCCCGGCCCGTTTGTCGTGCTCGGCGTCACCGACACCGGCTGCGGGATCGACCCCGAGTATCTCGACAAGATCTTCGACCCGTTCTTCACCACCAAGGAGGTGGGGAAGGGGACGGGGCTCGGCCTGGCCACCGCGCTCGGTCTGGTCCGCGCCCACGGCGGCTTCTTCCAGATACGCAGCAACTCCGGCTCGGGCACGCAGGTTCGAGTCTGTCTGCCCGCGGCCCCCGATGCTCTGTGCTCGGCACCGGCTGCCGAGCCCGAGCTGCCCCCGCGCGGGCAGGGTGAGCTCATCCTCGTTGTCGACGATGAGGAGAACGTCCGCCGCGTCACCACGCGCATCCTCGAGCGCCACGGCTATCGGGTCATCACCGCCAACGACGGGGCCGAGGCCTTCTCCCGATTTCAGGAGCACCGCACGACCATCCGCCTCGTCCTCACCGATCTTCTCATGCCGATCATGGACGGGGCCACCCTTGCCCGCGCGATCCATCGGCTCGATCCGGCCGCCCGCGTGATCACGGTCAGCGGTCATGCACCCGACGCCGCGCCGCTCGAGGTCGGCACCGATGTCGTCGCCTTGCTCCCAAAACCCTACCCGCGGGCTGCGCTTCTGCAGGCTGTCGCCGCCGCGCTGCGCCCCTCCGCCGGCTAGGACGCTTCCCGACAACAGCGGCCCGAGATCGGCGATACCGCGGCCCTCCGCTGGTGAACGCTCGCTTTGGCGGCGGCAAGAGCGGCCGACGCCAAAGATAGGATGCGCACGCGCCCTGCGGCGCTACAGCCCCTTCTCCGTGGCCAACCGGGTCAGGGCTTCGAGGAAGAGCATCCGCAGCACCACCTCGGCGAAGAAACCGATCGCCTTGGTCACCAGCACGGCGGGCATCACGGTGAACCGGTCCTTCGAGAACCCGTAGTGGTGCACTGTCAGCACCATCGCCAGCGCTGTCACGACCACCTGCGCCCCCCAGAGTTTTGTGAAGCCGTCGGTGAGTGGTGCGAAGAACAGCAGGAGGGCCACGATGGCCGCATCGATCAGCACGATCATGCAGAAGCCGCTGAACAGCGTGTTCTCGTAGAAGATCTTCAGCCCGATGCGCAGCGCGACCACCGTTGCCACCACGTGCAGCGCCAGCGTGGCGAGGGACATCGCTAGCGCGCTCGGTGGCGGCGTCTCCACAGCCGGGGCGACGGCCGGCGATTTCTCCGGCGCGCGTGGCACCATTGTCGGTACCGGAGTCGGCGCCGGGGCTGGTGCTGGCGGAGCGACTTTGGGAGGCGGTGCCGGTTGGGGATCGGCCGGCGTGGCTGTCGGCGTGGCCGGCGTGTTGGCTGCGGCCGAGTCTTTGGTTTCGCTGCGGCCCAAGGTTGTCGCCAGCAGCAGGAAGACGACAGCGATCAGAACGAACCACCAGAGTCGAGAGTGGGGATGCATGGCGGCCTCCATTGAGTGAGGGGTGGTGGGGAAAAGAACCGAATGCTCCGGCGGGGAGCCCGATACCATACGCCAAGAGGGCATTCGCCGCCACCGGCGCAGCGCAGCCGTGGCGGCACCCAACAGCGCCGACTCGGAGGTCGGCGCCACATCTGCCGTGGGATGCCCGCCGCTCAGCCGCCGGCCAGCGCGCGCCAGACCAGGGCCGTGGCGGCGCAGAGCACCACGCCGATCGCGAGCGGCAGCAGCGCCGAGACCGCCGTCCACTTCGCGCTGCGCGTCTCCTTGTAGATCGTCCACAGCGTCGTCGAGCAGGGGTTGTGGCAGAGGCTGAAGAGCATCAGGCACACGGCGGTGAGCGTCGTCCAGCCGCCGGACTCCAGAATGCCGCGCAGCGCGCCGCCCTCGGCGTCAAACATCACGCCGGCGCCCGCCCCGGCCGTGCCGGTCACCAGCGCGGTGAGCATGAGCACCGTGGGAATCACGATCTCGTTGGCCGGGATCGCGACGACGTAGGCGAGCAGGATCACGCCGTTGAGGCCGATGAACCAGCCGAGCGGATCGAGTCCGTGGATCAACCACAGCGCCAGCGGCTGGCCGCCGAGCGTCACGTTGGCCACCAGCCAGATCGCGGCGCCGGCCGGGGCGGCGAACACGACCGCGCGCCAGAGCACGAACAGCGTGCGGTCGATCAGCGAGGTGTAGAGCGTGTGCCAGACCTGCGGCGGGCGGTATGGCGGCAGCTCCAGGTTGAAGAAGCTCGCCTCGCCGCGCAGCGCGGTGCGGCCGAGCAGCCACGACGACGCCAACGCGAGCGCGAAGCCGAGCAGCATCACGCCGGCGACCATCGCCGCGGCGACCAGCCCGCTCCAACGCTGCGGCGCCAGCGCGCCGATGAAGATCGTCGCGAGCATGATCTGCGTGGGCCAGCGGCCGTTGCACAGCGCGAAGTTGTTCGTGACGATCGCGATCAGCCGCTCGCGCGGCGAGTCGATGATCCGCGCCGCCACCACGCCGGCGGCGTTGCAGCCGTAGCCCATCGCCAGCGTGAGCGACTGCTTGCCGTGCGCGTGCGCGGTCTGGAACAGCCGGTCGAGGTTGAACGCCACGCGCGGCAGGTATCCGAGATCTTCGGCCAGCGTGAACACCGGGAAGAAGATCGCCATCGGCGGCAGCATCACGCTCACGACCCACGCGGTGGCCAGGTACATGCCGTCGGCGAGCAGGCCCACCAGCCAGGCGGGCAACGCGAGCGCCGCCAGCACGCCGCGCAGCCACGGGTGACCGAGGTCGACGATCACGTGCGAGATCCAGCCGGAGGGGATGTTCGCGCCGGAGATGGTCACCCACAGCACGACGGCGAAGAGCAGGAACATCAGCGGGAACCCCGTCCACACACCCGTCAGCCAGCGGTCGAGCCGGCTCTGCCAGACCAGCCGCGCCGTCTGCCCCTCGCGGCGCACGCAGCGGTCGGCGATCCGGCCGGCCTGGCCGTACACCGACTCCGCGAGGAAGTCGTGGAGGTTTGGAGGCATCCGCCAGCGCAGGCCGTCGACCTCGTCGAGGAGCGCCTGCACCGGCGCGGCGAGCGGCGCGCCCGCGACGGCTGTGCCGGCGGCTTCGACGGCGTCGAGCGCCTCGTCGCCACCCGTGGCGAGGGCGGCGAGGCGTCCGTCGGCCGCGGCGTCGCGCAGGCCGCGGTCGCCGGCGAGCAGGCGCAGCGCGATCCAGTCGCGTTGTTGCACACCGGGGAACGCCACGGCCAGCCGCGCGCCGATCTGCGCGAGCGCGCGCTCCAGATCCGGGTGGTTGAACTTCAACGCCGGCGGGCGGCCCTGCGTCTCGCCGGTGGCGACGCGCGAGATCTCCTCAAGCAGCTCGGGCAGGCCCTCGCCGCGGCGCGCGGCGCAGGGCACGACCGGTGCGCCGAGTTCGCGGGCGAGCTGGCGCACGTCGATCTCCAGCCCGTGCGCCTTCGCCTCGTCCATGAGGTTGAGGGCGACGACGGTGCGGTCGGAGATCTGGAGAACCTGCAGGAGGAGGTTGAGGTTGCGCTCCAGCGCGGTGGCGTCGAGGACGACGACGGTCACGTCGGGCCGGCCGAAGAGGATGAAGTTGCGTGTGACCTCCTCGTCGGCCGAGGCGCTGAGAAGCGAATACGTGCCGGGGAGGTCGACGATGCGGTAGCGGCGGTCGCGGTAGGCGAAGGCGCCCTCGGCCCGCGCGATGGTCTTGCCCGGCCAGTTGCCGGTGTGCTGGCGCAGGCCGGTGAGGGCGTTGAAGACGGTGCTCTTGCCGGTGTTCGGGTTGCCGGCCAGGGCGATGGTGAACTCGGCTTCGCCGGCCTGTTCGCCCAGGCGGCGCAGCGGCGCACGGCGCGCGGGGCACGCCTCGCACGCCGGCGGGAGCGAGGGCGCGGGGTCGGGGGAAGTCGGCGACGTGCTCACGGCGCGGGCTCCTTTCCGGCGGCCTCGAGGAGGATGTGCTCGGCCTGCTCGGTGCGCAGGGCGACGAGGGTGCCGCGCACGCGGTAGGCGACGGGGCTTTTCCACGCGGCCTCGAACTCGCGGGCGATGCGCGTGCCGGGCACGAGGCCGAGGTCGAGGAGGCGTTGGCGCGCCTGGCCGCGGATCACGGGGCCGAGCGCGGAGATCGTGCCGGTCTCGCCGGGCGCGAGGTCGGTGAGGCGGCGGCGTCCCGCTGCTGCTGCGACGCGTTCCGGCGCCGGCTCGGCGACGTGGATCAGCTCGGCCTCGCCGAGGCTGAGCGCGAGCGTGCGGCCGGCCACGGTGAGCTCGACCACGTCGCTCTTTGGGCGCGTGTGGCGGACGATCAGGCCGGGCGAGAGGCCGAGCTCGTGGAGCGCGGCGAAGAGCGCGGGCGGCTCGTCCTCGAGGTGGACGATGAGTGCGGGCCGGTCCTCGGGCCAGTCGAGCAGCGAGGGGACGGCAGCCGTGGAGAAATGGCCGTCGCGGTCGGGAATCGGGTCGCCGTGCGGGTCGAAGCGTGGGTTGCCTAGCGCATCGGAAAGCGTGTTGGCCTCGGCGACGGTGAGGACGTGTTCGGCGCGGTCGGCGGTGGTGTGCCACTCGGCGGGGGCGAGGCCGGTCTCGCGGGCGAAGCGTGTCTCCAGCAACCGGTGCGAACGCAGGAGGTGCAGGCCGAGCGCGCGGCCGGCGTCGGTCGGCGCGTAGTGCGGGCCGGTGCGCTCGATCCAGCCGTTGTGGACGAGCTGCTCGAGGGAGCGGGCGAGCTGTTCGCGCGGGGCCTCGAGGATGCCGGCGAGCGAGTCGAGATCGTCGACGCGGCCCTCGGCCTCGTGTTCGGCGAGGCGCTTGAGGATGTCGTCCCCGAGGGTGTTGGGCCTCCCGGCGGCCGGCGTTGGAGCGGGATCGGGCACGCGGGGAGGGATAGCGTGCCGCGCGTGGCGGTCAACCGCGGGGCCGCCGACATTGAGCGGAGACGGAGACGACAGAAGGGAACGAAGAGCGGAGGAGTCGGCACCGACTGGCTTGGACGAAGCCGGCTGCGGCGCGGAGCCGAAAAAAGAGCGCGCCGGGTGGCCGGCGCGCTGGAGGAATGGAGAACGGTTTCGCGACTGCGCTCAGCTCGCGGCGGGTTCCTCGCCGGAAGCGATGCGGCGGGCCTTCAGGTCGGCGCCGATCTGAGCGACCTTCTTTTCGTTCAGCGGGTAGAACATCACGAGGATGATCGAGACGATGCCGAAGCCGGCGGGGATGAGGCTCATCAGGAGGCGCAGGCCTTGGAGGGTGTCGGCGTTCTGCTCGACGTTGGCTTTGAAGCCGACCATCGAGAGCAGGCCGAGGCCGACGGCGGCACCGATTGCCCAGCCTTCCTTCTGCGAGAAGATCGAGGCAGAGAAGATCAGGCCCGTGGCACGGCGGCCGGACTTCCATTCGCCGTAGTCGGCGGTGTCGGCGTACATCGCCCAGATGAGCGCACTGAGCGGGCCGCCGGTGGCGGAGCCGATCAGGTTCAGGCCGAGGAGCCACCAGACCTGCTTGGGATCGATCACGTAGAACGACGCGGTGCAGATCACGGCGACGGCGAAGAGCGAGATGAACGCCACCTTGCGGCCGACCGCCTTGGCGAAGAACGGCACGACGAAGACGCCGGCGAGCGAGGCGAGCTGGCCGGAGGTGTTGAAGGCCGAGACGATCCACTCGAACGAGTACGTCTTCAGACCGCCGAAGAACGGTACGCTGACCTCCTGCGTGCCCACGAAGTACTTGAAGTAGTGGGTCGTCACGCTGCCGCGCACCGCGACAAAGAGGATGAAGGTGATCGTCGTGGCCAGGAGGGTGAGCCAGGGACCGTTGGTGAGTAGATCCTTGAGGTCGCGGCCGACGGAGGTCTTCTGCTCCTTCGGCGGGCTCACGCGCTCCTTCGTGTTGAAGAAGACGATCAGGAACGAAGCGATGACGACGATGCCGACGATTACGAAGGACAGGGACCAGCCGCGCTGCTCGTTGCCGCCGCCGAGCGTCTTGGAGAGCGGCAGTAGCGTGGCCGAGATTACCATGCCGGCAGCATAGGCGAAGATGAACTTAATCGAGGAGAGCGTTGTGCGTTCGTTGGGGTTGGGCGACATCACGCCGAGCATCGCCGTGTACGGGATGTTGATCGCGGTGTAGATCAGCATCAGGGCGTTGTAGGTGACGATGGCCCAGACGAGCTTGGCTGTGCTGCCGAAACCAGGGGTCGTGAAGGTCAGCACACCGGCGATCGCCATCGGCACGCAGAACCACAGCAGGTAGGGGCGGAACTTGCCCCAGCGCGTTTGTGTGCGGTCGGCGATCATGCCGATGACCGGGTCGAAGAACGCGTCGAGGCTGCGGCTCGTGCCCAGCATCGCGGCTGCGGCGGCGGCCGTGATGCCGAAGACATCGGTGTAGAAGAAGGTCAGGTAGACCATGAACGTCTGCCAGTAGAGGCAGGACGCGAAGTCGCCGAAACCGTAGGAGACCTTCTCGCGGTAAGTCAGTTTGTCGCCGGACATGTTGGATACCCTTGGGGGGCTCGGATGTTTAGGGGGTGATTAACGGGGGGAGGGAACGGCGACTGTGGCCGGAGCCGTGGCGGAAATCCATAATGTTTTGAAACCTGCCGCCGACCGCGCGTGAATCCCCCGCATGCCCGACACGCCCGCTTCCCGCTCCAACGATCCGCTCCACGGCGTGACGCTTGAGCAGATCGTCACCCGCCTCGTCGAGCGCCTTGGCTGGGAGGAGCTCGGGCACCTCATCCCGGTCAACTGCTTCCGCTTCGATCCCAGTGTGCGCTCCAGCCTGAAGTTCCTCCGCAAAACCCCGTGGGCGCGCAAGAAGGTCGAGGAGCTCTACGTGGCTATGGTGCGCGACGAGGACGGTTCGCGGTAGCTGGCTGGCGCCCGCACGCGCTGCGCCCCGGGGCGAGCTCCCTCATCGCTTGCAGCCGGGGCCGCGTCGGCATGGCGTTCGACGCGTCCGCGCTCCGACCATGTCAACTATTGGTTGACGCCGTGTGGGGCGAATGCGGCTTCATGTCCCATGCCCAAGCGCGAGGCCGTGTCGCCTCATCGGTCGCTTGCGCATGCAGTCCGCGTGTCTCCGCCGCTCGCCGATCTGCATTCCGCGATCCGAAATCTGCAATCCCCTCACTTCTGCTTCCGCGGGCCGCGGCTGGGCACGTGGACGGATTTCATCCCGGCCGCCTTCGCGCCTTGGTGGCCCGGCTCGGCGTCCTCGAAAACCAGGCACTTCGACGCCGGCACGCCCATCTTCTTCGCGGCGAGCAGGAACATGTCGGGCGCCGGCTTGCCGTGCGCGACATCCTCAGGAGTGACGACGACGGGGAAGAGCGGGGCCAGCCCGGCCAGTTTCAGCGAGTGATGCACGACATCGCGGGGACCGCCCGAGGCCACGGATACCGGCTTGCCCTGGGCCACGGCGCGTTTGGCAAAGGCCACGACCGGCTCGATGTGCCTCACGTCGGCCAGCAGCTTGAGGAAGAGCGATTCCTTCTCGTGGAAGACCTTCTCGACGTCGATCTTCAGCCCGTAGTGTTCGGCGATGAGCTGGGCCACGCGACGCGTCGGCACGCCGCCGAGCGAGTAGAACAGCGCCTCGTCGAGCTGCCCCGGCATCCCTTGGTGGCGCATCGCCTCGTCCCACGCGCGGTAGTGGACGGGCATCGAGTCGATGAGCGTGCCGTCGCAATCGAAGATGTAACCGGCGAAGTCGCCTGCGGGGATGTCGAGATGCATAACCGGTCGAGCACACCGGGCCGGCGGGCGTCTGGCAAGCCGCCGGCCTTCACACGGCTCCGGACGGTGGGAGCGTTCGCGAGTTGCCGTCGCCCAGCGGCGCCGCGACTGTCCGCCCATTCCATGCGCGGCCCGACGCCTATCCGCACCTTCCTCCCGCTCGCGATCCTGTTCCTGTTCCAGTGGTTCGCCGCGGGCATGTGGAACGTCTCGTTCAGCAACGTGCTCAAGCACGCCGGGCTGGAGCGCTACATCGCGCTGGCCTTCGCCTGCAACGCCATCGCCGCGTTCGTCGCGCCGCTGTTCGTCGGCTCGTTCGCCGACCGCGGTGTGCAGCCGGTGAAACTCCTGCGCTGGCTCTACTGGTTGTCGGGCTTCTGGCTGGTCGCGCTCTTCGCCTCGATCGACTTCGGCTGGGGCGGAGCGCCGTTGCTGGCGTGCATGCAGCTCCACTCGCTCTGCTACAGCCCGAGCGTGAGCCTCTTGACGACCATCGCGCTGGGCGCGCTGCTCAAGCCCGGCTCCGAGTTCGGGCCGATGCGCATGTGGGCCACGGCCGGCTGGATGGCCGCTGGCTGCGCGGTGAGCTGGGTGTTCGCCGCGGATGCGTCGCCACTCTCCGGTTATATCGCCGGCGGCGTGCTCATCGCGCTCGGGTTCGCGACCTATGGGCTCCCGGCCTGGCAGTTCCCCGCCGCGGCCAAGGCGCGCAACCTCAAGGAGATCTTCGGCTTGGATGCGCTCGCGCTGCTTCGCCACCCCGACCACCGCACGATCCTCATCACGGTGACGCTGCTGGGCATGCCCGTCGCCGCGTTCTACCCGTACACGCCGCTGCACCTCACGGCGCTCGGCGTGGCGTACCCGACGGCGACGATGTCCCTCGGCCAGACGACGGAGGTGATCGCGCTGCTCACGCTCGCGGCGCTGCTGCGCAAGGTGCGGTTGAAATGGGTGATCCTGCTCGGGCTGAGCTTCGGCGTGGCGCGTTTCGGCTTCAGCGCCCTCGACTGCCGCGTCGGGCTGCTGGTCGGCATCACGCTCCATGGCGCCAACTACGTCCTCTACAACATCACCGCGCAGATCTACCTGGCCGAGCGCGTCGAGCGCACGATGCAGGCGCGCGCACAGGCGCTCTTCGCGATGCTTACCAGCGGCGTGAGCAATCTTCTCGGCTACCTCGGCACCGGCGCGTGGTACTTCGCGGCCACCCGCGGCGGCGCGACGAACTGGCCGCTGTTCTGGGGCGGGCTGACGGCCGTGACGCTTGCGATCACCATCTATTTCGCCACGGCCTACCAAGGCGTGGGACACGGCTTCTGGCGCCAGCCGGCGGAGCCGGAGCCGAAGGAGTAGCGCGTAGCCAGTAGCGGGTAGAAGTCGAGCAGGGCGGACGCATGGTAGCGCCGGCGTTTTGCTGGGATCGGGCGATCCAAGCTCTGGAGGCGACTGGGAGAGGCATATCGAGCCGTGCGCATTGAACAGGCGCCATGTGGCAGGGCGTTCTGCCGTACGGCAGAATGGGCCCGCCGCGTTCACGGACGGCCCGGCGGTCCGTCCCTACCTCGGTCGGCTGTGCGAGACTCAACGGTCGGCGCTATGCGGTGCCGGCCGGCGGCGGGGCGAAGAGCTTGAGTGGTCGCGAGGTGCCGGGGCCGCGGGTCGCCCGGCGCTGCGCGGGCGTGCCGTAGCCGGTCTTCTTGCGCCGGTAGCCGGCCTTCGTCGGATCGCTCGCGCATTTGATGAGATAGTCCTGCATCCGCATGAGCAGGTCGGGCAGCTGCCGCGGGTCGGGGTAGCGGTCGAGCCCGGCGCTTTCGAGGGCGAGCAGCAGCTCGTGCGTTGCCTCCAAGGTGCAAAGACACCCTTCGACCGGCTGCTGTTTGATCACGAACTTGCTCGGTGCGGCTGGCGGGAACATCAGGCGCGGGAGGCGTTGGAGGCTTTTGCTGAGGCGGAGCATCTTGCGCGCGCACGCCCACGTGCCGTCGAGGACGAAGACCACCAGCCGCCGGCCGCCCAGCTCCTCCGGCTGCAAACCGCCGGGCAGGGCGCGCGCCTGCGGGCCGGGGTAGAGCAGGGTGGGAAAGTTGGCCGGATCGCGGATGAGCGCCTGCACGCGTTCGTCGGCGTCGAAGTCCACGCCCATGATCAGCTCGCTGTCGGCCAGGCAGAGGTGGGTGAGGCGGCCGGTGCCGGTGCGCTGCTCCTTCCATTCCTTCGGGTGGATGAGGATGACGATCTTCGTGCGCGTCGCCATCGGGCGGATGCTCCCGCACCAGCACAGGCTTTTCGGCCAGAAGCAGCAGTAGCACATCTCGCGGCCTTCGTTGGCGGGCGCCGGGGGTGCGGGCGACGGTGTGGATTGGTCGGGCATCGGAGCCGGCGACGCTGTCAGGCGTCCCGCCGCCTGCGCAAGCGCGGCGCGCGCGCCTGGCCGACGCCGCCGTTTGAGTGGGCGAACGGTCTCTCCGAGTTTGTCACGTATTACGTGACAAGTTCCTCTGTGGCACGCGCGGCATCGCGGGGAAACTCGCCGGCTGGCTCAGTCCACCAGAGCGGCGGCGGTCTTCACGTACTCGGCGCAACGCTGGCGCAGGTAGCCGCGTTCCTTGAACTCGCGCTGGCCCTCCGGTGTGTGGAGGTCGCAGCCGGAGAGTAGTTCGCGGCAGAGGCAGCTCCCGTGCAGGGCGGCGAAGTCGCGCTGGAGCGCCTGCACCTTCGCATAGGTCTCCTCGGTGCGCGCCCTGTCGTCGCCGAGGGCGCGGCCGCCGCGCAGCCCGAGCGCAAGGATCGCACCCGCGACGGCGCCACAGGTCTCCTGCGAACGGCCCATGCCGGCGCCGAAACCGGTCGCCAGTTTCACCACCAGCTCCGGCGGCACGCCGCAGTTGCCCGCGCAGGCATAGCCGACGGCCTGTGCGCAGTTGTAGCCCTGGAGGAAGAGCTCTTCCGCTTTCCGGAGACGTTCGTCGCTCATGTCTGTCTCAACGGCACGGAGCCGCCGGGGTTCAACCGCCTTGCTCCGGGCTTGCGAGCGGGGGCTTTTGACGTCACCCCCGGAGCCTGCCTAACCCAACACGAAGCCACCCATCATGCCCACCACCCAAGAGAACCTGAAGGTCGCCTTCGCCGGCGAGAGCCAAGCCAACCGCAAGTACACCGCCTTCGCGCAGAAGGCCGAGAAGGAGGGCTACCCGCGCATCGCGAAGCTCTTCCGCGCCGCCGCCGAGGCGGAGACGATCCACGCGCTCGCGCATTTCCAGAACATGGGCGGCGTGGGCACCACGCTCGAGAACCTCAAGGCCGCCATCGCCGGCGAGACCTACGAGACCGAGACCATGTATCCGCCGATGGTCGCCGAGGCCGAGAAGGAGAAACACAAGGCCAAGACGATGCTGAAGTGGGCGTGCGAGGTGGAACAGGTCCACGCCGATCTCTACAAGCAGGCGCTCGCCGCGCTGGAGTCGGGCAAGGATCTCGACGCCCTCGAAATCTACATCTGCCCGCTCTGCGGCCACCTCGAGCTCGGCAAGGCGCCGGAGAAGTGCCCGGTCTGCAACCTGCCCGGAGCGAAGTACGCGAAGGTCGCCTGAGTTTCCTCGAAACCGCTGCGCGTAACGCGTGTTGCGGACATCCCATTGCGAGCCGCACCGGTTCTCCGGAGCGGCTCGTGCGCTGGTGGAGCACTCGGCCCTGCAGTTCTGGGACGACAGAAGAGAACGAAGGGAACAAAGGGACGTCGGACAAAGGATGACGTTGGTCGAGGCTCTCCGGATCGTCGTTCACCCGCCGGACGAAGACTGTGGCGGAATTCGGTGTGCGGCTTGTGCGTCCTTCGTTCTCTTCGTTGGTTTCTGCCGGTTTCGGTAGTGCATCTTCGGTTGATCCGTCTCCGGGCCTGGGCGCTCGCCGCCGGTAGCGGGCCCCGGACGCAATGGAGGGCGGCTCCCGCTCGGCTGCGACCACCAGCGTAGCTGCAGAATGTGGCTACAGCCCACTTTCCCAGTCCCCCGTCCCGTGATTCGCCGTCTCGTCACGCCGCGCGAAACAACCATGGCATCCCGGCCGTCTCCGGCTCCGCCATGGTATACCCCAAACTCCGAGACTTTTGTCCGGTTTGTTCCCTGGTTTGCGCGCTGTTGCTGCCGCTCGCCGGCAATGCTGCCGTGGATCGCGATGTCCTCGAGGACGCCGATTTCGACAAGACCGTCACCATCGTCTACAACGGCCTGAGTGCCACCGTCACGGGGGCCGATGCCGCCGGTGTCACGGTTGCTCAGGGCTCGAATACATCGGCTGTCGCGATCACCTCCTCCGTCGCCGGCGTGCAGTATGTCCTGTCCGGCTCCTCGACCGGCGGCTACCTGCAGCTTACCTCGACCAATCGCAGCAAGGTTGTCCTCAACGGCGTCAGCCTCGTCAGCCCCAACGGCCCTGCGGTGTCCGTGCTCACGAGCGAACGGACGTTCCTCGTGCTTGCCGACGGCAAGTCGAACTCGCTCACCGATTCCTCCAGCTACAGCCGGACCGGCAAGCGCACGATCCCCACCGGCGGCAAGCTGCTCGTCCGCGGCGGCGGCAGTGTTCAGATCGCCAGCCTCCGCGGCCACGGCATCTACACCGACAGCAATCTTCGCGTCTTCGGCGGCACGGTTGCCGTCACGGCGGCCGCGAAGGACGCCATCCATCCCAAGAGCGCCTTTCAGCTCGACGATGGGAATCTCTCGCTCGCGGCAACCGGCGACGGCATCGATGCCGCCGGAGGCATCACGGTGAATGGCGGCCGGATCGATTTCTCGACGACAGTCGCCGACGTCAAAGCCCTCAAGACCGACGCCGCCTGCGTCGTCAACGGCGGCGTCGTCACCGCGACGATCGCGGGAGACCAGTCCAAGGGCATCTCCGCCGCCACGGGCGTGACCATCAATGGCGGTTCCCTGTTCTTCAACCTCTCGGGCAACGTCGTCCTCGAA
>CAZXHR010000037.1:0-19063 GCA_964640465.1 uncultured Opitutaceae bacterium
ACTTCGATCCAAACTGGTCTCCCAACCCTGCCGCTTGAAAAAGATCGGATCTACCACGGAAAGCTACACGCGGAGGCTGGACGAAAGCCTTGGCGGCTTTCGCTACGGGGAAGCGCTACGCCGGCGGGAGCGACTCGGCGAGTTCCTCGAGCGGGTAGGTGACGATCTCGGCGAGGGTCGGGTGGTACCAGTGGGCGCGGAGGAGGTCGCGGACGGTCGAGCGCATCGCGACGGCGACGCTGAAGATGTGGATGAGCTCGCCGGCGTCCTTGCCGACGATCTCGGCGCCGAGGATGCGGCCGGCGGGTTTCTCAGCGATGACCTTCGCGTAACCGAACTTCGCTTCCATGAGGATCGACTTGCCGTGGTCGTCGAACGGGTAGCTGGCGGTGGCGAACGCGGTGCCGGCGGCGGTGAGCTCGGCTTCGCTGCGGCCGACGGTGGCGACCTGCGGGTCGGTGAACACGACCTGCACGAGGCCGGAGTAGTCGACGGGCGCGAGGCCGGGGCGGGCGAAGCTGTGGCGCGCGGCGAGTTCGCCCTGGGCGACGGCGGTGTGGACGATCTCGAACGGCCCGGTGCAATCGCCGCCGGCATAGATGTGCGGCTGCGAGGTCTGTTGCCACTGGTTGATGCGGATGCGGCCGTCCGGCTCGGTGGCGACGCCGGCGGCTGCGAGGGCGAGAGAGGCGGTGTCGGGCTCGCGGCCGAGGGCATTGAGGAGGTGCTGCGCGCGACGGACGAGCGGTTTTCCCTCGTGGAGAAACTCGATCTCGAAGCCGTCGGCGGTGCGGCGGACCTCGCGGAGCTGCGTGCCGGTGCGGAGTTCGAGCCCTTCGGCGGCGAAGGCGCGGGCGACGGTGGCCGAGGCCTCGGGTGCGAATTCCTTGAGGACGCGCGGCGAGCGCTGGATCTGGGTGACGCGCGAGCCGAGGCGGCGGAGGAGTTGCGCGAGTTCGCAGGCGACCACGCCGCCGCCGAGCACGATCACGCTCTCAGGGAGGAAATCGAGTTCGAGCACATCGTCGCTAGTCCAGGGTTTGGATGCAGCGAGGCCGGGGATGGCGGGCCAGCTCACGCGGGAGCCGGTGGCGATGAGGATGCGGTCGGCGGTGAGCGTTTCCCCGGTGGAGAGTGCGACGGTGTGTGGATCGACGAAGCGCGCGGCGGCGCGGTGGAGCGCGTAGCGACCAGAGGTCATCGCCTGCTCGCGGTACGAGGCGAACTCGCCGATCACGGCGCGCTTGCGGGCGTGGAGCGCGGCCATGTCGGCGCGGGCGTCCGGGATCTGGAGACCGAACTTTGCGGCGTTTTGGGCGAGGTGGAGAACCTCGGCGCTGTAGAGGAGCGTCTTCGAGGGCATGCAGCCGCGCAGGATGCAGAGGCCGCCGAGGGCGGGGGCGGCGTCGACGATCGCGACGCGTTCGGAGAAGTCGCGGGCGACGCGGGCGGCGTTGAAGCCGGCGGAGCCGCCGCCGAGGGCGAGGAAGTCGTAGTGAGGCATGCGGAGGGCGAGAGCTGAAGCCGGAGCGCAGGATGGGCGGTGGGGGCCGCGAGGCAATCCGTGGCATAGGGGGCGATGGCGTAGCGGCGCTCGTGAGAACGCCGTGCGGTGGGGTGGTGCGCATCATGTCAACCAATAGTTGACATGGTTGGTTGTGGTGCCGGGGCTTTGGCTTCGGTGGCGTGGCAACCGGCGGTGCGGGCGTGGCGCGATGGCCCAACTACGATGTCAACCAATGGTTGACATCGGGTCTGGGGGGAGCGGGCTCGGTCTGCCGGGCGCTGCAAGCCAGCGCCCCTACCGCAGGCAGATTTCATGCGCTGGCGAGCGGGCGGTGGCGATGGCGTAGCGGCGTTCGTGAGAACGCCGAGGATCTGGCCGATGTCGCGGATCGATGAGCTCACGCGCATCGCTACAATGCGGCGCTCGGACGACAGCCCTGGTCGCCTGTGGCGCCGCGGAAGGCGGGTAGCCCTTGGCGGCTTTCGCTGCGCAACCACCGTCGCACGGGCGGCTTCAGCTGCGGAGGTTGCGGTAGAAGTCGAGGAGGCGCTCGGCGGTGCGGGCCCAGGTGAACTCGCGGGCGGCGAGCTCGCGGGCGTTGCGGCCGAATCCGGCGAGACCGTTGGGGCCGAGCGTGAGGGCAATGCGGAGCGTGGCGGGGAAATCCTTCCACGGGACACACCAGCCGGCGTGATCGTCGGTGAGGCGCCTCCAGGGAGCGTCGGCTGCGACGAGGGCGGGCAGGCCGGCGGCGAGGGCGGCGGCGACGTTCTCCAAACCTGTATCCGAGCGGCTGGTGCCGAGGAAGAGGTGGGCGACGGCGTGCGGTGGGAGTTCACCCGATAGGGCGACGAGGACGCGGTCGGCGGCGCCGCGACGAGCGGCGTGGGCGACGAGGGACTCGGGGGTTTCGCCAGCGGCGGGGCCGACGACGAGCAGCAGCCAGTCGCCGGTGTTGGCGGCGCTCCAGAGGTCGATCAGCTCGCGCAAGCGCGAGCGGCGGGAGAGCGGGGCGGTGCAGAGGGCGACGGGGCGCGAGGCGAGAACGGGGTGGGTGCGGTACCACCACGCGCGGGCGGCGTCGAGTTGGGCGGAGGTCGGCGCGGCTACGCCGGGCGGGGCGATGCAGATGGGTTGGTGGAAGCCACAGGCGCGGATGGCGTCGGCCTCCTCGGCGCTGGTGGCGTGCCAGCCGGCGGCGTGTTCGAGAGCCTGGGGGTGGACGAGGAAACGGTCGAAGAGGCAGCGCAGGCGGAGGCGTTCGCGGGAGCCGAGGCCAAGAGCGAGCGAGGCGGAGACGACCAACGGCGCGCCATGCTGCTGCGCGGCGAGGTGGGCGTAGTGGAGTCCGCGTTGGCCGGGGCAATGAGCGTGGACGATCTCGGCCGGGCAGTTGGCGAGGTGTTGGCGCAGCGCACGGGAGCGGCCGAAGACGCCGGGGCACGCGGCGGGGAGCGTGCGCAGCTCAAGGTCGTCGATACGGAATTGACGCGCTTCGGAAGCGGCGGCGACGAGCTGGACCTTGCCGCTGCTGGCCTTGGCCTGTGCGAGGGCCAGTTCCCGCTGGGCGGGAGCGAAGTCGGCGGCGGGGCCGGTCAGGCGAGGTGCGACGTGGACGATTCTCATCCGGACAAGGGCGCTAGATTGTGCCGGAGTTGGAGCGGAGCAAACGGGGCTTGGCTGCCGGCTCAGTCGGCGAGAGCAAGGGCGGCTTCGTCGAGGAGCTGTTCTCGGACGCGTTCCCAGCAGTAGGTTTCCTTGGTTGCGCGGGTGGCGGCCTGGCGGGCGAGTTTGAGGTGCTCGGGGAAGGCGAGCCAGGCGTCGATGGCGGCGGCGAGGGCGACGGGGTTGTCGGGCGGGACGAGCTTCATGGCGCCGAGGGTGGATTCGGCGATCTCCTCGTGGCCGGTGGTGTCGGAGGCGACGACGGCGAGGCCGGCGAGGAGGAAGTGGAAGGTCTTCGTCGCGATGGTGAGGTCGCGGCCGCGGGTGGCGCCGGACTCGAGGGCGAGGCCGATGTCGTGGCTGGCGATGCGGGGGAGCATCTCGCTGTTGTGGACGAGCGGATGCAGATGGACGCGTTCGCGCCAGGCCGGCGGGAGGTTCTGGTCGAACCACGCCTTGTTGGCGCGGGTGAGTTCGCCGCGGAGGTGGACCTCGACCGGATACCGGAGGTGCGGAAGCGCCCCGAAGAGCGCGCGCAGGCCGCGGCCGGGTTCGATCCGGCTGCCGAACCAGTGGAGGGACGGAGTGCCGCTCTGCCGCCGGTCGGTCACCGGCGGGGCGGGCGCGTGGAGATCGGCGAGCGGGAAGACGCTGTAGACGCAGTGGGGCGGCTCGACGCCGGCGGCCTGCCCGAGGGCGCGGGCCATCGCACGCGAGGGGGCGATGCGGTAGCGGGCGATGCGAAGGAGCGAGTGTTCGAGGTCGCGGATGGCGGCGACGGGCTGTGTCGGCACATCCTCGGGACGGATGATCTCGGAGAACCAGTTCTCGAAATCGATGCCGACGCGGTAGCGGTCGGCGGCGAGCCGGCTGGCGACCCACATCGTGCCCGGAGTGTGGGCGATGGTGAGGTCGGACTCGGCGTGCTGGGCGTGGCACAGGTGCTCGCGGATGCCGTAGCCGAGGCCGGAGGGGGAGAACTTCTGGAAGCGTCGCCATTTCTCGACTCCGAGGCGGCGGCGCAGGCGGGGCAACAGACTGCCGCTGCGGAAGTCGACGACGGGCTCGAAGTGGTAGGGAAGCTTGGTCAGCAGGTGCTCGTCGCGGGCGATGAGGGCCTTGTCGGTCCAGACTCCCTGGATGGTGACGTCGTGTCCGGATTCTGCGAGCGCGAGGGCCTCGCGCCGTGCGCGGGTGGCGGTGCAGAGATGGGAGCCGATCAGGATGCGGATGCGGGCCATGGGGCTGCGGTGGGTGGCGGAACTGAGCGGATTGCAGGCGCCGTGGGCGCGGTGCGCGAGCGCGAAGTTACCATCTGGGCACGCGGGCCTGTAGGGCGACGGCGAGGTTTACCGGCTGCTTACGATGAATCGGAATTCCGCAGGCCGCAGAAGTTCGCGAAGGAAACCACGGTGTTGGCGGAAAGGGGACCGCATCCGTACGATCCGGAGTTTTGCCCACTGGCCGGCGGTGCGGAGATCGCAGGCAGGCATACCTGCGCCACGGCGAACAGGGCCAGTAAGGAAGATCGGTTCTGGGAGTGGTGGAACCACTGATGGAGTCCGCCAATGGGCGGATACTTGGAAGAGTCCTCCGGCTGATCGCTGTCGGGATAGTGGGTGGCGGCGCCCGCTGATCGCGGACGGAGTTCGGATATCTGCTCTCGCGGGCAGCTCCACGAGGTGTGGCGTGCCGCGATCGGCTGTGGCGCCGTTCGCGAGAACGGCGATGGCCGCTCAATCGTGGGCGGCTCGTTTGCGGGTGGATCGGCCCTTCAGGGCGATCCGGCAGGCGGGACCATGGTACTGGTGCGGGAGCGAAGGCTGGACTTGTGCGGAGTCGGGCGGGACGTGCTGAAACAGCGTCCTACGTCCGGAGCGCACCGCAAAGGCCCCGGCTTGGACCGGAGCCTTTGCCGTCGCGGTCAGGCGCAGATCAGCTGGCGGATCTCGGCGGCTTTCTGCGGGCCGAGGAGCCGGGCGATCATGGCGTAGCCGAGATCCAATGCCGTGCCGGCGCCGCGTGAAGTGAGGATGAGGCCGTCCTCGACCACCCGCTGGTCGTGGAGGATGTGCGGGAGCTCGTCGGCGGTGGAGGGGAAGGCGGTGTAGCGGCGGCCGGCGAGCAGGCCGGCGTCGTGGAGCACGAGCGGCGCGGCGCAGATGGCGGCGACGGGGCGGCCGGCGGCGACCTGGGACTTGGCCAGGTCGGCGACACGCGGGTCGGCTCGGAGGTGTTTCACGCCCGGGCCGCCGGGGATGAAGAGCAGGTCGTAGGGTTGCTGCGCGGCGATGGCCAGTGTGGTCTCGGCCAGGACGGTGATGTTGCAGCGACCGGTGACGGAGGAGTCGGGCCCGAGGGAGGCGAGGACGACGCGCACGCCGGCGCGGCGGAGGAGGTCGACGGGGGCGAGGGCCTCGATCTCCTCGAAGCCGGGCATGAGAATGGTGAGGACGGAGGGCGTGGTGCTCATGGTGTGGTCGTTTGCGGCAAGGGTAGGCCGCGGGGGAGGTGCGGCAACGGCGTTTGTGGCGGCAGCTTTGCCTCCGCTGAAGGCTCGTGGGCGGCGGAGTTCGCGAAGATGCGACGCCCGATGTGCTCACGGGCATCGCTACGGGGCGAGAGCGGCGGAGTTTTCCGTTGCCTCGCGGTGGGGTGCCCGGGAGCCTGCGGGCCTCAACCCAAACCCACTTTCCCATCATGGCTGGACTCGGCAAAATGTTGAAACAGGCGGCGAAGATGCAGAAGCAGATCGAAGTGCTTCAGCAGGAACTCGAGAAGAAGGAGCTCGATATCTCGAGCGGTGGCGGCGCCGTGAAGATCAAGGTGAACGGGCAGGGCAAGTTCGTCTCGATCGAGCTCGACCCCGAGTTCCTCAAGGAGGACGCGAAGGTCGTCTCCGAGACCGTGCTGGGCGCCGTGCAGGAGGCCGCCGCGAAGGCGAAGGCGCTCAACGAGGGCGAGATGCAGAAGATCACCGCGGCGTTCCAGATGCCGGGGATGTTCTGATTTTCGATTTTCCATTGCCGATTTGCGATTGGGCGGCCGGTGCCGGTAGTCGGATTCCTGCGGGTCCCGGTGGCTTTTCGGACCAATCGAAAATCGGAAATCGCCAATCGAAAATCCCATGACTCCCGCGTTCGAGGCGCTGCAGAAGCAGCTCAAGCAGTTGCCGGGACTGGGCTACCGCTCGGCCGAGCGCATCGCGCTGCACCTGCTCGTCGAGCGGCCGGAGCGGCTGCCGCAGATCGTGGCGGCGCTCGAGGCGGCAGCGAAGGCGGTGGGTCGGTGCCCGGTGTGCGGCAACCTCGCCGAGGGCGAGACCTGCGCGGTGTGCGCCGACGCGAAACGCGAGGCGGCGCAGGTGTGTGTGGTCGAGCATGTGCCCGACCTCGTGGCCATCGAGCGCAGCGGCGCCTACCGCGGGCGCTACCACGTGCTGCACGGAAAACTGTCGCCGATCCATGGAGTCGGGCCGGAGCAGCTCAACCTCGGCTCGCTCGTGCGCCGGCTGCAGGGCGGCGAGATCCGCGAGCTGATCCTCGCGCTCTCGAACGACATCGAGGGTGAGGCGACGTGCCATTTCATCACCGAGAAGATCCCGGCCGGCACGGTGAAGGTGTCGCGCATCGGCTTCGGCCTGCCCAGCGGCGCCGGCGTGCTCTACGCCGACTCGGTCACGCTCAAGAGCGCGCTGGAAGCGCGGCGCGAGTACAAGTGACGGGCGGTATTGGGGATTTTGGAGGATGTAACATATTGTGTTACATCCTTCGTCGGGCGGATTCGGACGACAGAAGGCAACGAAGGGAACGAAGGCGGGACGGTGGTGGGCGGAGGAGCGGCGTGCTGCTCTCGCCGCGAGAAACGCTGTTCTGGCGAGCAGCGCCACGTGCGGAGGGCGGAGGCGGGTCTCCCGGAGTGGGGTGAACCACTGATGGAGTCCGCCAAGGGGCGGATTCTTGAAGAAGTCCTCCGGCTGATCGCCGTCGGAAGGGTGGGTGGCGGCGCCTGCTGATCGCGGGCGGGAGGCTCGGATAGCTGCTCTGGCGAGCAGCGCCACGAGGAGGGCGGAGCCGATGCGTGTGTGGGGGTGGGTCGTCCCTTCAGGGCGACCAGGCGGGCGTGGCGCGAGGGACTGGCATGGGAATGGAGGTGGGGGGGGTGCAACGTCGAGCGGGACGTGCTGAAGCAGCGCCCTACGTTCGGAGCGCCGCCGGCTAAATCGCGGGCGTCGCGCGGTGGGACGGGCAACGTGCAGAAACAAAACCGCCGGGGCGCGAGGCCTCCGGCGGCTTGGGAGAAACGTTGGAATCGACTTGGTATTCGGGGGGCACGGCCGCGACGGAGCGCGATGTGATCCCGGATGCGGAGAGGGTTACTTTTTCTCGGTCTTGGTCTCGTCGACCATGACGTAGCGGCGGACGCCATCGCGCCAGAGGAGGACGAGGGTGCGCTTGCTGGCGGGCTTGGTCGTGAGTTCGACGGCCTGCTTCGCGGTCTCGACGGGCTGCTTGTTGATCTCGAGGATCACGTCGCCCTCCTGCAGGCCGGCCTTGGCGGCGGCGCAGTCGGGCTCGACGCCGACAACGAGCACGCCCTTGAGGTCGCGGGGCAGGTTGAACTGTTCGCGGGCCTGTGCCGAGATGTCGGCGACGCCGACGCCGTTCAGGGTGTCCTCGTCGCTGTTGGTGCGGTCGGGGGTGCTGTCGCCGCCGAGCTTCTTGTCGTCGCCGGGTTGCTCGCCGAGCTTGAGGGTGAAGGTCTTCTCCTTGCCGTCGCGAACGACGACGAGCTTTACCTCGGCGCCGGGGGCGTGGCGGCCGACCATGAGCTTGAGGCGGCGCGGGTCCTCGACGGTGGCGCCGTCGAACTTCACGATGACGTCGCCCTGCTTGAGCCCGGCCTTCTCGCCGGCGCTGTCGGGGGAGACGGCGGTGACGAGGGCGCCGGTCTCGACCTTGAACTCCTTCTTGAGCTCGGGGGAGAGCTCCTGGAGGTTCACGCCGATGAAGCCGCGCTCGATCTTACCCTTGGTGATGAGCTGCTCCATGACGGTGCGGGCGAGGTTGGAGGGGATGGCGAAGCCGAGGCCCATGGAGCCGCCGGAGCGGCTGTAGATGGCGGTGTTGATGCCGACGAGACGGCCGTCGGCGTCGATGAGGGCGCCGCCGGAGTTGCCGGGGTTGATGGCGGCGTCGGTCTGGATGAAGTCCTCGTACTCCTCGATGCCGAGGCCGCTGCGGCCGGTGGCGGAGACGATGCCGGAGGTGACGGTTTGTCCGATACCGAATGGGTTGCCGATGGCGAGGACGGTGTCGCCGACCTCGAGGGTGTCGCTGTCGCCGATGACGATGGGCGTGAGGTCCTTGGCGTCGATCTTGAGGATGGCGAGGTCGGCCTTCGGGTCGCGTCCCACGACTTCGGCGACGAGTTCGCGCTTGCCGGCGTCGAGGGCGACCTTCACCTCGTCGGCGCCGTCGACGACGTGGTTGTTGGTGAGGATGTAGCCGTCGGCGGAGACGACGACGCCGGAACCGAGGCCCTGCTGCTTCATCTCGGGCTGACGGCGCTGGCCGTAGCGGCGGGAGCTGCCGCCGTTGTTGTTGTCGTCGTCGGGGAGCTGGTCGCCGAAGAAGCGGCGGAACATCGGGTCGTTGAAGAAGGGGAGCAGCTCGGGGTTGGGGCTCTTGACGGTCTTCGAGGAGAAGACGTAGACGACGCTCGGGGCGACCTTCTTGACGATGGGGGCGTAGCTGCGGGGCGCGGTGGCGTCGCGCTTGCCGGCGGAGGTGTCGAGCTTGAGCTCGGGCATCGCGCGCTCCTTGGTTTCCTTGGCGTCGGCGCGCAGGGGAGCGAAGCAGAGAATCCCGGTGACGGCGGCCACGCCGAGCGCAGCCAGGAGGAGGGAACGGGGTGATGTCTTCATGGCGGTGGGCATAATGTAAAGTGCGGGCTAAGACACAACGCCGGTCCGCGTTTGTTCCCTTCCGGCCCCTCTTTCCCCTGACAAATCGCTGACAAAACGCTGACCCGGCCCTGACGACTTTCCGGCGGCGACGTGCGATCCTTGCGGCGATGAAAACGAATTCACTTTTCCGCCTTCTCGCCGCCGCGGCTGTCGCCGTGGGCGGGCTCCTCACCTCGCTCCAAGCCAAGCCGCAGTCTGCCCCGGTCGACCTGCGGATCGAGTTCGACCGCCCCGTGCTCCCGGCCGACGAGGTGCAGCGCGCCATCGTGAAGATCGGGCTGACCGGCTGCCGGCCGGAGCGCATGGCGGAGCGTCCGCCGGTCAACCTCGTGATCGTGCTCGACCGCTCCGGCTCGATGTGTGGCGACAAGATCGAGCAGGCTCGCGAGGCGGCCGTGGAGGCGCTGCGCCGGCTCGACCGTCGCGATGTCTTCTCGCTGGTGATCTACGACCACGAGGTCTCGACGCTGATCTCGCCCCAGGCGCCGACGGATGTGCTCTGGCTGGAGCGCCAGATCCGCAGCGTCACCTCGCGCGGCAACACCGCCCTGTTCGCCGGCGTCTCGCAGGGTGCGGCCGAGCTGCGCAAAAACCTCGAGCGCCGCGGCTTCGTCCACCGCGTGCTGCTGCTCTCCGACGGCCAGGCCAATGTGGGCCCCAGCTCGCCCGACGACCTCGGCCGGCTCGGCGCCGCGCTGCGCCGTGAGGGGATCGCGGTGACGACCGTCGGCCTCGGCGACGGCTTCAACGAGGACCTCATGACCGCACTCGCCCAGCGCAGCGACGGCAACCACTACTACGTGGCCGAGAGCGGCGACCTGCCGCAGATCTTCGCCAAGGAGCTGGGCGACGTGCTCGACGTCGTGGCGCAGCGCGTGGAGATCACGATCGAGTTCCCCGAAGGCGTGCGCGTGATTCGCTCGATCGGCCGCGAGGCCGAGTGCCGCGACCGCTACGTCAGCTTCGGGCTCAACCAGCTCTACGGCGGGCAGGAGAAGTTTCTGCTGGTCGAGGTCGAGGTGCCGGCTGCGAAGGCTGACGAGGTGCGCACCCTCGCCCGCGCCCGGGCCAGCTTCACCGACGCTTCCGGCGAATCGCGCCAGGAGCTGCGCGCCGAGGGCAGCGTCCGCTACACCCGCGACGAGACGCTCGTGAAGCGCGAGGCCAACCTGAAGGTGCAGACCGAGTACGCCGCCAACGCCGTCGCCGAGGCAAAGAGCCAGGCCATCGCCCTAGCCGACGCCGGCCGCGCCGACGAGGCCGCCCGTGTGCTGCGCGAGAACAGCGCGCAGCTCGGCTCCATCGCCAGCAGCTACGCGAACGCCCCGATGGCCGCCGTGGCCGCGCAGGCGAAGAAGGACGCCGAGGAGGTCGAGGCCAAGGGCATCGACAACTCGCAGCGCAAGAAGATGAGCGCCGAGGCCTACCAGACGCGCAACCAGCAGTCGAAGTAGCAGTCGGGTGGAAGCGCCTGCCCCCCAAGCGCGTGGTGGACTCGGACCGCGGCTGGCCCAGTCCACTTACCGGCGTGCGTCTTGTGCGGCAGCTCGCGCCGAGACGGCTTTGGGGGCAACGCCGTCCACCCCGGTCGCCTGCTCGCCGGCGGCCGGTTTGGCCATTTCTTCACACGTGATCCCTCGACCTGTGCTTCGCAGTCGCCCTAGCGTAGAACGTCCATGAATCCCGCCCGTCGTCGTGTCTGGCTGCCTTGGCTGTTGCTGCTCGTGCCAACCCTGTTGATCGGTGCCGCCGCGTTGTGGTTGCTCTGGCAGGAACAGCGGCGGATCGACGCGGCCGCCGCCGAGGTGCGGCAGCGCGCCGAGACCGCGCTGCGCGCGCGGGCGCAGCTCGCCGCGGACAACATCGAGCTGCTCGTCTCCGAGATTCGCGACGGGTTGCTGCGCGAGCTGGCCGAGACGCCGGAGAGCGATCTCGAGGCGTTGCTGGCCAACTGGCCGCAGACCAACCCGCTCGTGGCGGAGACGTTCCTGTGGCTGCCGGATCGGGCCGAGCTGGCGTGGCCGATGCCCGACACTGCCGAGCATCGCGCGTTCATCGGCCGCAACCGGGAACTCTTCAGCGCGGGCACTGCAGGCGGGCCGGTGGCCGGTGCGGTGTTGCTCGACCAGGCGGAGAACCGGAAGGATGCGGATGCGCGCTTCCAGTCCGCACAGGTGGAATGGAACGATCAGTTGGCGGCGAACGAAGCTCCCGCGACCCAGAATGCCGCGGTCGCACTGAATCAGGCGGCGCGCATCGATGTGCAGAAGTCGGCACGCAGCTCGGCTGCGGCGGCGAAGAGCATGCCCAGCCCTGAGAGTGCGCAGCGCCGCAAAGGGCCCGAGGAGGCGAAGGAGCTCGCGTTCTCCATGGATGCCACCGAAGGCATGTCCGCGACGGATGGCGCGAAGGCGGAGTACGAGTCCAAATTCAGGGCGCAGGGTCTGTCTACACCGGCACCCGCGCCCGCTGCAGCCGCACCGGCGCCGGCGAAGCGCAACGGGCACGCCGCCCCGCCGGTGATGGACGCCGCGGCGGTGCCGTGGCGCGAGCCGGCCAGCGGCTGGCTCGGCCGCACGGTCGACGGGAAGGTCCATTTCCTCGGGTGGTGGCAACCGGCGGCCGGCGGCGCGGTGCGCGGTGTGGAGTTGAATTTGCCCGCCGTGCTCGAGCGCGCGCAGGCGCTGGTGCCGGCTCGCACGCCGGAGGGCGCACGTTTCGCGATGCGCGGGCCGGGCGAGCCTCTCGCCGGCGCTGCCGTGCGGATACCGTTGTCGACCACGCTGCCCGGCTGGACTCTGGTGGCGTGGAACGGCGCGACTGCGCAGATCGAGTCGCTCGATGTGGGCGGCGGGTTCTTCATCGTGGCGGCGCTGTTGGTGGTGGCGTTTGGCGCCGCGATCCTCGCAGGTGGCGCGATCTTCTTCCGGCAGGCCGGTGCGGCGGCGCGCGAGGCCGCGCTGAAGACCTCGTTCGTCTCGAACGTCTCCCACGAGATGAAGACGCCGCTCACGACGATCCGCATGTACGCGGAGATGCTCGCCGACGAGCGCGTGACCGACCCCGCGAAGCGCTCGCGGTATTTCGCCACCATCGGTCGCGAGACGGCGCGGCTCACGCGCCTGGTCAACAACGTGCTGGATTTCGGTCGGCTCGAGGCCGGCCGGAAGGAGTACAAGCCCGAGACCGTCGCACTCGGCCCGTGGCTGGCGCGGCTGGTGGAGGTGCACGCGCCGCGCGCGGCGGAGTCCGGTGTCCGTGTCGTGGCGACGACTCCCGCCTCCGGCGCTGCGGTGCGGTGCGACCCGGACACGCTCGACCAGATGGCGCTCAACCTGATCGACAACGCCGTGAAGTACGCGGCCGCCGGCGGCCTCGTCGAGCTGCACGCCGACGCCGTTGCGGGCGGTTGGGCGCTGGTCGTGGCTGACCGCGGACCCGGTGTGCCGGCGGCGCACCGCGAACGGATCTTCGAGCGTTTCCACCGTGTGGACGAGTCGCTCACGGCGAAGGTGCAGGGCGCGGGGCTCGGGCTGACGATCGCCCGCCGGCTCGCGCGCGATCAGGGGGGCGACATCACCTGCCACGAGCGCGAGGGTGGCGGCGCGGCCTTCGTGCTCACATTGCCGGCGGCGAGCGGAGACGGCACTCCACAGAAGGAAATGAAGTGAACGAAGGACCTAGAACTCGGTCGAGACCGCGGGCGGCCGCAGCGCATGGTCGGCCTCTCGTGCCGGCGACCGTGTTGGGGGCAACGCGGTCCACCCGCAGGCGTGCTTCCCCTGTTTCGGCCTACTCGCTACTCACTACCCGCTCCTCGCTCCTTTCCCCATGAAAGCCCGCATCCTCATCGCCGAAGACGACGCCGACATCCGCCAGGGGCTCTGCGACCTGCTCGAGGGCGAGGGCTATGCCGTGGTGCCTGCGGCGGACGGCATGCAGGCGCTCAAGCTCGCCGCGCAGGAGAAGGTCGACCTGTACCTGCTCGATGTGATGATGCCGGGAAAAAACGGTTACGACGTGTGCCGCGAGCTGCGCCGGCGGGACCAGCATACGCCGGTGTGCTTTCTCACCGCGAAGGGCGAGGAGATCGACAAGGTCGTAGGGCTGGAACTTGGCGCCGACGACTACGTGACGAAGCCGTTTGGCGTGCACGAGCTGCTGGCGCGCGTGGGCGCGCTGCTGCGGCGGGCGAAGCGCGGCGCGGTGGCGGACGCCGCTTCGGCGACGTTCGGCGACACGTTGAAGTTCGGCGAGGCGGTCGTGAATCGGAAGACGTTCACGGTGAGGCTGCACGGGGCGGAGTCGCCGTTGACACCGCGCGAGATGAAACTCCTGGAGGCGTTTGCGGCGAAACCCGGCGAGGCGCTCACGCGCGACCAGCTCCTCAACGCCGCCTGGGGGATCGAATACATGGGGACGACGCGCACGCTCGACCAGCACGTGGCGCAGCTGCGCAAGAAGATCGAGGCCGACCCGGAGCAACCCAAGGTGCTCCTGACGGTGCATGGCGTGGGGTACCGGTTCGTGCGGTAAGGCGGCTGCCGCGCGACAGAAGCCGGTCCCCGCTCAGGCGGGCGCGAGCAGTGTGCGCACGAGGCGATCGTAGCGGTCGGTCATCCGCCCAGCCGTATGGTCGTGCTCCACAGCGGCGCGGCCCTGGCGGGCTAGCCGTAGCGCGAGCTCCGGCGAGTTGAGCACTGCGGCGAGGCGGTCCGCCAGACGGGCGGCGTCGCCCTCGGGCACGAGGAGGCCGTTCTCGTTGTCGCGCACGAAGTCGACCACGCCCGGGACGGCCGAGGCGACGACGGTGCAGCCCGCCGCCATGCCCTCGAGCACCGCGAGCGGCAGGCCCTCGTAGTGGGTCGAATGGACGAGGACGCGGGTGCGCTGGAGAAGCGCCGGAACGGCGGCCACATCGCCGAGAAAGTGCACCTGCTCCTCAAGACCGAGTTCCCGGGTCAGGGCACGGCATTGTCGGGCTCGGTCGCCATCGTCGTCCGCACCGGCGAGGTGAAGCTGGGTGTCCACTCCCTGGTTGCGCAGGAGCCCGAGCGCGCGGATGGCGGTCGCATGGTCCTTCTGCTCGCTGAAGCGCGCCACCATCGCCAGCGGGATGTCCCGGCCCGCCCAGCCGAAGTCGGGCGCTGGATAGCGGTCGAGCGGGATGCCGTTTGGGATGACCTCGAGCAGCGAGGACGGCGCGCGGAGCGAGGCGAGGTTTTCGCGGACGCTGGGAGAGACGCAGACGATGCGGGAGGTGTGCCGGTTGAGCAGGCGGATCTGGAGCCGTCGCCGCCACGAGTAGTGCTCGCGGTTGTGCTCGACCTGGACGACGGTGCCGGTGCCCGCCAGCAGCGCGGCATACCGGGCCCAGAGGTGCAGGGTGTAGCCGTGGGCGAAGAGGATGTCGGGTTGCCACTCGCGCAGCAGACCGGCGAGGCGCAGGACGAGCCATGGTTTCGGGTTTCCGGGGAGAAAGAACTCCGAGCAGCCCAGCTGGGCGAATTGGGCGGCCCGCTGGGGCGGCGGACGACGGAGCGCCCTGAAGGCGACCGCCACCTCGAACTCGCCGCGCCGCGCCTGTTCCAGCGCGAGGGTTTCGGCCAGTCGCGTGGCGCCCCAGGGACCGTCGACGACGGTGTGCAGAACGCGTGGGCGCCGGGAGCGGCCCGGGAGCGGCGTCTGCGCTGTCGCTCGTGTCTGTTCGGTAAGCGTGTTCATGGCGTGGCCGAGGAGGCGCGAAGGCACGACCGCTCGCAACGGAGGGAGGATGAGCGGTCTGCCATGCCGGCGAACGATGCGCTGACGGGTGGGAGCGGCGATGCCATGGCGGCGAAAGTCATAGGAATATCAGAATAATAGGCACGATTGCCGAGGGACTGGCTGTGAAGCTGACATGCCGGATGCGGCACTGTTCCCGTGAGGGGGCTGGAGCTGCTGCGGCGGCGGACCGGATTCGGTTGGCGGGACGGCGTCGCGTCGCGCGTTCGTCACGGAGGGGTCCCTTGACAGGGCGGGGGGCGGCCGCTACTTCGGTGCCCCCGATGGACGCCGCGCTCGCACAACCGGTCCTCGTGCTCAACCGCCTATGGCAGGCGGTAAACGTGATCGCGGCGCGTCATGCCTTTGTCCTGTTGGCGCGCGAGCATGCGCAGGTCGTCTACCGCGACGAGAGCATCGACGACTTCCGCGTCTACTCGCTGATGGACTGGGTGGATTTCTCGAGGCACAACCCGCCGCTCGACGAGCGGGAAGGGGTGCGCACGGTGCGCCAGCAGATCCGGCTGCCGCGGGTGATCTTGCTGACGGTGTTCGACAAGATGCCGTGCAAGGAGCTGAAGCTGACGCGCAACAACGTGTTCGAGCGCGACAAGAACCGCTGCCAGTACTGTGGCAAGGTCTTCCCTCGGGAGGAGCTCAACCTCGACCATGTGATCCCGCGCCAGTTCGGCGGGAAGACGACGTGGGAAAACATCGTGTGCTCCTGCATCGCCTGCAATTCGCACAAGGCCAACCGGCTGCCGCACGAGGCGCACCTGCGGCTGATCCGCAAGCCGACGCGGCCGAAGTGGCGGCCGATCATCTCGACGATGCTCGACAAGCAGCCGCACCATCCGGCGTGGAAGCACTTCCTCGACGTGGCCTACTGGAACGTGGAGCTGGAGGAAGGCTGAGGATTTGGGAGGCGCGCACCCGGACGGGGGCGCGCCTCCCAAATCCTAGAGAGCGCCGCCGGGCTGGCGGGCCTCGTCGGCGAGGTCGACGCCGCGCAGGAGCAGCGCCTGCTCCTGGAGGGCGAAGAACCACGGTATCACGAGGGCGACGACGACTTCCGAGAGCGCGAGGTCGACCAGGAAGCGGCTCCAGGTGGTGCCGGCAGCGGTCGCGAAGCCGAGCAGGAGGGGCTGGGCGAGGAAGAGGACGAGGTTGGCCAACAACGCGCCGACGACCTGCGGGGCGAGCCCGTCGCGCTTGAGGCGGAGGCGGACGGCGTGCCAGCAGGTGAAGAGGATGGCGAGCAGGACGGCCGAGGAGCCGAAGAAGACCGGCGCGCGGGCGGCGTCGACGACGAGGCCGCTGAGGAACATCGCGATCAGGCCGGGGCGGTAGCGCAGGCACAGGCCGGCGAGGGGCAGGCAGGCGCCGAGGAGAAAGACGGAGACGGACCAGTGCGCGAGGTAGTGGTTGAGCTGGCCGCCGAGGAAGACCAGCAGGGCGTTGGCCAGGACGATGACGATCCAGCGCGGGTCCATGGCGCTACTGCTGCTCGGGGTTGAGGGGGATGAGCACGGCGACCTCGTGGAGCTCGTTGAGGCGCGGGTCGAGGAGCACGTTGCCGCTCTTGAAGAGACCGCCGGTATCGAGCTCCAGATTCTGGACATGTCCGATGACGATCCCGGGGGGGAAGACGCCGCCGAGGCCGGCGGTGACGATGCGCTTCGGGGACTCGGGGCTGGCGAAGATGTCGAGCGGGCCGAACTCGAAGGTGGTGTCACGGATCACGGCCTTGGGTCTCGGGGGGTTGGGGCCGCCCTGGAAGCTGAAGGGGCGGGAGTCGCCATCGACCATGGCGGCGATGCGCAGGGTGGGGCTGCTGATGAGGTCGACGACGGCGGTGTAGGCGTAGACCTCGGATACACGGCCGACGACGCCGCCGGTGAAGATGACGGGGGCGCCGACGGGGATGGCGGCGTTGCGGCCCTTGCGGATGACGAGCCGTTGGGACCAGGTGGAGAAATCGCGGCGGACGACGCGGGCGATCTCGGTGCGGTAGTCGGCGTTGGAGGGGAGGCGGAGGATGTCCTGGAGGCGGTGGACCTCCTCGCGCAGGGTGTCGTTTTCCTGGATGCGGACCTCGTAGCTGGCGTTGAGGTTGGCGAGGTCGCGGGCGGTCTGGATGAGCTCGTTGGAGGAGCGGGTGCGCAGGGCCCAGTACTGCTGGAGGTCGCGGGCGTAGGAGGCGGCGAAGTCGGCCGGGGCGCCGAACTCGAAGAGGCTCACCTGGGCC
Organism: uncultured Opitutaceae bacterium; assembly: GCA_964640465.1. Taxonomy (GTDB): domain Bacteria; phylum Verrucomicrobiota; class Verrucomicrobiia; order Opitutales; family Opitutaceae; genus CAJCBL01. Next base: position 17,152 of record CAZXHR010000037.1, read on the forward strand.
AGCCGCTTGAGGGCGGTGGGCACGAGCAGCCACAGGACGAGGACGATGCCGAGGACGGCGAAGGGCCGCTGGCGGATGAATTGCAGGGGCGACACGGCGTGTGGCGGATCTCAGATATGAGATTTGAGATTCCGGATTCGCCGGGGGCGGCGGAGGCGGGTTGTGGGCCGGGCGCGGTGCGCAGGAGGCGCGTCAGCCCGCGCGCTCGCCGGTGAGGCGGGAGAGCAGCCAGTTGAGGTCCTCGAGGACGGCGCCGGTGCCGTTGGCGACGGCGCTGAGCGGGTCGTCGGCGATGGTGACGGGGAGGCCGGTGCGCTCGGAGAGGAGGCGATCGATGCCGCGGATGAGGGCGCCGCCGCCGGCGAGGCCGCGGCCGCGGTCGCCGAGGTCGGCGGAGAGCTCGGGGGGGCAGCGCTCGAGGGCGTTGCGGACGGCGTCGACGATGGAGGCGACCGTATCCGCGAGGGCCTCGCGGATCTCCTGGGAGGTGATGTGGATGGTCTTGGGGAGGCCGGCGACGGAGTCGCGGCCCTTGACCTCAAGGGTGAGCTCGTCCTCGAGCGGGAAAGCGGAGCCGATCTTGATCTTGATCTCCTCGGCGGTGCGCTCGCCGATGAGGAGGTTGTAGGCGCGCTTCATGTAGTTGATGATCGCGCTGTCGAGTTCGTCGCCGGCGACGCGGACGGACTTGGAGAAGACGACGCCGGCCAGGGAGATGATGGCGACCTCGGTGGTGCCACCGCCGATGTCGACGATCATGTTGGCGGCGGGTTCCTCGACGGGGAGGCCGACGCCGATGGCGGAGGCCATGGGTTCCTCGATGAGGAGGACTTCGCGGGCGCCGGCGTGGATGGCGCTCTCCTTCACGGCGCGTTTCTCGACCTCGGTGATGCCGGAGGGGATCGCGATGACGACGCGCGGCGGGATCATCTTCGAGTTGTTCTGCACCTTCTTGATGAAGTAGCGGAGCATGGCCTCGGTGATGTCGAAGTCGGCGATGACGCCGTCCTTCATGGGGCGGATGGCGTTGATGTTGCCGGGGGTGCGGCCGAGCATGCGCTTGGCCTCGTCGCCCACGGCGAGGACGCGGCGGGTGGTGCTGTCGATGGCGACGACGGAGGGCTCGCGCATGACGATGCCCTTGCCCTTCACGTAGACGAGAGTGTTGGCGGTGCCGAGATCGATGCCGATGTCGTTGGAGAGAACGCCGAAAATGTTGCCGATCATGGTCGCGGTTTGTGGAGCGGGTCGGGCGGGCAGGTAATTCTGGCGCAAGAATTTGCTCCACGTTGGGGAAGTCAAAAGAAAAGCCGGCGCGGTTGAGATGCGGCCTTGCGCGGGAAACGCGTTCACGAAAGTTTCGCGGCATGGTCGGTCTCGAATTCGTCCGCGATCTGGGAATCGTCGTCTTGGTGGCCGCGCTGGCCGGGTGGGGCTGCAAACGCATCGGGTTGTCGCCGGTGGTCGGGTACCTGTTGGCGGGGCTGATCGTGGGGCCGTACACGCCGCCGGCCTCGCTGGTGACGGACACCGGGCGCATCCAGACGCTGGCGCAGCTCGGGTTGGTGTTCCTGATGTTCTCGATCGGCATGCAGCTGAGCCTGCGGCGGTTGAAGGCGCTGGGGCTGTCGCTGCTGGTGGCGACGGGTCTGGGCGCGGTGGCGGTGGTGACGCTGGCGCGCGGGCTGGCGCCGGTGCTCGGTCTGGACGCGGTGCAGGGGCTGTTCTTGGCGGGGATGTTGGTGAGCTCGAGCTCGGCGATCGTGAGCAAGTCGCTGCTGGAGTCGGGGCGGCTGCATTCGCCCAGCGGGCAGTTCGCCGGGGCGATCACGGTGCTGGGGGACGGGGTGCGGTTGGTGATGCGGTCGGTGGAGTGGGTTCCGTTTGCTCGGGCGATCGAGTCCGGTATTCC
>CAZXHR010000037.1:19073-25675 GCA_964640465.1 uncultured Opitutaceae bacterium
TCAAGTCGGTCTTGGAGGTGTGGCGGCGGCTTGTGCCGAGGGGGGTTTTGGCGGGGGGGTTCTCGTTGCGGGAGGTCGTGGTGGCGGTGGTGATGCTGGCGCTGCTGACCTCGTACGAGAAGCTCGGTGGCGGGGAGGTGCGGCTGGGCGCGGCGCTGGGCGAGATGGGCGCGTTCGTGGCGCTGCTGGGGGTGGGCGGGCGGGTGCTGCTGCCGGGGCTGCGGCGGCGGATGGAGCGCAGCGGCAGCGACGAGCTGCGCACGCTGCTGGTGGCCGGGTTGCTGTGCCTGCTGGCGTTCGGGGCGCAGAGCGCGGGCTACTCGCTGGCGCTGGGGGCGTTCCTGCTCGGCGTGGTGGTGGCGGACACGCCGCAGCGCGGGGCGCTGGAGCGGGCGTTCGGCGGGCTGCGGGACCTGTTTAGCGCGGTGTTTTTCGTGGCGATCGGGATGATGATCGACCTGCACGGTTTCGCGGCGATCTGGTGGCAGGTGCTGGCGGTGGCGGCGTTCGCGCTGGTGGCGCGGCCGGCGGCCTGCTCGCTGGCGCTGCTGGCCACCGGGCAGACGCCGCGGGTGGCGTTGGAGGGCGGGCTGTCGCTCGCGCCGCTGGGCGAGTTCGCGTTCATCGCGGCGCAGTTGGGTGTGTCCACGGGGGTCCTACCCAAGGAGTACCAGCCCCTCTCGGTAGGCGTGTCGCTGATCACCGCGCTGATGGCGCCGCTGTTGACGGCGCGCGCGGAGCCGCTGGCCGGCGCGATCCTGCGGCGGCAGCCGGCGCTGGTGGGACGGTTGATCGACGAATACCGCGGCTGGCTCGAGCGGGTGCAGGCGAAGCGCGCGGGCAACCAGCTCTGGCGGCTGTGCCGCCGGCGCGCGCTGCAGATCGCGGTGGGGGTGGCGTTCGGCTCGGGGCTGCTGCTGTTCGCCCCGCCGTTGGAGCGGGCGGTGCGCGAGTTCGCGCACCTGGACGCGGTGCTGCCCCGCTTCTCCCAGCTGGTTTTCTGGGCCGCGCTGGCGCTGGTGGTGCTGGCGGTGTGCGTGGCCATCTGGCGCAATATCGCCGTGCTGGCGATGATGCTCGCCGAGGCGACGACGCGCGACCTGCCCAATGCCGCGACGCTGCGGCCGGTGGCGGAGGCGGGGCTGAAGATCGCCGGCGGCGCGGCGCTGTTCTTCTGGCTCGTGGCGGTCTCGCCGGCGCACCCGCAGCGCGGCTGGGTGCTGCTGGCGGTGGTCGCGGTGGCTGCGGTGGTGCTGGCGCTGCTCTGGCGCAAGCTGGTCTACTGGCACAGCGACATGGAGGTCCGGTTACAGGAGAACATGGATGCGGCTGGCGAGGGCGGCGCCGCGGCGCTGCTGGCGCAGGCGCCGCAGGATTGGGAGCTGCATGTCGAGGAGGTGACGCTGCCCGAGAACGCCGCCGTGGCCGGCCGGACGCTGCGCGAACTGGACCTGCGGCGGCGGCACGGCTGCACAGTGGCCGGCGTGGACCGGCACGGGCTGGGGCTGGTCAATCCCGGTGCGGAGACGGTGTTGTATCCGCTCGACCGTGTGCTGCTGCTGGGCGCGCGGGCGCAGCTGGCGGCGGCGCGCGACGAGCTGGAGGCGGTGGCGGCCCGGTCCGCCGGGCCTGCCGTGGGGGATCTGGTGATCCACCGGGTGCGTGTGCCGGCCTCTTCGCCGCGGGCGGGCCTGGCCCTTGCGGAGATGAACCTGCGGCAGAATGTGGGCGTGCAGATCGCCGGGATCCAGCGTGGGGAGGAGCGCCTGCTGAACCCCTCCGGCCAGGACCGGCTCCTGGGGCGGGACGAACTGCTCGTGCTTGGCACGCCGGAACAGTTGCGCCGGTTCCGCCAGTGGCTGGCGGGGACGGAGTGAGGTGCGGACGGGAGCCTATTGAGCCTCGCATCATGGGCTGCCCGAGGCGGGGACGGACTGCCTGGCCGTCCCCACCTACTCGGCGGGCCCAGCGGTCCATCCCTACCGCACAGCGTCGTTCACTTCGCGAGACTCAATGGTGTCGGTGCGAAGGCCGCCGGCGGTGGGCAACAAAAGGCCCGGCGTGCGGAACGCCGGGCCGGGGGAATGCGAGCGCGACGGCTGCGCGGCTCACTTCATCGCGGTGAGCTTGGCGAAGTCGAAGGCCTTGGCGAAGGTGCGGAGGTCGTCGATGGTGATGCCGTTGCCCTCGATCTCGACGAGGTAGCGCCCGTCGACGACAGCCTTGATGTTGCCGTTGTTGTCGCCGGACTTGAACTCGACGGTGACACGCTGGCCCTTGATCGTCTCCATCTTGGCGCCGGAGGCGGCGAGGAGCATCGGGTTGCTGAGCATGGCGGCGTACTGCATCACGGTGGAGTCGGACTGGACCTTGACCGTGACGTTGGAGTTGCCGCGGGTGTAGGTGCGCTTGGCGGTGACCCCGCCGCCGAGGAGCGATGAGGCGGCGGCCTCGGTCTCGGGCTCGCCGGCCTCCCAGTCTTTCGGGGCAGCGGGGAGGAGTTTCACGACCTCCTCGGCCTTCTTCTGGCGGATGAACTGGTTGGCGGTGTCGAGGGCGGTGAGGGCCTCGGAGTAGTTGCCGGCCTCGTAGGCGGCCTTGGCCGCGTCGATGTTGTCGGTCGCGTCGTCGGCGTGCAGCGGGGCGATGACGGCGGCGAGGGCGAGAGCGGGGAGTAGGCGGATGATGTTCTTCATGGTGTTGGGTATCGTTGGCAGAATGCGTGGGGCTATGTGGACGGTAGCATGCTGCAGGCAACGGGATGCTCAATACCGAAGGAGGCAACGGGCTGTGATCCCTACGAGTGGCCCGAAGATCGGCCGGGTGGCCGGACGCTCGGAGCGGGGCGTTTGCCCGATGTGGCGGGTGGAAGGCGCTTTCGCTCCAGAGCGGCGGATGGGGGGTACTGGCGAGATTTCCGATTTTTTTTCGCGGAATGTAACTTCGCTCTCTCGCAAATGTCACATGTGCCGATTATCTATCCAACACCGACCACCCCGACTTATCATGAATACACTTACTGCTTTTTTCTGGGATCACCTCACCGATGCGCTCGCCGACGAGCTCCTGGCCCGCGTCTCCGCGGGTGAGGCTGTCTTCTGCGAGCACTTGGAAGCCCTCGCGGCTGCCTAGTTACGGCGAAGCGATACCCAAGTCAGTCTTTCGGCCGCTCCCATTTCGGGAGCGGCCTTTTTGTCGCCATACACCACCAGCGGCTGAGCTATCAACCGGCTGATGGAGCAGGCGCAACCGGTGCGGCGTGGAGTCGCACGCGGAGGATTTCACCTCGATGCCAGAGCCGCATCCGCGGACCCCATGTGCCCGCTCCGCGCCCGACGAGGACGGTCATGCTGCCGACTTCGTAGCGGCCGGCGAAGAGCGGGAAACGCAGCTGCACGAGGTGGCCGAACGGCCAGATCTGGCCGCCGTGCGTGTGGCCGGAGAGCATGAGCCCGACGCCGGCACGGGCGGCGGCTTCGGCCAGGTGCGAGTCGGGCGTGTGGGCGATGAGGACGGTGGCGCCGGTGTGCGATCCGGCCAGCGCGAGAGAGAGGCTGCGCTCGGGCGGGATCGCTGTGCCCGAGAAATGGATCTGCGCGGGGTCGTCGACGCCGGCGAGCCGCAGGCCGGGGACGAGCTCGGTCGAACCGTTGCGCAGTACCTGCACGCCGGCGCTCTCGGCGAAGGTGACGACACGGTCGGCGCCGGCGTAGGCATCGTGGTTGCCGAGCACCGCCCAGACTCCGAGCGGGGCGTGCAGACGCTTCAGTGTGGTCTGGAGCGATAGGGCGCCGTCGAGATCGAAGTCGACGAGGTCGCCGGCGATGACGACGGCGTCGGGCCGGAGGGCGTCGACTTGCGCGATGCGCGCGGCGAGCCAGCGTTCGCCGATGAGCGCGCCGAGGTGGAGATCGGAGAGGACGACGAGCGTGAGCCCGTCGCGCTCCGCCGGCAGACCGGGCAACGCGATCTCGTGCTCGCGCACCACGGGCGGCCGCAGCCCCTGCACGAGCGCGATGCCAGCGAGCGCCAGCGCCGCCAGTGCCGTCCAGCCGCGCAGGACCGGGGCGAACCGCGGCCACAGCCAGCCGCCGAGGGTGACGACGTCGGTGGCGAGGACGGCGGCGAAGAGCAGGAACACCACGCCGACCCACAGCGCGCCGACGAACTCCAGCGGCTGCGCGATGCCGTTGAGCCCGCGCGAGGCGAGAATGCGGGCCACCGGGTAGACGAGGCCGAGCAGGATCAACGCGAGCGCGAGCGGTCGGGCGCCGAGGCGTGCGGCGATCCACGGCACACCGGAGAGCCGCCAGCCGACATAGACGTGGAGCATCGACCAGACGCTGAGGAAGACCGCGATGAACATCGGTCCACACAAGGCGCACGCTTGGGCGGGTTTTCAAGCGCGCCGCGGACGAGTGGCGGTTTCGAGGCGCCCAGCGGTCGGGCGCCGCGGGGCGATTGTCGGAGGCTGACTGGGCCGCGCAGGATGCAGCCCCTACTCGGAGGAGCCGCGGATCAGCGGGCGGCCACGGTGCCGGCCAACTGCGCGGCGAGGGCGGCGAGCCGGCCGTCGGTATCCGCATCGCGGCGCCAGGCGGCGTGCATTTCGAGGACGATCCCCGGTGCCTTCAGCGTGGCAAAGACCACGCCGGCGTGCGGGAGATTCTTCGACATCGGCAGGACGTAGCCCACGGCATCGGTCGTGGCGACACGCAGGAACATCGAGGCGACGCCGTCGACGCTGCCCGCGATGCGCGGTCGAAAACCGGCGGCGGCTGCCGCGCGCTCGAGCAGGGCGGTGCGGCCGGGGAAGGCGGACTCGTCCCACGCGATCCAGTCCTCGGATGCGAGGTCGGCGAGGGCGAGCGTGCGGCGCTTGGCCAGCGGGTTGGCGGCGCCGAGGGCGACGAGCAGGGGGATGGTGGCGAGCCGAGCGGTGGCGAACTCGCGGCGCAGCGCGGGTTCGGCGGGGCCGATGAGGGCGAAGTCGAGCTCGCCGCGGCGCAGGCCCTCGACCAGCTCGGCGGCGGAGCGCTCCTCGGTGTGGAGGTCGATCGCCGGGTGGCTGCGGGCGAAGGCGCGCAGCGCGGGCGCGAAGTGGTCGAGCCAGAGGGTGCCGTAGTGGCCGAGCCGGAGTTGGCGGCCGGCGGCGCGAGCCTCGGCGGCCGCGCGTTCGGCGGCGGCGAGGATCTCGCGGGCGCGTGGCAGGAACGCGGCGCCGGCGGGCGTGAGCGCGGTGGCGGTTCCGTGGCGTTGCAGGAGCGGTACGCCGAGCTCGGCCTCGAGATCGCGGATCTGCCGGCTGAGCGCGGGCTGCGTGAGGTGCAGGCGCGCGGCCGCTCGGGAGAAGTGCAGGGTGTCGGCGACGGCGACGAAGTACCGGAGATGGCGCAGCTCCATGCCGCGAGCCTGCGATATTACCGGAAGGCAGCGAAGGCGAAAAACACGGCATTGGGCGGGCGTTCGCCGTGTCGGTATAATTCCGGCACATCGAACCATGAAACCATCGTTTCTCTCCGCCATGAAGACTCTAGCCGTTTCCGCTGCCGCCGTTGCGGCGCTCGCCTGCTCCGCCGCCGCGCCGAAGACGCTGCTCGATTTCGCCGGTGCTTGCTGGGAGCCGGCGCGGTTGGCCGACGCTGTGCTGGTGATCGTCGACGCGCAGCGCGAGTACACCGACGGCAAGCTGCGGCTTCCGGATGTCGACGCCGCGGTGGGCGAGATCGCCAATCTGCTGGAACGGATGCGCGCGCTGGGGGCGCCAGTGGTGCATGTCGTCCAGCAGGGGCGGCCGGGCGGGGCGATCATGGACCCGAACGGGCCGATGGTCGAAGTCATCGCCCCGCTGACGCCGCGGGCCGGCGAGAGTGTCGTCACCAAGCGGCTACCGAACTCGTTCGCCGGCACGACGCTCGACGAGGAGCTCAAGCGGCTGGGCCGGAAGGACCTGATCGTCGTCGGCTTCATGACGCACATGTGCGTGAGCGCCACGGTGCGCGCGGCGCTCGACCACGGCTACCGGTGCACGATGGTGGCGGCGGCCTGCGCCAGCCGCGACTTGCCGGACGGGCGTGGCGGCGTGGTGCCGGCGGCCGAGGTGCACCGCGTGGAGCTGGCGGCGCTGGGCGACCGGTTCGCCACGGTGGTGGCGACGGCGGCGGAACTGGCCGACCAGTGACGCCGGTTTCTGCATTTGCCCGCGGGCGGGTGGGACGGTTCGCTCGGCCATCATGGTCAAGATCTCCACGGTCTACGAAGGCGATCTCCACACGGTGGCGACGCACGGTCCTTCCGGAAAAACGCTGGCGACCGATGCCCCGGTCGACAACCAGGGGCGCGGCGAGACGTTCTCGCCCACCGACCTTCTGGCCGCCGCACTCGGCGCCTGCATGCTCACGATCATGGGCATGACTGCCCGCAAGCTCGGGATCGACATCAAGGGCGCGCGCGTCGAGGTCTCGAAGGAGATGACGCCGCCGCCGCGCCGCATCGGGAAGCTCACCACCGAGATCTGGATTCCGTTGCCGCGCAGCGCCGACCCGCAGGGCCAGCTCGAGCGCGCCGCGCTCACGTGCCCGGTGCACCGCAGCCTGCTCGCC
>CAZXHR010000038.1:0-25094 GCA_964640465.1 uncultured Opitutaceae bacterium
GCCCGATGCGGGGCTGAGGGTCTGTGACGCCGGGCCGCTGTAGTAGGCGAAGGTGGCGATCTCGTTGAGCGGCATCCAACGGTCGATCCGGTCGCCGAGGCGCGTCACCACGGCGGTCGCGAAGTCGGCGAAATCCTTGGCGACCTCGCGGCTTTGCCAGCCGGCGTAGCGATCCTGCAACGGCTGTGGCAGGTCCCAGTGGTAGAGCGTGGCGTGCGGGGTGATGCCGTGGTCGCGTAGGCAGTCGACGAGGCGGCGGTAGAAGTCGACGCCCTTCTCGCTCACGGCGCCGCGGCCCTCGGGGACGATGCGCGGCCAAGCAATGCTGAATCGGTAGTGTTTCACGCCGAGCTCAGCCATGAGGGCGATGTCGGCTGCGAAGCGGTGGTAGTGGTCGCAGGAGACGTCGACGGTGGCGCCGTCGGCGATGCGGCCGGGTTGGCGGCAGAACGTATCCCAGATGCTGTCGCCGCGACCGTCCTCGTGTGCGGCGCCCTCGACCTGAACGGCGGCGGTGGCCACACCCCACTCGAAGTCGGGCGGAACTGGCGCGGCGCCGCAGGCGGTGCGGGGCGTGTCGGAGGTGGCGGGTTTCGCTTCGGTGAAGGATTCGGTGGCGGCGGACGAGAGAGCGGGCATGGCGAGTGCGGCGGCGGTGAGGCCGAGGCCTTGAGCAAGGAACTGCCGCCGGGAAGAGGCGTGAGGGGATGAGTTTTGCATGGGGATGCTGAAGGAGAGGGATACCGGCGCACCCACCGCGGACAAGTCCGGTTCGCGGTGGTGCAATACCGTCGCACGTCATGCTACCGAGCGCGGTTTACTTCTTCGGGGCGAGGATGCGCAGCAGCTCCTTGTCGGGCTTGCCGCAGAGGTCCTTCAGCCCGCGCCACTCGTAGATGCCGAAGTCGCCCTTGTATTCCCAGTTGGCGTAGGCGACGCCCTCGGAATCGAAGATTCCGACGATGTCGCGGTAGTAGGCGAGGCGGGCTGCGCGCGGCACGGTGGGCAGGCAGCCGAACTCGCCGCAGTAGAGCTGGAGGCCGAGCTCCCGGGCACGGCGGATGGCGGGCTCGTATTCCCGGCGCAGCCGCTCCGGTCCCCAGTTCTCGGAGGCGTTGCCGATCTGGTTCTTCAGGCTCTCGTCGTAGTCCTTGGTGAGGTGGGCGAATGTGGCCGCATCCACGATGGGGCCGGGATAGCTCACCGGGCCGGTGTAGACCTTGGTGGGGACCCAGTCGGCCTTGTAGTGGGTGAACAACATCGGGGCGTAGCTGTGAAAGCTGAGGATGATGTTCTTGTCACCCGCGGGGACCTTCATGAAGGGAAGGTTTTCCGGCATCTGCCAGCGGTTCGCGCCGACGACGAGGACGCGGTTGGGCTCCGCCTCGCGGAGCATGGTGTAGCATTTCGCGAAGAGCTTGTTCCAGTCCTCGGGATCGTCGGCGACGGGCTCGTTGAGCACCTCGTAGGCGAGGAGATCGGCGGGGAAGTGGCGGAGTTCGCGCGAGAGATCGCGCCAGAGGGAGAGCAGGTGCTCTTGCTTCGCGGGGTCGGTCCAGAGGGTGATCTTCAGCCCCTCGTTGGCGGCGTTGAAGTGGTGGGAGTTGAGCGTGTGGAGATCGACGATGACGCGAAGACCGGCTTTCTGGCACCAGTCGATGGCGGTCACGAGGCGCTTGAACTCGCGCTCGATCGGACTGCCGTCGGCGGACCAGAGTTCCTTCTCGTCGACGGGCAGGCGGATGTGGTCGAAGCCCTGCTCGGCGATGAAGCGGACATCTTTTTCGGTGAACCATTTTTCGCGCGGGGCCCAGCCGAAGTCTTGGGAGAGCCAGTGGCTGATGTTGATGCCGCGGTGGATGGCGAAACCGGCGGGATTTGAGGGCGCTGGGAGAGCCGGGGCGGCGTGAGTGGTGACGGCCATTGCGGCGATGAGGAGCGGGAGCAGGAGCGAGCGGGCGGTCATGGCGGGATGGTGAGAGATGGAGGAAAGTGATGGAACGGATCGGGGAGTACGGCAGGGGGCTGCGGTGCAGCGGAGGTATCCAGCGATCGGGAGACTGCGATGGTGGGGATGGCTTGGATCTGCGGGGGCGGAGACGGAAAGGCGGCGCCAGATCCCCCCGGCGCCGCCTATGTGTTGCATGAGGAGCAACCCGAAGCCGGCAGCCCTAGGGGCTGCCGGCAAAGAGACTCGGACTAGAAGGAGAACGTGTTGCTGATCTGCCAGCTCATGCCCTCCTGGATGCGGGCGAGTGCGAGCACGCCGTCGGGGTTCTTGGACACCGGAACCAGCTTGTCGGCCTCGAGGATGTTTCGGACGTTGAGCTGGATGCGCCAGTTGACCTTCGCGGTGATGTCGCGGCTGTAGCCGACCCACATGTCGAAATGCGAGCTGGTCGGGCCGTACATCGGATCGTTGACGTTGATCGAAGCGGTGTCCTTGCCGTTGCTGTCCTTCAGGAGGCGATAGCCGAGGATGCGGCGATCTTCCCAGCGGTAGGCGCCGCCGACATAGGCGCCCTTCAGACGGCCGTTGTCGAAGCGGTAGGTGGTGATGACGTTCGCGCGCCACTCCGGGACCTCGGCGGCTTGGCTGCCTTCCTGGGCGAGCAGTGCGTTGTACGCAGCCACGAGGCCGTTGTTCCACTGGGCCTGGAAGGTGGGGCCGCCCCACCACTTGATCAGACCGGCATCCGTATTGAAGAAGTCGGTCATGGTCTTCATCGCCTCGATGATGCTGGGCGACAGATTGCTGCGGACGGCACTGGTCTTCGAGGCGTTGAGGGTGAGATCCCAGTTCTTGGTGATCTTGGCGGTGGCTTCGAGTTCCCAACCCTTCGACACGGTGTCGTTGGTGGCGGTCGGCCCGGTTCCGAAGCTCTTGAGCACACCCGCGTACAGCGGTTGTGCACCGAGAGCTTGGTCGGTCGGGGTGTCGGCGCCGACGGCCGCGAACCAGTCTGCCGGGTTCTTCGAGTGCATCTTCGCCACGTCGAGCTGGAGACCATACTGGTCGCAGGTGTACTGGCTGAGCGGGAAGTTCTGGAAGAAGTCGGAGACGATCTGGAAGATCCTGGCGCCATCGGGATTGCCGTTCGCATCGACCGCGATGGTTTGCCAGGAGTACCAGTTGTTTTTGACGTACTCGGCGGGGATGCCGGGGACGTCGTAGGTGCCGCTTGCCTGGAGGCCTTCGAGGGCTGCGAGGGCTTCGGTGGCCGACCAGTACGGGCAGGCCCAGAATAGGTAGAAGTTGCCGCCGAAACCGCCGCCGGTGGCGCCGGTGAGCGTGGCATTCTTCTGCTTGGTCTCGAAGTGCGTCAGCCGGAGGGTGAGGTTGTCGTGCAGGGTCGAGAGCGCCAGGCCGTACTCCTTGGTCTTGGCTTCCGGGTTGGCGATCGCATTGCCGAAGACGTCACCACGGGGGGCGTCGGCCTTGAAGTTCTCGGCCTGGTTGTAGACTAGGCTGAGCTTGGTGCCGGCGGGTAGGATCTTGTCGAGCGGCTTGAGATGCCACACGCCGCCCCAGCTCAGGCTGTGGCCGACGGTCGTGCGCGTGTCGTTGTCGTCATAGGCGTAGTCCATGACGGCGGTGCCGTTCACGAGCTTGGCGGAGGCGGCCTTGTGGCGCACGGAGTCCTGGCGCCAGCCGAGGGTGGTGACGAGCGAGTCGTCGCAGAAGTACCCCTGCCAGGTGATTCCGTAGGACCTGATCCGGTTGTCGTTCTTGGTGCCCGCGGTGTAGAGATCCTCAAGATCGTCTTCGGTGGCGTTCATGACATCGACGATCTTCGTGGTCCAGCCGACGTAGTTGGCCGGGTTGTTCACCTGGGTCGTGACGTTGGTGACCGGTTGGGCGTTGGCGTCGTAGCTGGTGTAGGTGTAGGGGGCGGTGGGATCGACTCCCGTGGCATTCCAGACCGGGCTGAAATAGCGGACATTCAGGGAACCGGTCGGGTTGATCGTGCCCGTGATGCGGGAGAGGTTTGCCCCGGCGGCGGAATCCTTGGTGCGGAAGTCCGTGTTGCCGAGGTAGGCAACCCAGTCGATATAGCGGGCCGCGTTGTTGAGTCCCATGGGGCCCTGACCGGTGGCCAGGCTGAAGGACTGATCCGTCGCGAAGCGGAGGAAGCTCCGGTTATCCTGAACCTTGCCGTCCTGCGATGCCACGCCGGTGAACAGGTGGCGGCCGATGATCTTGGACAGGGTGTTTTGGCCCATCAGATCGGACGCCCGCAGTTCTGCGAAGGTGGTGAAACGGAAGCTATCGCGGTCGATGAAGGTCTGGGTGCCGCCGTTCTGGCCGCTGGCGGCGACGAACGGTTTGCCACAGTTCGGGTTCGAGGAGCCGTCGATCAACGTCTTGTTGATGTCGATGCTGATCGTGTACTCGGGGGCGCCGAGGAGGTTGAACTGCCCATCTTGGTAGCGCTGCCGGTCGTAGACGAATTCGAAACCGAGGCGGTTGTCGAAGAAGGTCTGGGAGAACGCGAAGTTGGCGGCCTTCCAGCGCTGCCACTCCCGCTTGTTGTCGCCGTCGAGCAGGTTCTTGTAGAAGTCGAAGATCGACTTGTCGGTGAGGCAGATGTCGCCGTAGTTGGCAGCGCCGGTCACACCGGTGACGGGGCTGGTGATCCACTGGTTCATCGACGGGATGCCGAGGTAGCGGCCGATGAGCGCACCGTTGATGTTGCCGCCCAGCAGGTTGCCCTTCGAATCGATGATCAGGTTGTTCATGTAGGCCTGCATCGCGCTGGTGCCGTAGTTGAGCGAATTCAGCGCGTTGGCCTCCGACTCGTTCGCGTAGTAGTACATCGCGACATCGGCGGCGAAGAGGCGGCCCATGAACGTGTTCTTGAACAGCGAGTCCTGCTGGATCAGCTGGTTGTACTGCTGGATCGGGTCGTAGGTCTGCTTGCCCATGCCGAAGTTCGTGGTGCCGGACGGGTTCACGGGCTTGAACCACGGGGTGATTCGGTCGATCGGCGGCAGGTCGCGCGGTCGGTTGGCGCGCACGCGGCCGTCCTCGAAGTTCATGCGGATCGAGGTGCTTCCGTCGGCGAAGAGCTTCGGGTCGAAGCGCAGAGCACCGAAGTAGCGGCGGTCGTGATTGAAGGCCGGCTCCTGCTTGTACTTGGTCTTGTCGTCGAGTGCGGCCACGCGGAACGCGAGGACGTTGTCGATCGCGACGTAGTTGAAGTCGCCGGATTCGCGGAAGGAACCGTGGTTGTCGATGCGGCTCTCGATCGTGTTGGCGTTCTTGAAGGCCGCGGCGTTGATCGACGTGTTGATGATGCCCGCCGGGCTGCCGACGCCGAACAGGATGGAGTTCGGTCCGCGCTGGAGGTCGACGCGACCGACGTTGTACCCATCCCACGGAATCTCCGTGAGGAAGTAGTCGCGGGTGTTGTCGGCGGCATCGAGACCGCGGACGCGGGTGTTCTGGCTGGGGCGAAGCAGGTTGGGGCGTTCGTCGTAGGTGGCGTTGCCGCCGGCTCCCGAGAAGTTGCCGTGGATACCGCCGACCTCGGTGTTGGTCGTGTAGACGAGGAGGTCCTCGTTCTTCTTGGCACCGGTGTCGGAGAGGAACTGCTCGGTGACGACGCTGATCGAGGAGGCGATATCCTTGAGCTCGGTGCGGACGCGCGTACCGGCCAAGGTGCTGGTGGCCGCATAACCGTTGTCCTCCGTGGCGGAGACAACGAACGGCGAGAGGACGACTACTTCCGAGTCACTGGTCTCCGTCGGGGTGGAGGCGGCGGTGGTCGGAGCGGCTTGCCCGAGGGAACTCGGCGCAACCGCGGCAGCCAACAGGGTGGCGACAAGCGAGGCAGGAGCGGCCAGACGGCCACGCCTGCAGAGTGCAGGACTGTTCATGTTTGTTTATTGGGGGGGTGGAGAGCAGGCGCCTATCAGCCGTACCGGAATGGTCGCTGCTGGTGGATGCGCACTCGTCTCCGTGGGCGGGATCATACCGATCCGCCGATGACCCCGTCATGTCATAGGAACCTATGATCCGCGGCTTCGCGGCTCATATCCCCGCACTTATCAAGAATTGGCCTTCCTGATTCATCCCGGTAGACAGCCCCACACTAAATCGGATCAGCCCTTCGGCTCGCCAGGTGCGCGCGGTTCGGTGGGAAACGGCGCGAAGAGCGACACCGCCTCGCTCCGCGAACTCACCTGGAGCTTGCGGTAGATGCGGCGGATGTGGGTGTTGATGGTTCCGAGGCTCGCGCCCAGCTCGTCGGCAATCTCCTTGTACGCATAGCCGCGGGCCAGCAGCCGCAGGATCTCGTTCTCGCGGGGCGAGAGGCTTTCGGTGCCGGGCTGCGGTTTGGTCCGCTGGGTCTGGAACCACTGCACCACTTTGCGCGCGATGTAGCTGCTCATCGGCGCACCGCCGTCGTGCACCTGGCGCACCGCGGCGAGCAGCTCCTCGCGCGAGACCTGCTTGAGCAGATAGCCCGCGGCGCCGGCGGTGAGTGCATCGAAGACGTGATCGCTGTCCTCGAAGACCGTCACCATCACGAACTGCGTTTCCGGCATCCGGGGCTTAAGCTCGCGCACGCAGGTGATTCCGCTCCGGCCCGCCAGGTTGATGTCGACGAGCACGACATCCGGGCGCTCCTGCGGCAACTGCGCCAGCGCGCTTTCCACGTTGGAGTGCTCGCCGACCAGCCGGAATCCGTCCGAGCTGCGAATCCAGTCCGCCATGATGGTGCGGACCTCCGAACTGTCCTCGACGATGGCAACGGCGATGTTCACGGGGGCGTCAGGATTGCGTTGGTTGATGGCGAAAGGGCAATACTTGGTTGTGCGGATTTCCGGGATGGCGCGGCCCTACCGGCGCGACAACGCGCGGGAGGGGATGGAGAACACCACCTCGGTACCACCTGTGGGGATGGCGTGGAGCTCGCAAGCGCCGCCGATCTTCGCGAGGCGACGTTGCATCCCCGGGATGCCGTTGCCAGAGGTGGCGCGGCCCGTCTCGGCCGAAGCTGTCGCGCCGGCGAAACCGCGGCCATCGTCGGCCACTTTCAGGAGGCATTCATTCGGGCTGATCGTGAGCGACACCGTCACCCGCCGCGCGCTGGAGTGCCGGACTGCATTGCTGAGCGCCTCCTTGTAGGCGAGGACGAGGTGGTGGCGTACCTCCGAGCTGGGGTGCCAATCCGGCAAGGCTTCCGGCAGGTCGAGTCGGCACTGCATCTGCGCCGCACCGAGCATGTCCTGAGCGACGCGTTCGAGGTAGTTGACGAGCGACTCGAACGTGTCGTGCCTCGGGTTGACGGCCCACACGATCTCGTCGACGGCGCGTGTGACGCTGCGCGCCGTCTCGTGGATTTGTGTCAGGCCGCGCTCCAGCCGGGCGCGGTCGTCGAGATCGGACCGCACGGTGCTGGCCAGCATGTTGATCCGGGTGAGCCCGGCACCGATGTCGTCATGCATGTCGTTGGCGATGCGCGTGCGCTCGGCGTCGATCGCGCGCTCGCGTTCGAGGAGCTCGACACGGCGCAGGAGCCGCCGCCGCGCCTGAAACCAGACGAGAGTGGCGACCGCTCCGGTACCCAGCGTGCCGAGCAGCAGGCGGAACCAGATCGTCTGCCAGAAATAGGGGGGGACCACGAGCGCCAGACTTCGCCCAGTCGTGTTCCAGACGCCGTCGTTGTTCGATGCGACGACATGGAAGACGTAGCGGCCCGGGGGGAGGTAGCTGTAGGACACGCGGCGCTCAGTGCCCATGTCGACCCAATCCGGATCGAAACCGTCGAGCCGGCACTTGAAACGGACCTTCTCCGGTAGGGCGTAACTCAGGCCTGTGTACTGGATCTCGATACGCTTGGCGCCCGGTCCCAGATCGATGACGCCGAAAAATGGCGCGAGCCGCTCCCAGCGGTCGTCGTTGCGGATGCTCTCGATCTCCACCGGCGGCGCTTGTGGATTCAGCTTCACTGCCCGCGGGTCGATCAGGGCCAGGCCCGCGTCGGTCGAGAACACCAGCCGCCCGTCCGCCGTGCGATACCCGGGGGCCGGTTGCGAGTTCGAGCAGGCGAGGGAGGAGAGCCCGTCGGCGAGCCCGTAGACGAGGCATTTCACCTGCTTCTGCATCCCGTCGGCACAGGCGTTGAGCTCGGCTTTGCTCGCCCGCAGGATGCCTGCGCGCGAGCTCATCCAGAGATAGCCCAGCCCATCGTCCTCGATCTGCGAGATGGCGTCGCTCCCGAGCCCGTTCTCCGTGCGCACTGCGGTGAACCGCCCGTCCTTGTAGCGATTCAGGCCGCCCCCGCGCGTGCCGATCCAGAGCGTCCCGTTTTCGTCGAGCAGCAGCCCGTGGGTAAAATCGCTGCCGAGCCCGTCGCGCTGGAGAAACTGGCGCACCGCTCCATCTCGGATACGGCCGATGCCGTTGCCGTTGGTGCTGATCCAGAGCGTGCCGTCCGGCGTCTCGAGAATGCTCCGGATGTCGCGCAACTTGCGATTTGGCCCCGGTTCGACCCACCGTATCGCCCCATCGCGGTATTGGGCGAGTCCGGCACGGCTTCCGATCCACAGTCCGCCGTCGCGGGCGTGCACCAAGGCCCATACCGACTCGCCGAAGTCGGAGGTCCCCAGGACCGGGGCGAAACGTGTTCCCGTAGCGACATCGAGTCCGGTCCAGGTTCCCGCCAACATCGAGCCGTCGGGGCTTTCATGCACCGCCCAGATGAAGTTGTTCCTGAGTCCCGACTCGGCGGCGAATACCGACCAAGCACCGTCACGCGACATCCGGTACAGCCCGGCGCCCTCGGTGCCCACGAGGAAACCGCCCTCGTGGGTCATGCACATGGTCAGCACCGAGCGCCCCTGCCAGGAGTCGGGTGGCGCCAGCATTGTCACCTTGCGGTTCTGCAACCGCAACAGTCCGGAGCTGCCGCTTCCCAGCCACACGCCGCCTTCGTGGTCCTCGCAGGCCGCCAGCACCCAGTCCGACGGCAGTCCGGTTCCCCGGCCAAACAGCCGCTCCGGCCGCGGTTCGCCGGGCAGAAGCTCCAGCATGCCCTTGTCGTAGGTGCCCAGGTAGAGTCGGCCGTCCGCCGTCGCAAGCGTGGTGGAGACGGGCAGTTCTCCGATGGCGAGCGGCTGCGTGCCGCCGCTCCATCCCGCGTCCGACAGGCGCCAGAGCTTTCCTCCTGCCGCGACCCAGAGGCCGCCGTCGGTTCCGGCCACGATCCCTTGCACCACATTGCCGCAACCGGGCGGAGCCTCGGCCACCCGAAGTGTGTCACCGACCAGCTCGGACAGCCGTCCGCCGTTGACGACCCACACGCGGCCCTCGCGAGTTCGCACGAGGCCCCACCTGTTGTCCCGGCCGCCCCACTCGGGATGGAGCACGAGGCCGTCGCCCAGCCGCGCCAGCTCGCCGCGGCTGTCGAGCAGCCAGATGGCGCCGGTCTTGTCACCGGTGATCGCGTGGAAGCGGTCGGCCTTCCAATCCGGCCGCGCGGGGTACTCGGTGAAGTTGCCGTCCTTGTACGCGCTCACCGTGCCCCGCTCGTGGCCGATCCACAGCGTGCCGTCGGGCGATTCGTAGAGCGCCGTGACCGCCAGGTCGTGCCACGCCGACACCTGCCGGTTGTCGATGAGCGTGAAACGCACCCCATCGTAGCGGAACAGCCCCTCGTAGGTGCCGATCCACAGGTAGCCGTCCCGCGTCTGCAACAGCGCGGCGACCGTCTTGGTGGGCAGGCCGGGCACTGGCTGCCAGGATGTGTCGGTGGCGGCGGACACCATGCCCGCGAAACCGAGAAGCACGAGGCACCACACTTCCATGACACCGTGCAGAACGCTCGCCCAGTTCGCACCGGCGCGGAGGAGCGGGAGGCGCTGTCGACGAGTGGAGGTGCAGAGGGGCACGTTGTGCATGGGGGAGGAAAGACTGGGCGAGCGAAGCGAGCGAGGTCGTAGCGGACAAGCCTCGTTCGCATGGTGCTGCGGTCGTCGTCGCGTTACAGGTTGTAGCGTCGTTCGTGAGAACGACGATGGTGCGTGGCGAAGGCCACCACGGTCTTCGAGTGGTGGCGGAGGCGTAGCGTCGTCCGTGAGAACGGCGAAGCGAGGCGCGAGCTGGGCGTGGCCGGTGCGGCATCTAGTCTACGGAGACAAGGCACCTTCGGAGTTGTGGAACCGCTGATGGGCTTCGCCAATGGGCGAAGCTTGGGAAAGTCCTTCAGCTGATCGCCTCCGGGGCGGCGGGTGTCGGCGCCCGCTCATCGCGGGCGAGCGGGGCAATGGCGCCGCTGTCCGGTAGGAGCGCCGTTGGCGAGGACAACGAGGCGAGTCCAGAAGCGCGGAGGGAATCGACGGAAGCCAACGAAAAGCGAACGGCTCGGACTGCCGAGCGGGCTGTGCGATGGCCTTCGTTTCCTTTGTTTCCTTTTGTCGGTTGGCGAATCCGAAGTTGGAGCTGCCGGCTTGGCTTTTGGCAGCGGGGCTGCGTGGATCGCGCCGTGCCTGCGCTCTCCGACCTGTCCATGCCCGAGTTCGAATCCCTGGTGTCCTCCTGGGGGAAGCCGACTGTGCATGCGCGCAAGCTGCTCCGGCGCTACTACATGGGCTCGGGCATGGTCGAGTGGGACCGGATCGAACTACCGAAGGGTTTCCGCGAACGTGTCGAGACGCTCGGGCTGCTATCCAGCAGCGTCGCTGCGCGGCAGGAGGATCCTGACGGCACGGTGAAGCTGCTTCTGCGCCTCGCTGACGGGCAGACGGTCGAGACAGTGCTCATGGCCGACGTGCGCTCCGACCGCGCGGCGGGCTGCCTGTCGACACAGGTCGGATGTGCGATGGGGTGCGATTTCTGCGCCACAGGTAAGGCCGGCTTTGTGCGCAACCTCACGGCCGGCGAGATCGTCGAGCAGTTTTTCCACCTCCGCCGCGAGGCCGCGCGCGCCGGCAAGGAGCTGCGCACCATCGTGATGATGGGCATGGGCGAACCGTTGCAGAATCTCGGCGCCGTCGTCCCCGCTGCGCACCGGATCGGCTGGGGCGAGCTCGGTGCGGTCGGCTTCGCGCAGATTACGGTGTCGACCGTCGGGCTCGTGCCGAAGATCGACGAACTCGCCGCCAGCGGTGTGCCCGTCGCGCTGGCGCTCTCGCTCCACGCGCCGGACGACGCTACGCGGCAACGCCTGCTGCCGACCGCGCGGCGCTACGGTATCGAGGAAGTGCTGGCCGCTGCCGACCGCTACCAGGAGACGACGGGCCGGGTCGTGAACATCCAGTACTGCCTGCTGCGCGGCGTGAACGACTCGCCCGAGCAGGCCCGCCAGCTCGCGGCGCTCCTCGAGAAACGCCGGATGCACCTGAATCTGCTCACCTACAACCCGACCGGTCCGGGCCTGAGCGGCGTGGCCTACGAGCCGCCGCCGCGCGAGACCGTCGGCGTGTTCCTCGACGAGCTGCACGCCCGCGGCATCGTCGCCCATTTCCGGCGACCCCGCGGCGCCACCATCGACGGGGCCTGCGGACAGCTCAGGGCGAGGACCGGAGGGTAGGATTGTGGAGTGCGGATTTCGGAATGCGGATTGGACGGTAGGATTCGGGACAAGGCGGACCGCCAAGCTTGGGATTCTGCGTGGCGAAACGCGCCAGAGGTTCGAGCGTGGCCACCTCACTAGGCCTTACTGGTAGCAGGTGGCAGCGGATCGACCGCCGACGCTTTCACCGCGATGACGTGGCCCTGGTAGCAGAGGTAGAGTACCAGCCACCATAAATAGACACAGGCCTCTCGGTAGTAGCCGCTTTCGGGTAGAAGCCCGTGCGCAAGGTCGTTGCGAAGATTGTGCCCGAACTTCTCGGTAAGGATGCCACGGAGATCAAAGAGTATGTCTGAACCGAAGACCTGCTCTACCTGAGGCAACCAAAGCAATTGATTCAGATCGCGCTCCTTTTGGGTTCCGTCGGCTTCAAGCGTGGACGTTACCATGCCCTCATGTTGTAGAACGTGGCGAATAGAAGCCTCGATTTGAGGAATAAGTAGGTGCATCGCGACCACCCAATCGCCGTAGAAGCCTGCTTGTAGGCCCCGCTCGTAGATACCCGCATAGCCAGATGGGACGAAGTGATTGTGTCTGACAAGATGCCGAAGGTCGTGGCGGCGGACGGAATGTTCAGTTATCAGCGCGATACGTGCTGGCTCGATTCGCCAGACAACTTGGATCGGCCAGTAGATCATGCGCGCCTGATTGCACAGGCTTTGGTGAAGCGATTGTGCCTGTGCCTCTGGGTCGGATCCGATCTCAGGCGCTTGGATTTCGGAGACTTTCCCCGATTGATCCAGCGCCGAGCTTCCGAATAACTTTCCAGCCAGAGAATTCTCCGACTGCTTGGCATACTGCTCCTTGAGCTGCTGGTAGTTTGTGGGCTGATTGATGAAGGCGATGCGTTGGAGGGCTGTCTGGATGTCGTTTCCTTGGATGTGGGCAGCGACTGCGGCTTGGTGTTGCTCACGGTTCTCGGCCATTCCCGGCATTGCGTCCTCATCGACGCCAATGGGCTTGAGTTCGTTGAGGCTGAGGCGCTGCACTTCGAGAAGACGTTGGTGAATTTCAACGATCCGAGCTTTGTCCGCGCGTGCCTCGCGGAGTGCGATCAGGCCGCGGCTCAACCAGTGCGCAGCGAATAGTGCACCTTGCTTTTCAATGCCGGCTTCCGCGTTGGAGATGTTGCATTCGGCGGCAGCAAGCTGACACCGCTGTACGTCGGCGTGGCGTCCGCCAGATCGATGCCAGCAGGATGCTTGCTCCCAATACGATTCCGAAAAGTGCCAGTCGTTTTGGTGTTGGTAGTGTAGTGCGAGTTCCTCGGAGAGTTTGGCATATCGGGTGTTATCTCCCTCTTCCAACAAGAGCAGAATCGCCATGAGCCGACTACAGAGCAGACCCGAGCTTGGCTCGCCCTCGTACTCGGCTATGCCCGACTCGACTGCATGGACCACCGCCGCGCGCTCGGTCTCGAATCCTTTTTTCGCCGCAATTTGAGCGGCACGATCTAGCCGCTCGACGTAATGGGTCCAAGAGTCTTTATCTTTCAGTCGCGCGGCCGAATCCATGAACGCGGCGACAGCGAGTTTTGCGACTTGGAAGTTTCCTTTGGGCCGTGTGGTCCAGATGACGTCGGCGACACGGGCTCGAAATTCGGGGTCACTGATCTCGGCAACTATTCCGGTGAGTGCGTTGAGATCGACGGGTGTCAGGTCTTCGGCATTCAGGCTTCGCTCACCGTTGAAGCGGCTCATCCAAGATGTGTAGGGTGTGCCCTTCGCATCATAGTTGGGATGAAATGATGCCACGACGGAGAGGAGGCTGAACACCCGATCTCCTAGGTCGTCCTGTTTCTCGCGGCATTCCCTGGCTCCCTTGGCCAGCTCGGTGAAGAAGCTGCGACAATCAAGACGCGCACTTGCGGCGATTCGTGCCTGCCAGTCATAACGTCGAAGGTCTTCGGTGGTGAGGTTGAAAAACTCCCGGGGGTCGCTCATGGTTCAGTTCCGTCCTTGGTTGGCGGGCGCTGGATTGGTCTCTGGTGGATTCATTTCCTTCAGCCGCTGGAGCAGCTTCTCCATCTCCTTGTCGGCGTCGTGCCACCAGTCGGTGGACCAGATGCGGTGGAGCTTCCAGCCGAGACCTTCGAGGATGAGTTGGCGGAGCTTGTCGCGGTCGCGGGCGGTTGCCGCTCGGTGGTAGGTCGCGCCATCGCACTCGATCCCGAGCAGGTAACGGCCCGGCGCGGACGGATCGACCACCGCCAGATCGATCCGGTAGCCGGAGCAGCCGACTTGGTGATGCACCTCGTAGCCAGCAGCGCGGAGGCGGTCGGCGACCAGCTTCTCGAACTCGGAATCGGGTTCGGCCGACCCCGAGGCGGTCGTTGCGGCAGCCAGCGCCCGCGGGCCGCGTTCGGCGTAGTCGAGGAACAGCTTAAGGTCGCGTACGCCGCGTGCCCGCGTGCGGGTGAGGTCGATCTGGTCGGCGCGGAGTCCGCTGAAGACCAGCACCTCGTGTTTGGCGCGGGTGATGGCGACGTTGAGGCGGCGCTCGCCGCCGTCGCGGTTGAGCGGGCCGAAGTTCATGGCGACTTTGCCCGCCTCGTCCGGCCCGAAGCAGATGGAGAACAGGATCACGTCGCGCTCGTCGCCCTGCACATTCTCCAAGTTCTTGACGAACACCGGCTCGCCCTCGACCGGCGGCTCGTCGCCGAAGTGGCTCTCGATCTCCGGATACTTGCGACGCTCCTCGTCGAGGAGGTTCTCGACCAACTGCTGCTGCGGCAGGCTGAAGGTCACGACGCCATAGGAACGGCGGGGACCATCGGTGGCGCGCAGGCGAGTGACGAGTTCGTCAACCAACGCGCGGGCTTCGCCCAGATTGGTACGTGACTTGCCTTTATCGTAGCGCGCTTGCGGCAGGTGCTTCATCCGGACGCCGCCCAGGGCCGGCTCGGGCGAGGGGAAGGTGAGCAGGTCGTTCTCGTAGTACTGGCGGTTGCTGAAGGCGATCAGGCCCTCGTGCCGGCTGCGGTAGTGCCACTGCAGGCGTTTGTGGCGCACCTGATGGCTCATCAACTCGTCGAGCACGCTTTCGAGGTCCTTGTGCGTCTCCGGCGTGAGGTCGTCCTCGTCGTCGTTGCCGCTGCCGAAGAAGTTGGTCGGCGGAAGCTGCTTGGGGTCGCCGACCATGATCAGCTGTTTGCCACGCGCGATGGCTCCGATCGCGTCCCAGACCGGGATCTGCGAGGCCTCGTCGAAGATCACCAGATCGAATGTTTCGTGTGTGGCCTCAAGGTATTGGGCGACCGAGAGCGGGCTCATGAGCACGCAGGGCTTGAGTCGGGGCAGCAGCTTCGGGATGCCGGCGAGGAGCTTGCGCACCGGGATGTGGCGCATGCGCTTGCCGAGTTCCTTGCGCAGCAGTCCGATCTCCGCCTTGGGCACCTCGGCGATTCCTTGGTCGCGCGGGATGCCGGCGGCCAAGCGGGCTCGGATGAGTTCGCGCGACAGCGAAGCGATCTTCTCGTCCAGTTCACGGAAACGCTCGATGCGCTCGTCGTGTTCACGGCCGAAGAACTCCCGCAAGGCGGGCTCCCGTTCGATGAGGCCGAACAGCAATGCGCGGCGGAAACTTCGCTCGAACAACGCGGGCACTTCCAACGTCGCTCCGTCCGGCAACTCCAGTGCGGCGATGACCGGCGCGAGACCGGTTCCGACCGCTGCCCGGCGCGCCTTCTGCCAGGAACACCATTCGCGGATCTGCCTCCAGTCAGCGGACACGCGCTCGGCGAGCGTGCGCACCGCCGCGAGATGGTCCGGGGCCTCGTCCACGATCTCGCGGCGCAGCTTCACCTCGGCTGCGAATCGCTCCAAGGTTGCCGCGAAAGCGTCCAATGCTTCGCGATAGCGCGACAGGCGCAGTCCGATGGTGGTGCCGGCGGCATAGGCCGACGGGCCTTCGGAGAACAGCGCGGCGAGGAGCTGCCGGAGTTGCCCCAACCATACGAGGTCGTCGCCCGCGCAGGCCAGCATGCGGGCGTGGAGCGCTTCGCCCCACGTCCGGGCTCGGGCCATCGCATCAGGTTCGGGCTCTCCATTTGCCCAAACAGTGCCAAGGCAGGCCTGGGCAACAGGCGCGGCGGCGGCGAGCTCGGCGGTCAGCGCGCGCAGGCGCAACGCGTCGTCGAGGTGCTCGCCCAACTTCGCCGCCTCCGGGCGGGATTGGTCCTGGCGGGCCGTGCGGAGCATCCGGCGCACGCTACCGATGCGGAGCCACTTCAACAGGGACCACGACGACTGGGCCAAAGTCCACTTGGCTTTCAGGGCATCGAGGTCGAGGGCGAGAAGCTTGGACTCGTCATAGCCGCCCAACCGTGAGCGCACTGCGGCGCGCTCGCGAACGAGGGAGAGCCACCGGTCGAGGTCGGCTGCCAGTTGCTGCCACGGCGTCGTGGCGAAGGCCGGGCCGACCGGCTCCGGCGACGACAGGCTTTCGGTCAAGGCGCGCAGATCCTGCAATTGGCGACGCGACACGGACTCGCCATGGCAACGCAGCCAAGTGCGCAGTTCGTGGGTCGCCTCTTCGGTGCCGGAGGCCTGCGCAACCAGCGTGCGGATGAGCTCCGGTATACGCTCGTCCCAGGTTGGCGACCACTCCTCGCAGGCCAGCGAGGCCAGCGGGTGATCGTGCAAGGGCATGACGGCGCGCGAACGCTCCTGCAGTTGGCGGGCGAGCAGTCGCGCGTTGTCGAGCTCCGCGAGGGTCGTTTCGAGGAGGCGCGGCCAATCGTTCAGTCGGACGGTCGGATCGTTCTTTCGGGGAAGGAGATAGTCGAAACAGGCGTGGGCACTCAGTCCGCAGGGCGCCCGCCGGTGCAGGGCGCGAGTGTAGTCGTTGAGCTCGGCGCGCAGGCGCTCGAGCTCGGCGGTGCGATGCTCCCAATCGCCCGCGCTTGTCTCGGCCATGAACTTCAGGCTGCGGTCGAATTGCGCCAGCACGTCGGCCTTGCCGATCTTGTTGGAGTGAAGTTCGAGGCAGAACGGCTCCAGCCCATCCTCGCGCAGGCGGCGGTGCACGACATCAAGCGCGGCGCGTTTCTCGGCCACGAAGAGCACGCGTTTCCCATGCGCCAGGCAGTGGGCGATGATGTTGGTGATCGTCTGCGATTTTCCGGTACCGGGCGGACCTTCGAGCACGAAGTCGTGGCCGGCCGCGGCGGCCATGACCGCTGCGAGCTGGGACGAGTCGGCGCTGCGCGGACAGAACACGTCGCGCGGGTGGAACCGGTCGTCGAGATGGGGCGGTGTGATGTCGTCGGGCGGGTTGTCGTAGGGTGTGCCGGCGGCGTTGACGAGGTGGTTGACGATGCGGTTGCGGGTAAGGTCGTCGAGCCGATCGGCGAGATCTTTCCAGAGGAGAAATTTCGTGAATGAGAATTGGCCGAGCCAGATGTCGTCCTTCACCTCCCAACCGGGGAGGTCGCGCACGGCGTCGCGGAAGAGCTGGAACACGCGGGCGACGTTCACGCCGGTCTCGTCTTCGGGGAGCGGGTCGAGGCCGGCGATGTCCTTCTGGAAGTGCTGCCGCAGCATTTCCATGAGGGTGACGTTGAGGCGCGTTTCCTCGTCGAGGCGGCGGAGGGAGAACCCTTCGAGCACGGACTTGCGTTTCAGCTCGACGGGCACGAGGAGCAGGGGCGCGCGAAAGACACGGTCGCTGTGCTCGGTCTCTCTCCATTCGAGGATGCCGACGGCGGCGAAGAGCGTGTTGGTTCCGTTCTCTTCGAGCGCGTTGCGAGCGGTGCGATATAGCTCGGTGAGTCGCCGCGCGTGCTCGTCCTCGTCGAGGTGCGTGTGCAGGCGACCGTTCTGCAATTCGTCCGCAAGGTGGGCGGCGAGCGCATCGGCGCGCTGCTGTTTGGACAGCGTTGCCCCATGGCGCGGGTCATCCTCGCTCATCAGTTTGGGCCGGGGTCGGAGGGCGAGCTCGTTTTCCGCCGCCAACTCGTCTTCCACGCGTTCGGGCGCGGCGGAGAGGAGCCGGATGGTAGACTTGGTTTCCCGGAAGTTCAGGAGCCGGTTGCGTAGGCTGAGGTCGAGCAACCGGCTTTTCCACTGGTCGATTCGCGTCGCGGGTCGGTCGGTGCCGGGAGTGACGGGGACGAGCGGTTCGGAGAAATCGCGACTTCCGATGCCTTCGACGACATCTATGGTAACCGGGCCGTTCGTGGTCTCGGCCGCTCTTTGGCCTGCAATGGGCAGTGGCACGATGCGCGCGATGCGGGCGCGGCGAACGTCCAGCGCGAGGCGGAACGGCTTCTCCGTTTGCAGGTGCGCACGTGCCGCACGCTCGGCATCGGCCAACACGCCGGGCGCTTCGCTGGCGACGAGTGTCGTCTCGAAGACTGTGAGGAGCGACTCGGTCTCGTGCTTGCGGACTTGTTGCAGCGCATCGGCACCCTCCGCGGCCGGTTCGGGGAACGTGCGCGCCTCCAGCCAGCATCCGGCGTAGGCGTGCCCCTCGTGCATGAGCAGGAGCGGGTTCAGACCGGCCCGCTCGCAGCAGGCTGCGAAAAGCAGCGAAAGATCGAGGCAGGTGCCGAAACGCTCCGCGATGATCTGCGCGGGGAAGGAGACCTTCTGGCCGGTGCTCTCGAAACTGGCTGGCGGATTGATGTAGCGGATTCCGAGTTCGGCTACGGCCCGGTAGATGGCGGCGACCTGATCCCAGGCGCGTTTGCGGTTCTTGTCCTGGTAGCCACTGAGCGCACCGCGGCCGGTCGTCTCGCGAAGCAGGTCGGAGGCGCGCCCGAGGACCGGCATCAACGCCGGGTCGTTGGGCAGGATGAATGCGGCGAGGATCTCCGGCAGGGAGACGAGCCCGCACCATTCGTTATGTGCGAGCAGCGAGACAGACGCGGTGCGCGAGCAGAGTGCGGTGTCGCCCGCGAATACCTCGACTTTGAGCAGGCCGGCCACCTTCTCGTTGAGCGCGGCGAGAAAGTCGGGGCTGAGCTTCAGGTCGAGGGGCGCGATATGGAATTCACCGTTGGGTTCGATGGACTGAATGCGGAGTTCCTCAGGTGCGGCGAACGCAGGCTCGGTCGACACGCGGATGACGAGATCCTTGCGGGCGGTAGTATCGTTCCGGAACCGCAGCTCCTTCACGACCGGGATCGCGTTCTGCTGGAAGGCGTAGTTGAGCGCGGAGTCGTGGACGAGCGAGAGAGTCGGGACCGCTGGGACCGGAGTTGCGGGTGAGACGCTGGAGTTGGCAGCATCGAGAGATTGGGTGGTCATGGCGTGCGAAGTGGGGAGGCGATGCGTCGGCCGATGGCGGTATGTCCGAGCCGGTCGGCGGCGGGCATGGCTGGTCTGCTCAGCAGTTTGGGTGTCGGGGGAATCGCATCACTGCGCGCTCAGCGGCGCAAGAGCGCATCCGGTCGTGGGGTGGCGGACGGAGAAGGTGGGGTGGTGTGGGACGGAGGTTGAAACGCTTACGGGCGCCTTGCTGCGGGCGGGCTGAACGACTGCGTTGTTCAGCTACGAGGAAACGAAACCCTTGGCGGTTTTCGCTACGGTGACGGCGGATCGGCGGAACGAAACGCTCACGCGTTTCGCTACGAGCAAGGCGAAGGCCTTGGCGGCCTTCGCTACGGGCTGGCGAGGTCTGCGGCGAGAGAGGGGGGCTTGGTCAGGACGCGCGGAGTCGGGCGGCGAGGCGCTGACCGGCGGTGGTCAACCGGTATTTCTGGAGACGGCTGTTGGGCTTGTCCGGGATGGTCATCTCGAGGACTCCGGCGGCGAGGGCGGGCAATAGGTACGCTTCTCGCATGTGATCGTCGTCCCGTAGCCGCAGGGTGGCCTGCAATTCACGGCGCGTGTGCTCGCCGGAAACCACGGAGAGCAGTCGCGCGACTTCCGGGGTGACTTCCGGGGTGACTTCCGGGGTGGCGGCGCCGATGGCGGCGAGGTAGTCGGGGGCGAAGGGGAATTCCAGCCAGAGGTCGTTGGCGAGGGAGCGGAGCCGGGGCTCGGGCTCTCCGGCTGTGCGGCAGGCCTCGAAGATCCGTCGGATGCCGCGTCCCCAAGTCTCGATGTCGCCGCGCCGGAAGAAGGCGCCGGCCGCGAGCGGGTTGTGCGGGGCCGAAGGATGCTCGGCCAACAAGGTTTCCACGGTCCAGCCATCCGGGAGCACGGCGGGGTTCCAGAGGTTGAGCCGGTCGGGATAGACGCGGATTTGCACGGGTGCCGCGGTCGCATAGTCGCGGTGGACGAGCGCGTTGAGCAATGCCTCGCGTAGCGCCGCCGCCGGCACGGGGAACCGCTCGATGCGTCGCATGCCCTCGTAGCGCACTGTGGCCCGGAGGTACTTGGTGCGCAGCAGATCGACGGTGCGGGCGACCTGGTCGAAGAGGGTTCCGTGGAGCGTGTCGTGGTAGACCAGATCGGACTCCGAGCGGAAGAAGCCGATCTTCACGAATGCGCCGGGAAACCACCGCTCGGGCGTCTCGTGGAAGAGGAGCACGGCGGCCCGCTTCAGGTACTCGCCCTCGGTGAGGTTGAGCTTGGCGAGCAGCGCGGTGTCGGACACCGCCAGATCGGCCGGGTCGAGCCGGCCACCGTCGGCCGCGCGTTCGCGAAACCGTCGCAGCTCCGCAGCCGACAGCTCCTCCGGTCGGACGCCCGGAACCGGTACGCCATCCCAGGTGCGGCCGAGCCGCCGTAGCAGAAAACGGTCGAGCGCAGCTCCCTTGAGCTCCTGCAGCGTCGTACCGCTGCGCACGTAGTAGTGGCCGCGGTAGCTGATCGGGTTGGGATAGGCTTCGACGACGATCTCGAGGAGATCCCGGCCTTCGCTCGTGCGCAGGTTGACCGCGACGATGATGCCGAGCAGGTCGCGGATTTTGTTCGGCAGGTCTTCGAGCAACTTGGCGGCGTCGGTAATGCCGACGACGGTGCCCGCATCGTTCCGTCCGATTTCGATCCGGCCGCCCTCGGCGTTGGCGAAGCCGCACACCCAGCGCAGATGATCGTCGCGCCAGACTTCCTTCCATTCGACATGCTGGGATTCGCGGGGCATGGGCGGGGTGTCGGTAGAATCGCAGCACTGTGTGCGCAGCGGCGCAAGAGGCTTCCCTTTGAAGGGCGGCTCACTCACTGGCCGGAGGGGGCTGGCGAGCAGCGCCACCTTGGTCGGAGGCCAGACGCAAAGAGCTCCGCGCCTGAGTTCGTGAGTTCCAGATTGGTTGACGGAATGGCCGGCCGTGGCACGGCCGGACTGAACGACGGCGTCGTTCAGCTACGGGGAAACGAAACCCTTGGCGGGTTTCGCTACGGTGACGGCGGATCGACGGAACGAAGCGCTCACGCGCTCCGCTACGAGCGGGCGAGGTCGGCGGCGAGGAGGGTGGAGGCGGGCTTCTATTCACCGAGACCAACAACCCCGGAGGGTTTTACGCGCCGAGTTTGCGGGCGAGTTTGCGTAGGCGGGACAGCTCCTTCTGGCGGGCGGCCCGAAAGCGCCGTTGGCGTGCGGCGTTGGTGCGGCGCGTTTCTTCCGCCGATTTTTGCGGGCGACCGGCGCGTAGGCGCAGGGGGAGGTCCACGGACGGAGTGAAAATATTCCGGCGTTTGAAGGCGGCCGGGGCATAGGCGAGCGCCCGTATCCGCAGCTCCGGGCTTTCGACGCCTGTGTCGAAGACGGGCTCCGGCGCGATGCGCCCGGCGGCGAACGCCCAAGCTGGGGCCGGCTGGCGGAGCCGTTGCGCCAGGTGTTCCGCATATGCCCCCAGCCACGCATCGGCGACGGCGCCCTCCGCGAAGCGCTCCCGCAGCGGCGGCGGCTCCTCCGCGATGGCGGCGGCCGCCTGGTTGCGGGACGATGCCCGGCGCAATTCGTGGAGCCAGTCGCGCAAATTCAGACCGAATTCCGACAGCGAGGCCGACTGCGCGGCAACTTCTTTGAGAGTGGTGGGACGCTTGCTCATGCCCGTTTCTCGATGGCGGTTTTCACGACCTCGCGCGCCTCGGCCGAGAGCGTGTCTTGGGGAAAGAACTTGTCGTGGATCGCCTCGGCTTCCTCGACGGAGGACACTTCCATCTTCTGCACTAGGAAACGGATATCGCCGTAGTCGCCGGCATAGCCGGGCAACGGGGGCCGGCAGGAACGGAGCTTCATCGCCAGCAGATACGCGGCCGTGGGAACGGCGATGCGCAGTCCTTCGCCGAAGTCGTTCGCGGGCAGGCTGCGCTTGGCTTCCCGTTCGGAGAGAAATTGCCGTACGTCGTCATTGAGCCAGTCCTCCGGCAAGTCCTGCTCCGCGGCCACCTTCCGGGCGAGCTCCCGACCGATTTCGCTTTGGCGAACGACCGCATCCACGTCCTTGGTCGCATCGCGCGAGCCGTACACCAAGGTGAAGACGGCTCCGCCGTAGAGTGAAAGCTCGAGCGTGATCTGCTGAGCCTGCGCCAGCTCGCCCAGCCGGCGGAGCGCCCGGGTGATCCGGATTCGGTCGAGTGGCTGGTACGGCATGGTTTAACGTTACGTAACGGTCTATTGATTGGCAATTGGAAACAATCCACGCGTTCGCGGGGTGTGCGCCATAGAATGCGGTCTTGGCGCGATCGGGCTGAACGACGGCGTCGTTCAGCTACGCGGGAGCTACGAAGAAACAAAACCCGTGGCGGGTTTTGCTATGGGAATGTCGAAGGCCTTGGCGGCCTTTACTCTACGGAACCGGCGAGGTCGGCGGCGAGGGGGTGGTTGGGGTCGCGGCGGAGAACTTCGGCGAGAAGGGTGGCGGCGCGTTTCTTCTGCCCGAGACCGAGGCGGGCTTGGGCTTCGAGGAACTTCGCGGTCGTGAGCTGGCGGGCCTGCAGGTCGTCGGCGAAGAGGAGCATCGTCGGGAGCGAGGTGGCGAAGTAGTCGATCTTCGCCTCGGTCTTCGCGAGCGATTGCGCGTAGGCGAGGAGATCGCGGAGGAGACTGTCGGCCGGCGCCTTCTTGCCGAGGCGGCGGAGCGCGAGGGCGGAGTAGTACGTCATCTCCGAGAACGCGCGGACGCTCATGTTCTGGAAGTCGCCCTTGAACGTGGCGGCGGCGGTCCAGTGCGCGCGGGCGGCGGCCTTGTCGCCGGCGGCGACGCAGGCGTCGCCGAGCCAGAGCCGGATGTCGCTTTGGTTGGCGAGCAGGTGCTTGGCCTCGCCGAGATTTTCGGGTGCGGCGAGCGCCTGTTCGAAGTGGGCGCGGGCGGCGGAGGGAAGGTGCGTGCGGACGTGTTGGCCGAGGGCCTGGCCTTCGCCGCCTTCCCAGGGCTGGAACTTGCGCGTT
Source organism: uncultured Opitutaceae bacterium (assembly GCA_964640465.1). GTDB lineage: Bacteria > Verrucomicrobiota > Verrucomicrobiia > Opitutales > Opitutaceae > CAJCBL01. Next base: position 22,866 of record CAZXHR010000038.1, read on the forward strand.
TGGAGGATTGGCAGCGCGGCGGCGGGACGGCCGGTCTGGTTGTGAAGCGCGCAGAGCTCGACGCAGAGGTCGTCGCGGGTGCGGACGAGCTCGGCGTGGCGCTCCAGTTCGCGGAGACGCTGGGCCGGTTTCTCGCCGAGGCGCTTCCAGAGCTGGTCGCGCTCGTAGAGCAGGCGGGCGTCCGCGGGGTTGGCGCGGAAGGCGGCCTCGTAGGCGCGGCGGGCCTTGGCGGGCTGGCCGAGGATGTTGAAGTACGCGATGCCGAGGTTGCGCCAGGCGACGGCGTTGGTCGGCTCGAGGCGCACGGCGCGTTCCCAGAGTTTGATGGCTTCCTGGTGACGGCGGCGGTCGTAGAAGAGGTTGCCGAGGTAGAACGGCGCGCGGGCGTCGCGCGGGTTGGCGGCGAGGGCGAACTGGAGGATCGCGATCTCCTCGAGGCGCGCGGGGAAACAGTAGTCGGGCGCGGCGCTGGCGGCGGCGGCGAGGTGGGTGGCGACGGATTTCGCGTCGCCAAGCTGATGCGCGAGCCACGCGCGGTAGTAGCTCACGAGCGGCGCGGTGCCGTCGGCCGCCGCGGTGTTGGCATCGGCGACGACGCCGAGCGCCTCGGCGAAGAGGTCGGCGCGGGCGTAGTCGAGCGCGAGGTCGAAGCGGAACTGGTTGTCGGTCGGCAGCGGCTGGCCGGCGAGGTGGCCAGCCCAGATGTCGAGCGGGTCGAGGCGGAGCGTGTCCTGCAGTAGCGTGGCGGCTTCGGCATCGCGGCTGAGGCGGCGGAGGACGACTGTCGCCAGGCCGCGGGCACGGAGGTTGTCGGTGTCGAGGCGGCGGCTGCGTTCGATGTGGGCGAGCGCGGCGGACCAATCGGCGCGGGCGCAGGCGATCTCTGCGAGGGCGAGGTGGCCGGCGGAGCGCCAGGCGTGGTTCCAGGTGGCCTTGGCGAAGGCGTCCTCGGCGGCGGTGAGCAGCGCGGCACGGTCGGCGGGCGCGGCAGCGAAGGCCTGTTGCTGGAGGCAGCGACCGAGCTGGTAGAGCGGTTCGCCGTCGGCGGGATTCGGGTTGCGGAAGGTCTGGCGCGCGATGCTGGTGCGGAGGTGGCGCTCGGCGTCGGCGAACTCGCCGCGGCGCAGGTGCCAGCGGCCGAGTGCGAGGTGGCAGCGGGAGTCGCCGGGATCGCGGCGAAGCGCCTCGCGCCAGTAGAGCTCGGGGTGGCGCGTGGCGTGGCGGTATTGTTCGAGGTGGAGGCCGGTGAGGTAGAGTTCGTCGGAGGTCGGGACGTCGGCTGGCGCGGGTGGCTCGGTGGCGGCCTCGCGGGCGAGCTGTTCGGCGGTGGGCGTCTTGGGAACGATGGGCGTGTAGCTAGCGAGCGAGCGACCGTCGGCGGCGAAGACTTCGAGTGTGAGCGCGGTGGATTTCGTCCCGCGCGGGAGCGGTACGGTTTCCACGAGTGGCTCGGCGGGCGAGAGGTCGCGGGTGAAGGTGGCGAGCTCGGTTTCTCCGCGGCGGAGGACGACGTGGGCGCCCGGCTGGGGCGCGGTGACGGCGACGCCGATCTGCGCGGAGGCGGCGGAGGTGCGGAGGCTCAGCGCGGCCTCGGTGTTGGCGTGCTGGGCGGGGCCGATGCGGCGGATCGGGTACCAGTACTGGCTCCAGGTTTTGGTTTCGCCGGGCTGGAGGAAGGAGAAGTCGGGCTGGTTGTCGGTGTAGACGCCGGCCATGAGCTCGATGTAGGGGCGGAACTCGCCGCGCTCGTCGGCGTCGGTGAGGTTGCGGTCCCAGGCGTAGCCGAACTCGTGGTTGCCCCAGGTCCACTGCTTCTTGCCGGGGGCGATGTGTCGGTCGGCGACGTGGACGAGGCCGGCCTGCTCGCGGTGGTCGTAGCCGCCGAAGAAGTCGGCTCGCGTGCCCATGCACATGTACGAGGTCGGCACGGGGATGTTGGCGTACCAGGAGAGGTCGTTGGGCGCGTAGTCGCCGGGCGGTAGATACTGGCGCGGGGCCTCGGCGGCCGGCACGCCGGTGCGGGCGCGGGCGGCGTAGTCGACGCCGTAGTAGCGGCCGGAGCAGAGCGGGAAGGTGCTCATGGCGCGCTTGGCGTGGTCGGCGACGTAGGTGGCGTCCGGCGGGAAGAAGGACTGGTAGCGTTCGTGGACGCGTGTGGCGACGTTGGCCCACCAGAGGAAGGTTTGGGTGGCGGTGGTGCGCGTGTGGACGCGCGCGCCGAGCTCACGC
>CAZXHR010000039.1:0-24979 GCA_964640465.1 uncultured Opitutaceae bacterium
CCCCTCACCTACACCCGCATCGAGGGCGAGAAATCCACCGAGATCATCACCGACTGGTGCTTCGGCTTCTGCTGCGGCGTAAAGCTCGACACGGAGGCATGGAAACCCGTCGTCGGCTCCCCCGCCGATCCCTTCCTGGCCATCATCCGTTCCTTCCTCGAGCCCGAGCAGGAGCTCCACGCGCAGATCCTCTCCCGACTCACCCCCGAGGACGGCACGCCCTCGCAGGTGATCACCACCTGCGTTCTCGAGCTCCATCGCTTCTGGCTCTCCCGGCAGGCCCACAAACCCGCCGCGCCCGCCGGCAGCGCCATGCCGCTCCCCCTCAAGATCGGCCGCAACGACCCGTGCCCCTGCGGCAGCGGTCGCAAGTACAAGCAGTGCTGCGGCAGCGAGCTGCCCCGCACCGCCGGTGCCGCACCCGAGCCCACCCCGGAAGCGCCCAAGGCCTGACCTCCGCATCCCGCTACGCCCCGGCTTTCCCGCCGGGGCTTTTTTGTGCCCTCACGCCCCGCTGCGCCGCGCCTGCCGTTTGGTGTTCCGCGCATCGAGCCCGCGCCGCGCCGCCAGTTCGTCCAGCGCCGCCTTCGGCGCATGCGCCCGCACCGCCGCCGGCACCTCCAGATAACCGATGCGCCGGCAATCGCGCACCAGCGCCGCCGCCACTTCCGCCGCCACCAGCCCACGCTCCGCGACGAGATACTCGAACACCCGCTCCATCGTCCGGCTGAGCGCCAGCGCATGGTGCCGCCCCTCCCTCGCGAAGAACCAGTCGCTGAACCTCAGGAACTCCGCGAAAGGCGAAGCTACGCCCGTACCGTCCTGACGTTCTCGTCCATCGAGTCCACTAGGTCCACACCGTCCATCCGCATCGCGAGCCGCAGCTCCCGGCTTTGCCGGTGCCAGCCCGCCGGCCGCCGCAGCCCCGGCGCGCCAGAACAGCGGCAACGTCTCCACGAAGTTGCCACTGTTGCCAACCAGCTCCCAGTAGCGAGCGAACCGCCGCAGCCGCTGCATCGTCGGAAAATCGATCAGCCGGTTGCGCAGGATCTCGTACGGCGGCACCGGCGAATACACCATCGCCTCCGGCCCGTCGTGCCGAGCGATCGGCGCGCCACGCAGCCGCTTGAGCATCCCAACCTGGATCTCCTGCGGTCCCAGCGTCACCAGCCGATCGAACCCCGCCGCAAAGCCCGCCACCGTCTCGCCGGGCAGCCCGACGATCAGGTCCGCATGCACGTGCGCCGCCGTATGCTCACGCAGGAAGCGGAAGTTCTCCTCCAGCTTCGCCAAGTCCTGACGCCGACCGATCGCCGCCGTCACCGCCGGATCGAAACTCTGGATGCCAATCTCCAGCTGCACCGACCCCGCAGGAAACCGCACCAGCAGCTCGCGCAGCTCCGCCGGCAGCCGATCCGGCACCATCTCGAAATGCAGGAATAGCCCCGCGTACCGCGCCGGCGTGCCGGCGAACCCGGATGCCGCCGCACACTCCGGGGCATCCACCTCCGCCATCCGCGCGAGAAAGAATTCCAAGATGCGCCGGCTCGTCGCGAGGTTCAGGTTGAACGTGCGGTCGACAAACTTGAAGTGCCGCACGCCGCGCGCGAGCAGCCGCTCCATCGCCGCCAGAAACGGCTCCAGCGGGTACGCCCGCACCGCCTCGTCCAGCGACGAAAGGCAGAACTCGCACGCAAACGGGCACCCGCGCGACGCCTCCACATAGATCAGCCGGTGAGCGATGTCATCCTCCGTGTACTCGTCGTAAGGCGACTGGAGCGCCGGCAGGTCCGGCGGCTCCGCGGCCACGACCTTCGCCGGCACCGCCCCACCGGCCAGCACCGCGCGGCAGAGTTGTGGCAGGACCAGCTCGCCCTCGCCGCGGATCGTGCAGTCGGCCAACCGCACGATCTCCTGCGCCTCCGGCTCGTGGCTCACCTCCGGGCCGCCGAGGATGACGACCAACTCCGGCCGCACACGCTTGAGGAGCGCCACCAGCTCGGTCGTCGGCGCCACGTTCCACACGTACACGCCCAACGCCACGATCCGCGGTTCAAGCGCCAGGATACGCTCCGCCACGTCGAGCGGCCGCTCCTGGACGGTGAACTCGACCAACGCCGAGCGTGCGCGCAGCTCGCCCAGGTTCGCGCGCAGGCAGCGCAGCCCGAACGAGGCGTGGATGTACTTGGCGTTGAGCGTGGCGAGGACGATCTCCGGCATCGCGCCATCACCGTAGCGCCACCGCCGCCCGAGCAAAGTGCCAAACGGCACCGGCTCAACCCAACACTCTCCGGTTTCGCGCTGCATGCGCCTCGCGCATCTCTACACGCGGCGCGATCCGCTTTCCCACAACTTGTCACGTAATACGTGACAAGTTTCCGCTCGCCAAGCGGCGCACTGGCTATGTCCCAGCCGCTGCCGGTGTCTTCAGCGAATAGGCATGGTCGCAGCACGGGTGGCCCTCCATCAGGGTCTGCGTGCGCCGGAAGCCGATCGCCGGGTTGAAGCCGGCAGTCATGCCGTAGTCGGAACCGCACAGGAGCAAGGTCATCCAGTCTTCGGCCCCGAGCTGCCGCGCGACCGCCACATGAGGGCAGCCCGTGCAACGGAACCGCACCCCGTCTCCCCTCTTCTCGTACGTGAACTCGAAGCCGGCCTTCCCCAACGGCTCCCAGAGCAGCCGGATCAGGTCGCCGATCCCGTTGCCGGGTTGCGATGACGCGATCCCCGCCCAATCGCGCCGGGCGTTCTCGTGCACGATCGCGCGCACCACCTCGGCCACCTTTGGCCCCGACCGCTCGCGCAGCTCGTTCAGCACCGAGATCGGATGCTCGGCGCTCCAGCGCCGCCCGAGCTCGGTCGCGATCGCCTTTTGTCCGGCGTCGGCGAACAGCGCCGCGTTGGGCCGCTGGAACCAGTCGGTGAGCCAAGGGTAGAGCCGGCGAAACGCCTCGGCATCGATGGGGGCATTGGTGGCCATGCCGCCACTCTGCCAGCGCCCCTCGCGGAAACAAGCCGCCGCGCTCCCGCACGTTTGCATTCCGCGATTCCCTTCGCGCCTGACCTCGCTCTCACTCCCGCGGTGGACAACGAGTGCCAGTTCTCACCCGACCGCCGCCATCGCTACAGCCTGATCCATCGCTGGAATCCGCTGTTTGGCGACCGGCTCATCCTGTGGATCGGGCTCAACCCCAGCACCGCCGACGAGTCGAAGCTCGACCCCACGCTCACCCGCATCGCCGATTTCTCCAAGCGCGCCGGTTTCGACGGCTTCTGGATGGCCAACCTCTTCGCCCTGCGCACGCCCTACCCCGAGGAGATGATGAAGGCCGACGATCCCGTGGGCCCCGAGAACGACGCCTGGCTCCTGCGCGCCACCGAACGCTGCGAACGCATCGTCGCCGCCTGGGGCGTGACCGGCACGTACCAGGCCCGTGCCGACTCCGTCGTGCGGCTCCTCGCCGGCCGCGAACTCTCCTGCCTCGGCACCACGCAGGACGGCCACCCCCGCCACCCGCTCTACGTCCCCGCGAAACAAGCCTTCGAGCCCTGGCCGCAGCGCTGAGACGCAGGCACCTCCGTGCGCGCCGTCACGCGCGGCCCACTACTCCGTCTTCCCCGCGGCTCCCGCCGGAGGCGTGCCCGCCCAGCGGTCGAGCAGCGCCTCGAACACCGCCACCTTCACCGGCTTCGTGATGTATTCATCCATACCGCACTCGGTGCAGCGGGCGCGCTCCCCCTCGATGGCGTTGGCCGTGAGGGCTATGATCGGGAGCCGCCGGCCGGCCGAAACCGCCCGCCGCCGGATCTCCCGAGTCGCCTCGTACCCGTCCATCTCCGGCATCTGGCAATCCATCAGCACCATGAGGTAGGTGTCCCTGGCCACGGCTTCCACGGCCTCGCGCCCGTTGGCGACGACGACCGCCGTGTACCCGAACTTCTCGACAATGCGGCGGGTCACGACCTGGTTCACCGGGTTGTCCTCGGCGATCAGGATCCGCCCCTCACCGGCGTGCACCGCTCGCGGGGTGTCTGCCGGCGCCGGCCGTACCGAAGCCTCGGCCGGCGCGTCGAACGCCCGCTGCAGCGCCCGCAGCAGCGCCTTCTGCCGCACCGGCTTCTGCATCGTCGCCGCAAACCCCATCCGCTCCGCGCAATCCCGCGCCTCGGGGAGCAGCGAGGAGCTCAACAGGAACAGCGTGGTGGACGCGATGGCGGCGTCGGCTCGAATCGCCCGCGCCAGTCCCAGCCCGTCGACGCCGGGCATGCAATGGTCCAGCAACACCGCTGCGAACGGCGTGCCGTCCCGCGCCGCAGCGCGCAGCTTGTCCAGAGCCGCCGGAGCCTCCTGCGCTTCCTCGGCCCGGGCGCCCCAGCGCAGCAACAACCTGCGGAGGTACTGGCGGTTGGTGGGATGGTCGTCGACGATCAGGATACGACGGCCGCGGAGATTCGGGCGGGGCGGCACGGGCGTACCGCCGGCCTCGGCGAGCGGCAGCACGAACCAGAAGGTCGAGCCCCGGCCCGGCGCGCTTTCCACGCCGATCCGGCCGCCCATCGCCTCGATGAGATGGCGCGAGATCGCCAGGCCCAGACCGGTGCCACCGAAGCGGCGCGTGGTCGAGCTGTCGGCCTGCGAGAACGAGCGGAAGAGCCGGGCCTGCTGCTCCGGGGTGAGCCCGATGCCGGTGTCGTGGATTTCCACGCGCAGCAGCGGCTGCCCGGAGCCGGAGGATTCCACGGCGAGTGTCGCGGACACCTCGCCCCGATCGGTGAACTTGATGGCGTTGCCCATCAGGTTGGTGACGATCTGCCGGAAGCGGCCAGGGTCGCCGAGGATCTTCTGGGGCACGTCCTCCTCGCACCACAATCCGAGCTCCACGCCCTTCCGCCGCGCCGGCTCCGCGAGAAGCTGCAGCACGTCCTCCGCACAGGCGCAGGGGGAGAAGGCGATCCGCTCGAGCACCAGCTTGCCCGCCTCGATCTTCGAGAAATCGAGGATGTCGTTGATGATCGTCAGCAGGGCCTCGCCGGATTTGTGGACGGTCTGCGCGTAGTCGCGCTGCTCCTCGGTGAGCGCGGTGCCCATGAGCAGGTCGGTCATGCCGATCACGCCGTTCATCGGCGTGCGGATCTCGTGGCTCATGTTCGCCAGGAACAGGCTCTTGGTCCGGTTGGCGGTCTCGGCCTCCTCCTTGGCCCGGCGGAGCTCGCCGGTGCGCTCGGCGATGCACGCCTCGAGGTGTTCGTTGCGCGCCCGCAGTGCCGCGGTGCGCCAGCGGTAGAGCCCCAGTATCCCGCCGAGCGCGGCCAGCGCCGCCGAGACGAGGAACCACCCGGTCTGGTAAAACCGGGGCAACTGCTGCACATCGATCGCCGCGACGGTCTCGCTCCAGATGCCGACCTCGTTGCAGGCCGCGACCTCGAAGCGGTAGCGGCCCGGGGGAAGGTTGCTGTAGTAGGCGATACGGCGCGGGCCGGCGTCGACCCAGTTGCGGTTGTAGTCGGCGAGGCGGTACCGGAACCGCACCTGTTCGGGCTGCACGAAGCTTGCGGCCGTGTATTCGATTGCCAGATCGCGGGTGCCGGGCCGGAGCGGGACCACCCCGTCCTTGAGGGCGACCAAGGCGCGGTCCGCGACCGCCCGCTCGACCACCACGCGCGGCGGCACCGGATTTGTCGCCACCCGGTCCGGATGCACGGCGACCACGCCGCGCCGGCTGGCGAAGAGCATTCGCCCGTCCGCCTCCCGCGCGAAGACGGGCTGGTGCCCGAACCCGATCGCGCCGAGGCGCAGGCGATCGCCCTCGCCCGCGAACTGTATGCTCGGTTGCGCGGCCTCGCCGCGGAGGAAGGCCAGCATCGCCGCCTTGTCCATCCACGCCAAGCCCCTGGGACCACCGACCCAGAGGCGGCCGTGATCATCCTCGGTCACCACCGTCACTAGGTCGGTGAAGAGCTCGACCAAGGCGTCGGGATTGTACCAGCGCCCCCGGTGCAGCACCTCCAGCCCCCGGCGTTTGCCGCCGACCCAGAGGTTCCCGTCGCCATCCGGGTAGATGAAGCGGACCTCGGGATCGGGCAGCCCGTCCTTCCCCCGGATGAACCGGACCTCCCCGTCGCGCAGGATCGCGATCCCGATCTCGCTGATGCCGGTGTGGAGGGCGCCGTCGCGGTCCTCGGCAAAACAGGTGATGTGCGCCGTAGGCCCGCCGAAGGCGTCCGCGAGCGACTCCAGCTTACCGGCACGCCAGCGGAACAGCCCGTGTTTGAGTGTCCCGAACCACAGGTCGCCGGCCCGGTCCTGGTATATGGCGCGCACATTTTCGACTTCGGGGTACCGCACCGCCTCGCCATCCCGCCAGCGGACCAGGCAGCCGCGCGTACCCACCCAGATGTCGCCCCCCTTCGCGGCGAACACGGCCTGCAGATCGCCGTCGGGGCCATCGCCGAGCTGGTATGCCGTCTCGCGTCCATCCCGTTCCCTACACACCAAGCCCCGGGACTGGATCGTCGCCCACAGCCGCCCCTCGGCGTCGAGCGTGATCGAGCGAGCCGCATCGAGAGGCGATTCCCCGGCGGGAAAGAGGGAGAGGAACGGCGTCGGCCGCAGCCGCGCGATGCCGTCGCCGGAGGAGGCGACCCACAGGCTGCCCTCATGGTCCTCGGTGATCGCGCGGGGCACTTCGATTCCCGGCGTGGGCACGACCCGGAACGCCCGGCCTTCCGCTGTGGGCGAAAGATACAGTTTCTGGGCACAGACCCACAGCCGCCCGCGGGAGTCGACGAGCACATCGCTGGTATTCTCGCGTGGCAGCCCCTCGTCGGCCCCGAAGGGCTCGAGAACCCCGTCGCGCAACCGCCACAGTCCCCCCGTGGTGCAGATCCACAGGGAGCCCGCCGGCTGCTCGAAGATCCGCGTGACCTCCGGCAACTGCCCGCTCCAGGGCGGCAGCCCGAATACCCCGCGCTCGTAGCAGGCCAGCCCGCCGCCGCGCAGCCCGATCCAGAGCCGGTCGCGCGTATCGCAGAATAGGATCTGGATCGGCTCCTCCGGCCGCACGATCCTGTCGTCGGCCAGATTCCTCCACTTGCCGTCGACCTGCTCCCACAGCCCGCCGCGAAGCAGGCTGACGAACGGCCGCCCGTCGCCGGAGAACTCCACCCCGCTGATCGGCCCGCCGAAATCCCCCAGCCGGGCAAAGCAGCCCTCCGAATAGCGCAACAGCCCCTTCTGGGTCATCACCCACAGCGAGCCGTCCGGCGCCTCGCAGACATCGCGGATGGCGTTGGCGGGTAGCTGCGCGGTATTGCTGGCGCGGAACGGCGTGAACCGCACCCCGTCGAACCGCACCAGCCCGCCATCGGTCGGCAGCCACAGGTAGCCGTCGCGGGTCTGCTTGAGTTTCCGCACCACCGGATTCGGCAGCGCCGAATCGTCGCCGAAGAGCCGCACGGCAAACTCCTCGTCCACGGGACCGAGGCTGCCCACCTCCGCCCACAGCGGCCCCTGCAGGACCAGAGCGCACACCAACCCCGCGCCCAGCAGGCGGAGACGCCGGGCGGTGCGACCACGTTGGACGTTGGCAGCTGCAAGCACGAGTGGGACCGGTGTTATCGGCATAAGCCGCCCCGCGTTGAGCGCCTTCACACCCGGGGCCGACATATCATCGCCACCCGCTCCCAACGGCCGGGCCCGAGCCGGTGGCGCTATGAGCCCCCGCCGCTACGCCGGCTCACCCCTTCCGCCGGAAGCGCACCGTCAGCACGATGATGGCGATCGCCAGGACCAGCGTGATGGCATTGGAGAGGATGATCGGCAGCGCGCCGAGGATCAGGCCGTAGCCGAGCCACAACGCCACGCCCGCCGAGAAGGCCGCGAACGTCACCAGCGAGATGCCCTCCGCGTTGCGCGTGCGCCACAGCCGCACGACCTGCGGCACGAAACACCCGGTGGTGAGCGTGGCCGCGGCCAGCCCGAGAAGATCGACGAGTCTCATGGGAGAGCGGCGGCAAACGGCGACGCGAGCAACACATCGACACCCCGGGCGAAGGCCGACTCGGCATCGCCCGCCGGAGCCGTGAGCTTCGCATGGCGGCGCACCTCGGGCCGCGCGTGCGGCATCACCACGGAGCAGCCGGCCCAGTCGAAGAGCGGCACGTCGTTCTCCGCATCGCCGAACCCGACGATGCGCGCCGCCGGCACGCCGAACTCGCGCGCCAACGCCGCCGTGCCCGTGGCCTTGCTCACGCCATGCGGCACGAACTCGAACACCTCGCGGTGCGAGCGCACGGGGTCCGACCCCTGCGGCTGGCAGCCCTTGGCGCCGCCGCGGGCGAGGAACGCGTCGAGCGTCGCCTCGTCGGCAATCCACATCATCTTGTAGATCCGTTCCTCCAGCACAGCCGCCAGCGGCATCTCGTCGATCGGCGTGCCGGTGATCCGGCGGTAGCGGTCGATCTGCGGGCCGTCGCGCACCGTGCGCTCCCCCCGCTCCGTGTAGGCGATCACGCCGAACCCGGCCTCCAGGCCCACGGCCACCGCGGGACCGATGTCGGCCGACTCGAGGAACCGCTGCACGTAGATCCGCCGCCGCTGCGGGTCGCTCGCCTCGCACCCCTGGCAGGAGACCAACCCACGCACCATGGGCAGCCCGCGGGCGATCTCCGCCATGTTCAGCGCGTGTCGCCCAGAGGCCAGGACAATGCCGAAGCCCCGTCCCACCAGCCGCTCCAAGGCGGCCTGGTTCTCGGCGCCGAGGATGCCGTCGTGGCCGAGGAGAGTGCCGTCGAGGTCGATCGCGGCGAGGATACGGGGAGCGGATGGCGAATTCACAGCCGGCCAGAGGACCACCGCCCGCGCGGCGGCCCAAGACTAAAAATCCGCCGCTGGAGTCCTCGTGACGCGCGCACCGGCAGTGTCACCAGAATTTCGGACTAGGGATTTTCCCTGGGAAACGGGGCGGGGATCGCCCATTCTCGGGGCGGAGGGGGCATTCCCGCTAAAGCGCCGCGCCGCCGCTGCGATAAGCGCAACATCCGGGCGGCATCGCCGCGCGGGTTTCGAACGCAACATGAAGCATTATTCCCTCCTGAAACTCTCCCTCATCGCCATCGCTCTCTTTGCCGCCTCGGCCGCCGTCCGCGCCGAGAGCGCCTTCGACGAAGCCCCCACACCGCTGCGCACCCAGCCGCCGGTCTATCCGGCCACGCTGCGCCGCGAAGGTGTCTCGGGCATCGTCAGCATCAGCGTGCAAATCGACGAGAAGGGCGAAGTCGCCTCGAGCACCGTCTCGAAGAGCTCCAATCCGGCCTTCGACCAGGCCGCACTCGACGCCGTGGCCCACTGGAAGTTCAAGCCCGCGAAGAAGGCCGGCCAGCCCGTCGCCGTGACGGTCGTCCTGCCGATCCGCTTCAACGCGGAACAGTGAGCACCTCGGCTCCGAAGCCCCTTTTCCGGCCGCCCACGGGCGGCCTTTTTTGTGCCCGGGCGAAGGTGCGAGGAGTGAGTAGCCAGGAGCGAGAAGACAAAGCGCGTCGCTGCGGAGGCGCCGTGCGGCAGACCGCGCGCTGCCGCACGCCCGCTGGTGCGTAGCACCTGGGGCCGCTCGGTTCTGCACCCGCAGCGGCGTTCTCCCGCTTTGCCAGCGCACGCTCCGTGGACAACCCTTTCCGCCGCCATGCCCGCGCCCATCGTCCACAACATCGCCGCGAAGCGCTTCGAGGCCACCGTCGGCAACGCCACCGCCGTCCTCGAATACGAGGAGCGCGGCCCCATGCTCGTCTTCACGCACACCCGCGTGCCCGAGGCCCTAGGCGGACGCGGACTCGCCGCCGCACTGGTGGAGGCCGCCCTCGCTTACGCGCAGGAGACCGGCCGGCGCGTTGTCCCCGAGTGCAGTTACGTGGCCGCCTATTTCAAGAAACACCCCGAGCACGCCACCCTGCTCGCCGGGGCGGAGGGGAATGGAGATCGGAGCCATTGAGCCTCGAGCAAGACTGACCGAGGTAGGGACGGCCGCCCGGCCGTCCGTCAGCGCGGCGGGCCCATTCCGCCGTACGGCAGAATGCCCTACCATCGGACGTCAGTCCAATAGGCGAGGGTCAATAGAAGCCAGGAGTTGGAGGCCTGTACTGCCAATCCCCTTGCACTTCCTGCTGCCCGTATCACGCTGCCCGACCGTGAACCCCGCCCAGCCGATCCGGCAGACTCGCTTTGCACAGGTCATGCACCACATCGGCGCCGTCCTGCAGCGCTCCATCCTGCTTTTCCCGCTCGGCTTCGTGGCGATGTGCGCCGCGGCGCAGTCAATCTCCTCACCGGCTCGATCGGCCCCTGTGGGGCCAGAGCCAATGCCCTGATCGTCCTATTGTACCCGGCATTGCCGGCGTTCGCACCACCCGTGGCGCGATGGGCGGACCGCTCGCCTAGAGATTTCCGAGCAGCGCGATTCCGAACGTGACGATGAATCCCAAGCCGCAGCCGAGACCGGCGACCCAGCGCAGCGCAGAGGGAAGCTTCGCGCACCAGGGGTTGCAGACGAGGGCACAGGGCACACCGATGCAGATTGTGCCGATGCCGATGCACACAGCATCGGCCCCGCTATAGACGAAGCGCTTGTAGGTGGCCTGCTGCGTGGCGATCTCCACCGTACCCAAGCCAAGCAGAAAGAGAGGAAACACATAGCCGCGCAGCACCCGACCGATGGGGTTGTCGAGAAGATCGCGAGTCCAGAGACTGCGTGACATGGGATATGTCACCCATATGCCCGCACCTCATGCGGCCTGCAAGGACTGGGCGCCGGCCCCGATCTTCGGGCTGGCGTCGGCGCCCCCGGCTACAGGTGACGGATACCGGCCGGACGCTCCCCCACCCCGTTGACCGCCCGCACGGCGGACGCTAGCCTGCGGCCCTCGGTCGTACCGAATCCGTCATGCTGCGTTCCGATTTCCCGTTCCGCACCCAGCGCTGGCCGCAGCGGCTAGCGATGCTCCTCCTCGGCGAGGCCTTCCTGGGCTTCCTGGCCATCGGAGCCACCGCGCTCACGCTCTTCCCCCTGCTCTTCGACGTGAGCGCGCGGGCCGACACCGCCATCGAGTCCGCCCAGTGGGCGATCATCGGCTGGTTCGCCGTGGAGTACGCGGTGGCGCTGGCTTGGGCGCCGGACCGGCGGGCGTTCCTGCGCAACCCGTGGCGCTGGCTCGACCTGGCAACCATCGTCGTGCCCCTGGCGACCATCGTGCCCAGCGTGTCGGACGCGCTGCGCTCCTCGCCGATCCTGCGGCTGGTGCGGCTGGTGCGCGTGATCACGATGGGCATCCGCGCCAGCGGCGCGGTGGTGCGTGCGGAGGCGCGGCACGCGGCGGCCGCGGGGCCGGCGGCGCCGGCGCGGGTGACATTGCTGCGCGGCGACAAGCCCGGCGCGGCGGCGGGCGAGGTGCCGTGGAGCGAGTTTCTGCGGTGGGTGAAGGAGCCCGGCGCGGAGTGGTTCCACGTGGCGCAGCCGAGCCCGGCGGACCTGCGGGGCATCGCGGCGGCGGCGGGCATCCCGCCGGAGGTGCTCGGGCCGCAACTGGCGGGCACGGGCTACCCGCACGTGGAGAAGGTGGGGCCGTATGCGGGATTCTTCGTGACGCTGCCCGAGGTGAGCGCCACCGGCGCGGTGGGCCGCGAGGGCGTGTACGTGCTGGTGGGCGAGGAGAACGTGCTCTCGCTCTCGCGCCGCGCCACCGCCCTGCCCTCCCTGGCCGGCACGGCCGCCGAGAGCGCGGAGCAGGCGGCGCTGCGGTTCCCGGCGCGCACGGCGCACCTGTTCCTGCGCACGGTCCTGAGCCAGAGCGAACGGCTGGCGGGGATATACCAGGACGAGTTGCACGCGCTGGAGGACGTGCCGGTGCGCGACAGCCGCGCGGAGTTCTTCGAGCGCACGTTCCGGTTGAAGAAGGAGCTCACGGCCGTGCAGGCCGACCTGTGGCGCCTGCGCGCGCTGCTCGCCGAGCTGGCCGACGGGCGCGCGCCACTGCCCGGCGCGGGCGCGGCAGCGGAGCGCGAGGTCTTCCAGCGGCTGGCCGACGACGCGGCGTTCCTGCTGGAGACGGTGACGACGACGCGCGAGGAGGTGCTGTCGTTGATCGAGCTGCACATCAACGTGGTGTCGTTCGACATGAACCGGGTGATGCGCGTGCTGGCGGTGGTGAGCGTGCTGGGGCTGATCCCCAGCGTGGTGGGCGGGCTGTTCGGCATGAACCTAGCGGACAACCCGTGGCCGTTCACGCTGCCGCAGGTGGCGTTCGCGATCGGCACCTCGATGGTGCTGGCGTTGTACTTCTTCTTCGTGAAGGGCTGGCTGCGGTAGCCGGGCGCGGCGGGGCGACGGCCGGTTTCGCCACTGGGCACGGGGCGGTTGTGCCGTTGGAATGGATTGCGATGCACCACAGCGAACAGAAACCCGACGCCCACACGCGCTTCATCCTCGGCGTCCATGCCGACAGCCCCGGCCTGACGGAGCGCAGCATCGGCGCCGCGCGCACGGCCGACGGCCGGTCCAGCTACCGGGCCTTCTGCGATTTCGTCGGGCCGCAGCCCGGACAGACCGTGGTCGACCTCGCCTGCGGCAACGGCCCGCTGGGCGAGATCGTCGCGCAGCGGATCGGCGCGGGCGGCCGCCTGGTCGGAGTCGACCCGAGCGGCGCCGAGCTCGCGCTGGCCGCGGAACGGCTGCACGGTTTCTCCAATACGCGGTTGCTGCTGGCGTCGGCCGAGCGGCTCCCGCTCCCGGACGCCTCGGCCGACCTAGTCCTGTGCCACATGGCGTTCATGCTGTTCGCGCCGCTCGCGCCCGCGGTCGACGAGATCGCCCGCGTGCTGAAGCCCGGCGGAGCCTTCGCCGCGGTCATCCCGACGCTGCGGCGGCCCACCGAGCTCTTCCGCGCCTGCGCCGGCGCGCTGAAGGCCGCGCTGGAGGCGGAGCGCCGCGATCCGGCCGCCCTGAGCGGCAACGCGGTGCCGATGGGGAGCGTCGGCGACCTCGGCCGCATCTTCCCGGCCGGGCAATGGGCGAACGGCGACATCCGCACGCACGATCTCGACGTGTCGATCGCCGCCGCGCCCGAGGCGCTCGTCGGGCTGGCGACGCCCGCGTTCTACAACTACCGCCTGTTGTCCGCCACGGCGCGGGCGCGCGTGGACGCGGAGTGGCTGGAGCTCTTCCGGGCGGACTGCGACGCCTCGGGGATGGCGCGCTTCCATTTCCCGCTGACCGCGTTCCTGGTCCGGCGGCGCTGAACGCCCCGCGTCGTGCGGTCGCGGGGCGGGGTATCCGCTTCCCGCCGCAGCCCCGCCGGAGGCGCGCCGTCCGGCGGCCGGAAAATGCCGCCGGTCACTTCGCGATGGGGCGCGGGCGTTGTGCCGTATAGGAACGTCGGATCATGGCCATACTCATACCGCGGAATGAACGCGTATCCGGCGTCTGCTACGCGCAGACGTCGCAGGGCGTGGAGCTGCCCGTCGTCGACGTGACACACCCGAGCTTCGCGCTCGATGCGAGCCCGGCGGCGATGGAGGCGTTGCGCGAGCGGGCCGCGGCGGAGGCTGCGCAGTGGCAGCGCCGGCCGCGCTGGGTGCGGTGGCTGCTGTATCCGCTGCTGGCGCGGCAGTCGGTGCTGCTGCAGGGGATGCGCGCGAGCCACGGAACGTTCCTGAGCGGGATGAACACATACCTCTTCAAGCTCGGGCCGGCGCATCTCGCCACCAGCTTCGCCAAGCGGATGGACCGCAAGATGGCGGCCAAGGCTTCGGCGATGGAGGTGCGCTACCGGTTGCAGGCGATGGCCGAGCTGCTGGAGGAGTCGCTGGAGACGGGGCTGCGCGGCGCGCCCGCGGGCCGCCCGGTGCAGCTGCTCAACATCGCCGGCGGCCCGGCGATGGACGACCTCAACGCGCTGATCCTCGCGCGGCGCCGGGCGCCGGAGCTGCTGGCGGGGCGCGCGGTGCGGATCGAGGTGCTCGACCTGCACGAGGAGGGCCCGGCGTTCGGCCGCAACGCGCTCGCGGCGCTGCGGGAGCCCGGCGCGCCGCTGGCGGGCGTCGACGCGGTGTTCGAACACCGGCACTACGACTGGAACCGGCCGGAGGCGCTGCGGGAGAGCTTCGCGGGGGCCGGCGGCGGCGAGGTCCTCCTCGGCTCGAGCGAAGGCGGACTTTTCCACTACGGTGACGACGCGTCGATCCGCGTGAACCTAGAAGCGCTGCGGGAATACTCGGGCCCGGGCTTCGGCTTCACGGGCTCCGTCGGGATCGACTCGCCGGAGAACCGCGCCGCGCTCGCGCTCACCGGCGCCGCGGTGCGGTACTTCACGCTGGAGGCGTTCGAGGAGCTGGTGCGCCGCTCGGGCTGGCGGATCGAGCGGCAGGTGCCGACCCTGCGCTCGCTGTGCGTACGGCTCGCGAAGGCATGAGCCGCAGATGTGACTCCGATGGTTGACTACAAGGCATGAAGACGGCGAAGCAGCTCCTCCTCGGCTCGGCGGCCACGCTGGTGTTCCTGGCGATCCTGCTCCTCTGCGCGGGGCGGATGGACTATTGGCAGGCCTGGGCCTACGCGGCGATCGGCATGGGCATGAACGTCTGCACGCGCCTCGTGCTGCGCGGCTCGCCCGAGGTTGCGCGGGAACGGATGGCGCCCGGCGCGAACGCGAAGAGCTGGGACAAGGCGCTGCTGGGGCTCGGTTCGCTGCTCACCCTCGTCACCCTCGTCGTCGCCGGACTCGATTCCGGGCGCTGGCACTGGGCGCCGCAGCTTGCGTGGCCGTGGGCCGCGAGCGGCGCGCTGCTCGCGGTGGCGGGCGCGGCGGGCTTCCTGGCAGCCATGAAGGAGAACCGGTTTTTCAGTGCGGTCGTCCGCGTGCAGACCGACCGGGGACACACGGTCTGCACCACCGGCCCCTACCGCATCGTCCGCCATCCCGGATACGCCGGCATGATCGTGGGCACGCTGGGGCTGCCCCTGCTGCTCACGTCCCTCTGGAGCGCGTTGCCCGCGCTGGTCTCCTGCGCCCTGCTGGTCGTGCGAACGGCGCTGGAGGACAACGCGCTGGCGCGCGAACTGCCCGGCTACGCGGACTACCGGCGCACGACGCGTTGGCGGCTGGTGCCCGGCGTGTGGTGAGCCCTGGCCGCTGCGGGATTGTTTTCGCGGCGGCAGCGTGCAACGTGGGCGGAGAATGCCCGCCATGCACGAAGACACCATCGCCGCGCTCGCGACCCCGCACGGGGAATCGGCGATCGCGCTCGTGCGCGTTTCCGGCGGCGAAAGCCGGCGGTTGGCGGGGGAAATCTGCGGCGGCGCTCCCCTGCCCCGCCTCGCCCGGCACGCGGACTACCGCGACCGCGCGGGCGCGCTGGTCGACGATGTGCTGGCGACGTTCTACGCCGGGCCGGCGTCGTACACGGGCGAGGATTCGCTGGAGATCGCCTGCCACGGCAACCCGTACATCGCGCAGCGCGTGTTGGAGGACCTTTTCGCGCGCGGCTGCCGGGCGGCGGAACCGGGCGAGTTTACCAAGCGGGCTTTCCTGAACGGCCGGATGGACCTCAGCCAGGCCGAGGCGGTGATGGATCTCATCCACGCCCGCGGCGAACGCGCGCTGGAGGCGGCCAACAGGCAACTCCGCGGCGCGCTGGGCCGGCAGATCGAGGCGGCGATCGAGCGGCTCGTGGGCGTGGTCGCGCAGGTGGAGGCGTACATCGATTTCCCCGAGGAGGATTTGCCGGCGGAGAACCGTGCGCGGCTGCGCGGCGAGGTTGCGGCGCTGCGGGCCGATCTCGGCCGGCTGCTTGCCACCGCGCACTACGGCGCGCTCCTGCGCGACGGCGTGCGCACGGTGATCGTGGGCGAGCCCAACGCCGGCAAGAGCAGCCTGCTCAACCGCCTCGTGGGCTGGGACCGCGCGCTGGTGAGTCCCGAGCCGGGCACGACGCGCGACTACCTCGAGGAGCCGCGCGTGCTGGGCGCGCACAAGATCCGTTTCGTCGATACCGCCGGGCTCAACCCGTCCCCCGCCCCGCTGGAGCGCCGCGGCATCGAGCGCACGCTGGAGCGCGCGGCGGAGGCCGACCTCTTCCTCGTCGTGCTCGACGCCACCCGCCCCTGCCCCGCCCTGCCCGCGGAGGTCGCCGGCCGGCTCACGGCCGCGAACACGGTGTTGGTGTGGAACAAGACCGATCTCGCCCCCGCCCCGTGCCCCGAGGCTGGGCCGGTCCCGGCCGCGTGGAGGGACTTCGAGCAGGTCGGAGTGTCGGCACTGAAGGGTGACGGCATCGGCGAGCTCGAATTGAAGATTGCCGAAATTGTCGATAGAGAACGACTTACGATAGGCGACGACCTCATCGCGATCAATGCGCGCCACGCCGCCGATCTCACGGAAGCCACGCGTTGTCTGGCGTTTGCGGAGGAAAAACTCGGCGCTCCGGGGACGGCCCCGGACGAGTTGATGGCGTCGGATCTGCGCGGCGCGCTGGATGCGCTGGGGCGAATCGGCGGGCGCGTCGACCACGAGCGCGTGCTGGACAAGCTGTTTTCGAGTTTCTGTATCGGCAAATGAGCCGGCACCGTCCCCCACCCTGCGAGCTTCGTTAGCACTGCCATGGCGTACGCTTTCCAAGAGAAGGTCTTCGATGTGATCGTGTGCGGCGCCGGCCATGCCGGTTGCGAGGCCGCGTTGGCGGCGGCGCGGCTCGGGGCCTCCACCCTGCTGCTCACCGGCAACCTCGACACCATCGCCCAGATGAGCTGCAACCCGGCGATCGGCGGCCAGGCCAAGGGTCAGATCGTGCGCGAGATCGACGCGCTCGGCGGCGAGATGGCGCTCAACACCGACGCCACGGGCATCCAATTCCGGTTGCTCAACGAATCCAAGGGCCCGGCGGTCCAGTCGCCCCGCGCGCAATGCGACAAGAAGGCGTACCAGTTCCGCATGAAGCATGCGCTGGAGCTCCAGCCCGGGCTCCAGATCTTCCAAGCCACGGTCACGGGGTTGATCGTGGAAGGCAGCAAAGTTGTCGGCTGCCACAGCAACCTCGACATCGACTTCCATGGGCGGACGGTGGTGCTGACCACCGGCACGTTCCTGCGCGGGCTGCTCCACATCGGGACGAACAAGAACGAAGGCGGTCGGCTCGGGGACTTCAGCGCGAAGACGTTGTCGGCCAGCCTGGAGGCCGCAGGGATCGAGCTGCGGCGGTTCAAGACCGGCACGCCCGCGCGCGTCCTGGGGCGCAGTCTGGATTTCTCAAAGATGGAGGAGCAGAAGGGCGACGCGCAGCCCACGCTCTTCGCGTTCCACGACACCCACGACCCGGAGGCGATGTTCCACGTGGAACACTCGGGGCAGCGCCAGGAGGGCTGGGCGCCGGGGTCCGACCAGCTCTCGTGCTGGATGACCTACACGACGGAGCGCTCCGCCGAGATCGTGCGGGCCAACAAGCACACCTCGGCGATGTACTCGGGCCAGATCAAGGGCGTCGGCCCGCGGTATTGCCCGAGCATCGAGGACAAGTTCGTGCGCTTCGCCGACAAGCCGCGCCACTTGCTCTTTCTGGAGCCGGAAGGGCGGCACACCGACGAGTACTACATCAACGGCCTGTCCACGAGCATGCCGTTCCACGTCCAGCTTGAGTTGATCCACAGCATCCCGGGGCTGGAGGCCGCGGTGGTCGTGCGCCCGGCCTATGCGGTGGAGTACGACTACGCGCCGCCGACGCAGCTCTGGCCGAGCTTGGAGTCGCGGATCGTCGAGGGGTTGTTCTGCGCCGGCCAGATCAACGGCACCTCGGGTTACGAGGAGGCCGCAGGGCAGGGGGCCGTGGCCGGAATCAACGCCGCCCAGAAAGTCCGCGGCGGCGAGCCGCTGGTGCTGGGGCGCCACGAGGCCTACATCGGCGTGCTCATCGACGACCTCGTCACGAAGGGGACGAACGAGCCCTACCGGATGTTCACCAGCCGCGCCGAGCACCGCCTGCTCCTCAACCACGGCTCGGCCGAGCTGCGCCTGCTCCCGCACCTGCGGCGGTTGCCCGGGCTGGTCGGGGCAGGGCGCTTGGAGCGAATCGAGCGCAAGGCCGAGCGGGTAGGGCACTGGTGCGCGCAACTGGAGTCCGCCCGCAGCCATGGCGCCACATATGGCGAGCTGATCCGGCGCGTGGGCAACGAGCCGGAGCTGCCGCCCGAGTTTCTCCAGGAAAACGCCGCCGTGCGCGACGAGGTGCTCTACCGCATCCGTTACCGCGGTTATCTGGAGCGGGAGGGGCGTATCATCGAGCGACTCTCCGGACTGGAGCGCGTGAAAGTGCCCGCCGATCTCGACTTCCTCGCCATCCGCGGCCTTCGCAAGGAGTGCGCCCTCAAGCTCGCCGCGCAGCGCCCGGCCACGCTCGGCCAAGCCAGCCGCATCAGCGGCGTAAGCCCGGCCGACCTGAGCGTGTTGCTGGTGTTGATCGAGTCGGGCAGGGCAGGGGACGGCACCGCGCCCACGCCACCCGCCGCCTCCTGACAACGGCTGGCGAAGGCTCACGAAGGGCCGATGCGGGGGCCCCGCATCGGCAACGCTTCGAGGAGGTTACATTCCGGTGACGCCGGGCTTTTCACTGGAAAGCCGCCGTCCCGACACTAGCCTGTCGCACATGGCCGACACACGGTCCAAGCGCATTCTCATCGTCGACGACGAACCCGACGTCACCGAGCTCGTCAGCTATCAGTTGCGTGCCAAGGGCTTCGAAGCCGAGACGCTCAACAATCCCACCCAGTGCATCGCCAAGATCCGCACCTTCCAGCCGGACTTGATCATCTTGGATGTGATGATGCCCGAAATCAGCGGCATCCAGCTCTGCCGGATGCTTCGCGCCGATCCCAAGACAAAATCCATCCCGGTCATCTTCCTCACCGCCAAGGCCGAGGAGGCGGATCGCGTGCTCGGGCTCGAAGTCGGCGGCGATGACTATGTCTGCAAGCCTTTCAGCACAAAGGAGTTGACGCTGCGCGTCCAAGGCCTGCTCCGGCGTTCTTCCAGCGCCGATGGAGAGCAACCCAAGCATCTCGAACTCGGCACCATCGTCCTCGATAGCGAGCGCCACGAAGTAACGATCAAGGGCGCGCCAGTCGATCTCACCGCCACGGAGTTTCGCCTTCTGCAATTGCTCATGGAGCGAAAGGGCAGGGTGCAAACACGCGAGCACCTCCTCCTCAACGTCTGGAACTACGAAACCGAGATCGAGACGCGTACGGTCGACACCCACATCCGGCGCCTCCGTGAGAAACTCGGCGATCAGGCCGAACTCATCGAGACCCTCCGCGGCGTCGGCTACCGAATGGTCGACCCGCAAGCCCGCGCATGCTGAAGCTGGCCCTAGTCCTGGAATCGGCAGGCATCCTGCTGCTCATCAAGCTCTTATGGGATGCTCGCCAACGGCACCGCGACCTGCGGGCAGCCATGAAGCGGCGCGCGCCGTACTTGATCGATGCCGTCGTCGGCCCCTTCAAAGCCGACTGGCGCGCAACCGCCAGCGCCGCCAACGACCTCGTCGAAGCCCTTCGCATTGCCGAAGCCGCTCGCTCCAGTCAGCTCAACCAGATCGAAGCCACGCTCGGTAGTCTCCAGGAGGGCGTGCTCGCTGTCGACGAGGCGAACAAGGTCGTTCTCGCCAACAAGGCTCTGGCCGCGCTCTTCCCCAAAGCAGTCGACTGTCTTGGTCAGCGAGTCGAAACCCTTGTCCACAGCAGCGCGCTCGACGCCTTTCTCGACGATGTCCGCCGCGGCGCTGCCGCGAATCGGGTCGATCTCGAATTTTCTGGCACCAACAACACCTCGGTCTGGGTCGAAGCGACCGGTGCCATCGTCCCCGCATGGGACGGTAGCAAGGACCGCTGGGTTCTCTGCGTCCTTCACGAAGTCACGCGGCAGAAGCAGCTCGAATCCATGCGCAAGGACTTCGTTGCCAACGTCTCTCACGAGTTGCGCACCCCTCTGAGCGTGATCAAGGGCTTTGTCGAGACGCTCGTCGATGGCCACCGCGAGATCCCCGAGGCCGACCGCGAGCGCTTCCTGCGCACGATCCAGCGCCACACCGACCGCCTTCACCTCATCCTCGAGGACCTGCTCACGCTTTCCCGTCTCGAATCCGGCAAACCCTGCCTGAAACTGGAGCCGGCCGATCTCACGCGCTTCGTCCGCGAGCTCGCCGAGGACTACCGTCACCGCGCCGCCAACACAGGCCATCGCATCGAGCTCCAGCTCGGCGAGTCGCTGCCGCCGATTCCTATCGACGCCGTCCGCCTCCACCAGGTTTTCGACAACCTCCTCGACAACGCGCTGAAGTACACGCCGCCGCAGTCCACCATCGCGATCCGCACCGGCGTTCTCCCGTCGGAGATCGAGATTCGCGTCGTCGACAACGGCCCCGGCATTCCCGCCAAAGACCTCCCGCACCTCTTCGAACGCTTCTACCGCGTCGACAAGGGCCGCTCGCGCGAGAAGGGCGGCACCGGCCTCGGACTAAGCATCGTCAAACACATCGTCCACCTCCACGGCGGCCGCGTCTGGGCCGAGAGCACACCGGGGCAGGGGACGACCTTCGTCGTTACGCTTCCGTTGCAGCAGCCGCCACCGGCGCCAGCGGCGGCTGTGATGCCGCAGTCTCAAAGCTGACGTCAGACGCCGCCACTTTTCGGTTGTCAGCGCGCGCTTGGGCCGGGTCCATGGAAGGCGTCATGCAATTCCACCCCGGGGCCAAGCCCGAGTTCGTCCACCGCGTCGAGGCGCGGCTGGTACAGTTGCGCACCGAACTCCCGCCCGTGCTCCCGCCGCCCCCGGCCGCGATCACCTTGGAGATCGGCTGCGGCCACGGCCACTTCCTCACGCGCTTTGCGGAGGCGCACCCGGAGCGGTTTTGCCTCGGCATCGACATCCTCAGCGACCGGCTGGAGCGCGCGAACAAGAAGCGCAATCGCGTCGGCCTGACCAACGTCCATTTCCACAAGGCCGAGGCGGCCGAGCTGCTCGAATGCCTCCAGGCTGGAATAGCCTTCGCCGAAGTCTTCCTGCTCTTCCCCGATCCTTGGCCTAAGAAGCGCCACCACAAGAACCGGCTCGTCCGCGCCGATTTTCTGGAGTCGCTCGCCGCCCGCATGGCACCCGGAGGCCGGTTCTATTTCCGCACCGATCATGCCGGCTACTTCGCCGACGGCCGCGAGGTGCTGGAGCAGCATCCCCGATGGAGGATCGTCCCCGACGCGCCCTGGCCGTTCGAGGAGCCAACCGTCTTCCAGCTCAAGGCTCCCGCCTATCAGTCGCTCGTCGCCGTAGTGGGATAGGCGTGTCGCGCTTGTTCCTGCTAATGAGCGAGTAAACCCTTCGGAGGCGTAGCGCTTTTCAGTTGCTTGCCAGCGGTGCAAAGAGTGAATTTCTGACCTGTTCGGGTTTTTTCCTGTAGTTCCTCCTCGATTGGCCCGATGTGGTTTTTCCACATCTCTCTTCTGCGCACGCCTCACTCCCCATGATCGGCCGAGCTTCTTCAATCGCACTGATCGCTCTCTTCGCGACCAGCATCGCGCACGCTTCCGGCGGCGTCGAACCGGCCGCCACCAAGCTTTTCGAGATTCCCGTCCTCGGCCTGCCGGTCACCAACAGCATCGTCACCGGCTGGGTGGTCTCTCTCCTAATTTTGCTCGGGCTGCGCCTGCTGGTGAAGCGGCCGCAGCTCATCCCCTCGCGCGGCCAAGCCATCGTCGAGAGCGCGCTCGGCGCCCTGCGCGGACTCTACGAGCCGATCATCGGCAAGAAGGCCTTTGGCGCGTCGTTCCCGGTCCTCGTCTGCCTATTCCTCTATATCCTCCTGCAGAACTGGAGCGGGCTCATCCCGGGAGTCGGCAGCGTCGGTCTGGGCCACGAAACGGAAGAGACCGTGAAGGTTCTCTGGTTGTTGCCGGTGAAGTATTTCCATCTCACCGAGCCCTTCATCCGCCCCGCCAACGCCGACTGGAACGGCACGATCGCCCTCGCCGCCGTCGCCATGTTCGCCTGGTTCGCCATCAGTCTCCGCTACGCCGGCCCGAAGCACATGCTCTACGACTGGTTCGGCAACAAGGCCGACCGCAGCGAAGTCGCCGCCTACATCTACTACCCGCTCTCGGTGATCTTCTTCTTGGTCGGCTTCATCGAAATCGTCTCGATCTGTATCCGTCCCTTCACCCTCTCCGTCCGTCTCTTCGGCAACGTCTTCGGCGGCGAGAACCTGCTCCACGCCACTGGGTTCCTCTTCCCATTCTACTTCCTCGAGGTCCTCGTGGGCTTTGTCCAGGCGCTGGTGTTCACGCTGCTGCTCAGCGTCTACATCGGCCTGCTCTGCAACCACGGCGACGACGAACACGAAGCCCCCCATCACTGACCCTTTTCCGACTGGGACCGTGCCACACAGATGTGCGGACAGCCGGACGCAACAACCAACCAAGTCCACCACCACATGACCACCATCCTCGCAGAAATCTCTGGTAATCTTGCCACCGCCGCTGGCGTTTTCGGCGCTGCCATCGGCGTCGGACTCATCGGCTTCCGCGCTTGCGAATCAGTCGGCCGCAACCCCGGCGCTTCCGGCAAGATCCTCGTCCAATCCATCTTGGCCATGGCGCTCGCGGAAGGCATCGGCCTGCTCGCGCTGCTCATCGCCAAGCCCGTCTGAGCCGTTCTCCGAATCCCGGATGCACCGCCCCGGGCGGTGCATCGCCCCTTTCCTCATCGCCATGCTCCTTAATCTCCTCGCCTCAGCCGAAGTCCATGCAGCCGCCGAACACGCGGCCGCCTCCGGCGGGCTGGCCGAGCAGTTCGGCCTCTCGCTCAACTATGTCGCGATGCAGGTCGTCAGCTTCGCGATCCTCTCCTTCGTCCTCTACCGCTGGGGCATCAAGCCCGTCCTCGCCACGATGGACGAGCGCCAGCACAAGATCGAATCCGGCCTGAAGTACGCCGAGGAGATGAAGGCCAAGCTCGAACAGGCCAACCAGCAGAGCGAGGAGATCCTCCGCAAGGCCGCCACCGAGGCCCAGGGCATCGTCAACGACGCCCGCAAGACCGCCAAGGAGCTCGCCGATCGCCAGACTCAGGATACCGCCGCCCAGACCGCCGCCATGCTCGCCAAGGCCCAGCAGGCCATCGAGCTCGAGCGCGGCAAGATGATCTCCGAGGTCCGCGGCGAGATCGCCCGCCTCGTCACCCTCACCGCCGGCAAGGTCCTCACCAGGGAGCTCTCGCCCGACGAGAAGTCCCGCTACACGCAGAGCGCCACCCGCGAACTCACCGGCGTCTGACCGCCCACCGCAGAACGTAGAATGGAAAACTAGGAACTCGTCCGCCGCACCGCACATCGCAGTCCAGCCGTCATCACTTCTCCATTCCGCCTTCTCCCTTCCGCCTTAGCTCCCGCGCAACATGCCCGCCCCCAAGAAAGCCCGCGCTACCGCCAAGCTCCTCCTCGCGCTCAGCCTCGAGAACGGCCAGCTCTCCGAAGCGCGCGTCGGCGATGTGCTCGCCTGGTTCGAGCAGAAGCCGCCCGCCCACGCCGCCGCCGTCCTGCGCGAATACCACCGCCTGGTCGCTCGCGAGTACGCTCGCAGCCGCGCCAAGATCGAGTTTGCCGGCGCGCTCGCCAATGGCGCCATCCCCTCGATCCTCTCCGAACTCTCGAAACTCTACCGTCGCCCCATTTCCGCGACCTCCGTCGAGAACCCCGCCCTCATCGCCGGCCTGCGCATCAGCATCGGCGACGATGTCTTCGAGCGCTCCATCGCCGCCCAGCTCGAATCCCTCTCCGCGGCCACCGTCTGATCCGCCCGCATCACTCTGCGTTCTCCCTTCCCACTTTCCATTCTCCCTTAGCGCACGCGTCCCATGAGCTCCGTCATCGAACAAATCGAGCAACAGATCGCCAAACTCCAGACCAAGACGGTCAAGAAGAACGTCGGCCACATCCGCACCCTCGCCGACGGCGTCGCCAAGGTCGACGGACTCTCGGACGTGATGTACAACGAGATGGTCCAGTTCCCCGGCGATGTCATCGGCATCGCCCTCAACCTCGAGGAAGACGAGGTCGGCTGCGTCCTCCTCGGCGATGTCGCCAAGCTCAAGGAAGGCGACGAGTGCCGCACCACCGGCCGCCTGCTCTCCGTCCCCGCCGGCAAGACCCTCCTCGGCCGCGTGGTCGACGCCCTCGGCCGCCCCATCGACGGCAAGGGCCCGATCGACGCCAAGGAGTTCTATCCCGTCGAGAAGATCGCCCCCGGCATCATCGCCCGCAAAGGCGTCAACCAGCCGCTGCTCACCGGCATCATGTCGATCGACTCCATGATCCCGATCGGCCGCGGCCAGCGCGAGCTCATCATCGGCGACCGCGGTACCGGCAAGACCGCCATCGCCATCGACACCATCATCAACCAGGCCCGCATCAACAAGGCCGGCCTCGCCTCCGGCGACCCCGCCTTCCGCCCGGTCTATTCCATCTACGTCGCCGTCGGCCAGAAGAACGCCAACATCGCCCGCACCATCGGCGTCCTCGAGGAGGCCGGCGCCCTCGACCACACCATCATCGTCTCCGCGCCCGCCTCCGACAATCCGGCCAACCAATACATCGCCCCGTACTCCGGCACCGCGATGGGCGAGTGGTTCATGGCCAACGGCATGGACGCCCTCGTCGTCTACGACGACCTCTCCAAGCACGCCGGCGCCTACCGCCAGATCTCCCTCGTGCTCAAGCGCCCCTCCGGCCGCGAGGCGTACCCCGGCGACGTCTTCTACCTGCACTCCCGCCTCCTCGAGCGCTCCGCCCGCGTCAACGAGAAGAACGGCAACGGCTCGCTCACCGCGCTCCCCATCATCGAGACCCAGGCCGGCGACGTCTCGGCCTACATCCCGACCAACGTCATCTCCATCACCGCCG